>CAIYDQ010000351.1 GCA_903925075.1 uncultured Geobacter sp.
CGCGTATATCAGAGTGATCAAGCGTCGCAACAAGGTCCCGTCTCTGCCTGTGCCCTGGATGTAATATTGGAATCGCCAAACCCTCTAAAAGCGAGGGGCGGGACAACTTTTTCTTATTGACAACTGACAGCCATATCAGTTTTTTATCCCTGTTGCTTATTCCAGTTCTTCCCCGACCTCCGCCATTTCCTTGTCCAACTCGGCTTGGGCCGCGTCCCTGGCCCTAAACCTCACCACCAGGTAGTAACAGACGAAGTAGGCGATGATCGCGGCTATGAACCCGAGTATGGAGGTCCCCAAAATGATGGACTTGGCGTACTTTTGCAGGTTGTGCCATTCGATGCCGCCGCCAAGCGGCAGTTCGCCGGCTGGCCGGCCACGCAGGAACCTGCCGAGCTTGTAACTCAATCCCAGTATCGGCACTACGGTGATCGGCGTGTTGACCCAGGCGCCGGTGATGCAGGTGACTTTGTTGAGCCGGAACAGGAAGGCGATGGCGATGGCCATCGGGGTGTGCAAACCGAAGAAGGGGGTGAAGCTGATGAAGACGCCGACCGCGAAACCGGCGGCTATGTGTCCTGGATGGCTGTCAAGGGAGAGGATGGCATACAGCCTTTTTTTCCAGAGCTTCTTGTTCAGCAATAGGTCACCTCGAAATTGGCTCAGTCTAAAGTCCCCCCCGCTGTTTGTCAATTAATTTAAAGACGGTGTTGACCCAAGGGTTGAGGGCTTCATGCCAATTGCCATGAGTTTTCAAACGTGCTAATATCGCTTGCTTTATAAATACCATCATGGCTGCGGCAACGGACAGACGGGCACATGCGCAAGGAACTGCTGAAAAAGGTTAAAAGAATCGTGGTGAAAATCGGCTCGGGGGTGCTGACCTGCGGGGAAAACGGGGTCAACCCCAGCTTCCTTGCGGCTCTCGCCGCGGAGGTTGCGGCGTTGCGCGGCAGGGGGATCGATGTGATCATCGTCTCCTCGGGTGCGGTCGCCGCCGGCCGCCAGGCGCTGGGGCTCTCCGACCGGCCGACGACGCTCCCGCAGAAACAGGCGGCGGCGGCCATCGGCCAATCCCGGCTGATGCGGGCCTACGAGGAGGCCTTTTCGGGCTACGAGCTCAAGGTCGCCCAGATACTGCTCACCCGCGACGACCTGGCCAACAGGCGCCGTTTCCAGAACGCGCGCGGCACCTTGGACACGCTCCTCGCCTTCGGCATCGTCCCGGTCATCAACGAAAACGACACGGTGGTGGTGGACGAGCTGAAGTTCGGCGACAACGACAACCTCTCCGCCCTGGTGACCAACCTGGTGGAGGCGCAACTGCTGTTGATCATGACCGACATCGACGGCCTGTACACGGCCGACCCGCGCACGGATCCGGCCGCCACCCTGATCCATCAGGTGCGCGCCATCACCAAGGAAATGGAGCGCGGAGCAGGCGGCAGCGGCAGCGGCGTCGGCACCGGCGGCATGGCCACCAAACTCGCGGCCGCCAAGAAGGTGACCAGGTCGGGGGTGGCCGCCATCGTCTTCGCCGGCAAGGAGCAGGGGAACCTCAGCCGGGTGATGAGCGGCGAGGAACTGGGAACGCTGTTCATCCCGGCGGGCGAGTGCCTGAACCGGCGCAAGCACTGGATCGCCTTCACGCTCAGGCCCGCGGGGAGCATCATGGTGGACGCCGGCGCGCGCGAGGTGTTGGCCAAGCACGGCAAAAGCCTGCTCCCTTCCGGCATCGCCAAGGTGGAAGGGCGCTTCGACCGCGGCGCCTGCGTGAGGATCCTGGCGCCGGACGGCGCCGAGTTCGCGCGCGGCATCGTCGACTATTCCAGCCAGGAGATCGTGCGCATCAGCAGGCAGCAGAGCTCGCAGATCGAGCAGATCCTGGGCTTTCGCTACGGCGACGACGTCATCCATCGCGATAACCTGGTCATTTTGTAAACTTTCGGAGGTTTTTAGATGAGCATTGCCGAGAAAATACGCACGATCGCAGTCGAGGCCCGACAGGCTTCCCTCGCCATGGCGAGGTTGTCGTCCAAGGTCAAAAACGAACTGCTGACGGACATGGCGACGGCCCTGACCGACAACGCGCCGCAGATCGTCGAGGAGAACCGCAAGGACCTCCAGGCGGGGGAGAAGAACGGCCTTTCCGCCGCCATGCTGGACCGGCTCATGCTGGACGAGGCCCGCGTCAAGGCGATGGCCGACGCCATCCGCGAGGTGGCGGCGCTCCCCGACCCGGTGGGGGAGGTGACCGGCATGTGGAAGCGCCCCAACGAGCTGATGGTCGGCAAGATGCGCATCCCGCTCGGGGTGATCGGCATCATCTACGAATCGCGCCCCAACGTCACCTCGGACGCCGCAGCCCTCTGCCTGAAAAGCGGCAACGCCGTGGTGCTGCGCGGCGGCTCGGAGGCGATCCACTCCAACCTGGTCATCGCCCGCGTCCTCAAGGACGAGCTGGTGAAGCGCGGCCTGCCGAGCGCGGCGCTCTCGCTGATCCCCTTCGTGGAGCGCGAGGGGGTGACGGAGATGCTGAAGCAGGAGGAATTCATCGACGTCATCATCCCGCGCGGCGGCGAGAGCCTGATCCGCTTCGTGGTGGAGCACTCGAAGATCCCGGTCATCAAGCATTACAAGGGGGTCTGCCACATCTTCGTCGACGCCTCCGCCGATTTCGAGATGGCGCGCGAGATCATCATCAACGCCAAGATCCAGCGCCCCGGCGTCTGCAACGCCCTGGAAACGCTGCTGATCCATCGCGACCTCGCCGAGAGCTTCGTCCCCTTCATCTACCTGACGCTCTCCGGGCTGGGGGTGGAACTGCGGGGCGACGCGGCCTTCCGGCGGTTCGCGCCCATGGCCAAGGAGGCGACCGAGGAGGACTGGCACGCCGAGTACCTGGACCTGATCCTGTCGGTCGCGGTGGTGGACGGGCTGGACGGGGCGATCGACCACATCAACCGCTACAGCTCGCTGCACACCGAGTCGATCATCACCGCCGACTACGCCAACGCCCAGCGCTTCATCCGCGAGGTGAACTCGGGGGTGGTGATGGTGAACGCCTCGACCCGCTTCTCCGACGGCAACCAGCTGGGGCTGGGCGCGGAGATCGGCATTTCCACCACCAAGCTGCACTCCTTCGGCCCGATGGGGCTCACCGACCTTACCACCACCAAGTTCATCGTCTACGGCGACGGGCAGGTGCGCCCCTGATGGGCAGGGCGACCGACTGGCGGGAGGCGCGGGGGAGATGAGGATCGGGATACTGGGCGGCACCTTCAACCCGGTTCACAACGCGCATCTGCGCATCGCCGAGGAGTCGCGGGATCTCTTCGAGCTTGACCGGGTGATCTTCATCCCGGCCGGCACCCCGCCCCACAAGCCGCTGGTGGGCGAGCTCTCCTTCGCCGACCGTCTGGAGATGGTCCGCCTGGCGACCGGCGACAACCCCTTCTTCGCCGTTTCCGACATGGAAGGGGTGCGCGGCGGGCGCTCCTACTCGGTCGACACGCTGCGGGCGCTGGGCCTCCAGTACCCTCACGACGAGCTCTATTTCATCGTCGGCGCCGACTCTTTCCACGACATCTCCAGTTGGCACGATTACCCCGCCATCTTCACGCTCTGCAACCTGATCTGCGTGCAGCGTCCCGGCTGCAGCATCGAGAGCCTGGAAAAAGCGCTCCCTGTTGCCTTGGCATGTGAATTCTGTTATGATGCGACCGCCAAAAGACTCAGCCACAGCTCCGGTCACGGAGTCTACGCGCTGGACGGGGTGCTTCTTGACATCTCCTCCAGCCACATCCGGCTGCTCGCCAGGGCCGGCCGCTCGATCAGGTATCTGCTTCCCGATGCCGTCGAGCACTACATAAAGGAACAGAGGTTATACACCGATGCAAGATAAGGAAGTATTGACGTCCGCCCAGCGCGCCATCAAGTGCGCGGCCTTCGCCCTGGACAAAAAGGCGCTCGACGTGAAAGTTCTGGAGATCAACCGCATTTCCAGCATCGCCGATTATCTGGTGCTGGCCAGCGGCCGTTCCGACCGGCAGGTGCAGGCGATCGCCGAGTCCGTCAAGACGGAGTTGAAGCCGTTCGACCGCCCGCTCGACATTGAAGGGCTGGACGAGGGGCGCTGGGTGGTGATCGATTACGGCGACGTGATCGTGCACGTTTTCCAGGAGGAGGTCCGCCGCATCTACAATCTGGACGAGCTCTGGGGACGCGCGCCCCGGTTGGAAATACCCGAGGAATTCCTTTGGGAGCATAAGGAGAAGTGAGGCTGAAGCTCCTTTGGGTCGGCAAGACCCAGGAGGCTTGGGTCCGGGCGGGGATCGAGGAATACGCCGGGAGGATCCGGCGCTACGCCCCGCTGGAGATCCAGGAGGCGCGCGAGGAGAAGGGGGTCGAGGCGCCGAGCATGCGCGAGCGCGAATGCGCGCGGCTGGAAAAGCTGCTCCCCAAGCGGGGGACGCTGGTGCTCTTGGACGAGCGCGGGGAGGGGATGAGTTCCACGGAATTCGCCAGGTTTCTCACCCGCAGCCGCGATCAGGGCGTCCACGAGCTGGTGTTCGCCATCGGCGGGGCCTACGGGTTCAGCGACGCCTTCCGCGGCAAGGCCCAGAAGACGATCTCGCTCTCCCGGATGACGCTTACCCACCAGATGGTGCGGGTATTCCTGCTGGAGCAGATCTACCGCGGCTTCACCATCATGAACGACGAGCCGTACCACCACGAGTAACGCAGAAAAGGTGAAGTCTTTCTTCACCTTTTTTATTTCACAGTGAGGGAGAACACATGGCGAAGAAACCTCTGCTCTTGATGATCCTGGACGGCTGGGGGATAAACCCGGAAAACGACGCCAACGCCATCGCCCAGGCGAAGACCCCCAACATGACCCGTCTTTGCGCCGAGTATCCCGCAAGCGAGATCGACGGCTCCGGCCTCTCGGTGGGGCTGCCGGCAGGGCAGATGGGGAACTCGGAGGTGGGGCACACCAACATCGGCGCGGGGCGCGTGGTCTACCAGGACCTGACCCGGATCAGCAAGTCGATCGAGGACGGCGACTTCTTCGAGAACCCGGCGCTGGTCGAGTGCATGCGAAAAGCCAGGGAGGGGAGCGGCAGGCTGCACCTGGCCGGGCTTCTTTCCGACGGCGGCGTGCATTCCCACGACACCCACCTGTTCGCGCTGATCGAGATGGCCAAGCGGCAGGGGGTGGGCGAGGTCTTCGTTCACTGCCTGTTGGACGGCCGCGACACGCCGCCGCAAAGCGGCGCCCACTACCTGGAGCGGCTGGAAGCCGAGATCGCCAAAATAGGCGCCGGCAAGATCGCCACGGTAATGGGGCGCTACTACGCCATGGACCGGGACAACCGCTGGGAGCGGGTCGAGAAGGCCTACCGCGGCATCGTCCTTGGCGAAGGGAACCGTTATCCCTCGGCCGCGGCGGCCATCCGGGAGAGCTATCAGGGGGGCGTGCACGACGAGTTCGTGCTGCCGAGCATAATCTGCGCCGGCGAAGCGCCGGTAGGGAAACTCGCCGACGGCGACGCCTTCATCTTCTTCAACTACCGCTCCGACCGCGCCCGCGAGATCACCCGCGCCTTCACCGATCCCGCCTTCGACGGCTTCAAGAGGGAGATCTGGCCCAAGCTCTCGTCGTATCTCTGCATGACCTGTTACGACGAGACCTTCGGCCTGCCGGTGGCCTTTGGCGCCGACGAACTGAGCAACATCTTCGGCGAGGTGCTCGGCAACGCCGGACTCAAACAACTGCGGATCGCCGAGACCGAGAAATACGCGCATGTCACCTTCTTCTTCAACGGCGGCAGGGAGGCGGCTTTCCCCGGCGAGGACCGGGCGCTGATCCCTTCCCCCAAGGAGGTGGCGACCTACGACCTGAAGCCGGAGATGAGCGCCTACCTGGTCGCCGAGGAACTGCTGCGTCGGCTCGATCAGGACCTGTACGACGTGGTGATCCTCAATTTCGCCAACGCCGACATGGTCGGGCACACCGGCATCCTGGCGGCGGCGGTGCGCGCGGTCGAGGTGGTGGACGAGTGCGTCGGCAAGCTGGTCGAGCGGGTGCTGCAAAAAGGGGGCTCCGTCCTGATCACCGCCGATCACGGCAACGCCGAGGTCATGAAGGACGAAAACGGGGGACCGCACACCGCGCATACCTGCGACATGGCACCGCTGGTGCTGGTGGACGACGCGCGCAAGGGCGCGAAGCTCAGGAAAGGGGTGCTCGCCGACTTGGCGCCGACCATGCTTGAGCTGCTCGGCCTGCCCCAGCCCAAAGAGATGACCGGGAAAAGCCTGTTGGTCGGATAACGAGCCGGAGTGCGAAAGCTATGAATCCCCTTTTGCCAAGGCAGCATAAAGAACAGGCGGGGTGGTTGAAGCCCGCCGCTACTGGAGGATATATGAAAATCGTCGCGATTAATGGCAGCCCCCGCGGCATGGGGGGAACGACCGGCAAGCTGCTGGAAGAAGTTTTGGCGGGAGCGGAGCAGGCCGGCGCCGAGGTGGAGATCGTCTCGCTCTCCCAGACCCCGATCAAGCCGTGCGTCGCCTGCGACGCCTGCCACCGGGTGGGGATCTGCTCGATCCAGGACGAGTACGAGCCGATCAAGGAGAAACTGCTGGCCGCAGACGCCTTCGTCCTGGCCACCCCGAATTACTTTTCCAGCGTAACCGGTCAGATGAAATGCTTCTTCGACCGCTGCAACGGACTCGCGCACCGGACCGTGCTGGAAGGGAAATACGCGGCGGCGGTGGTGACTTCGGGAGGCGGCGACGACCAGGACGTGCTACGCTACATCGGGCACTTCGCCAACGCGCTGGGCGCGCAGTCGGTGGGGAGCGTCGCCTCCGCCGGCGTCGGCCCCGGACTCTTCCTCGAACCGGAGGCGCTCTTTGCCAAAGCCCGCGCCCTGGGCGGGGAGCTGTGCGCGAGCGTTCGGGAAAAGCGCGCCTATCCCGAACAGGACGAGTGGCGGCTGGCCTTCAGGGGGAGGATGGAGTACCTGGTGTCGCTGATGGGCGAGTACTGGCCCTATGAGCGGGAGTACTGGGCCAATCGCTGAAGCGCCCCCCGGGCGCGACGGAAAAATTCTGATTGCAGCGGCGTCGATGCCGCCATCACCACTTTTGAGGGGAAAAGCATGAGCACGACCGAAGAGCTGAACGACTGGGCCTATGCCCTGAAATGCGAGAAGGCTGTAGAAGGGCTGAAGAAGAACGGTTTCGACGCGCTCTACTGCCAAACCGGGGAAGAGGTCTTCCATTACATCGTCAACGAAGCCGCCGACGCGAAGAGCATCGGTTTCGGCGGATCGCTCTCCGTGGCGGATCTGAAGCTTGCGGACAAGTTGAAGGGGATGGGGAAGGAGATCCTGAACCACAGCGCGCCGGACCTGACCCCCGAGCAGAAAATGGCCGTAACCCGCCGTCAACTGACCTGCGACCTGTTTCTGACCGGGAGCAACGCGGTCACCCTTTCCGGGGTGCTGGTGAACATCGACGGCAACGGCAACCGGGCCGCTGCCATGTTCTACGGCCCCAAGAAGGTGATCGTGGTGGTGGGGAGGAACAAGCTGGTGGACGGCGGCGTGGAGGAGGCGATTTGCAGGATCAAGAAATTCGCCGCGCCCGCCAACGCCAAGAGGCTGGACCTCGCCACCCCCTGCGCCACTACCGGCTTCTGTTCGGACTGCAACTCGCCGCAGCGCATCTGCCGGGTGACCACCATCATCGAGAAGAAGCCGCGCAACACCGACATCAGGGTGCTGGTGGTGAACGAGGATATGGGGCTGTAAGGAAGCTGGGGGAGGGTTGGGGAGAGGGTGAAAAGCTGGCCATAGCTCTCCCTCCCCTCAACCCGGGGGCTGGGGCTTGCCGTAGGGGCGAACCTTGTGTTCGCCCTGGTTCCAGCGAGCGAAGCTGGCGAATACAAGATTCGCCCCTACCAAACCAACTCAGCTAGAGACATCAAAGCCCGTCTGCGAGGCCGCCCATGCCTTTTCGCGCCCTGCTGGATCTCCTTTTCCCGCCGTTATGCCACGTCTGCAAGGCCTTCATCCCCGGGGCCGGCGCGCTGCTGATCTGCGCCGCCTGCCGGCAAAAGATCTCTTTTCTGAATTCCCCCCTCTGCACGCTGTGCGGCGCTCCCTTTGCCACCGAGGCCGGGGTGGATCACCTCTGCGGCGCCTGCCTGATCCATGGCCAGATTCACACCTGCCGCTCGGCCACTCTGCTTGCCGGTCCCATTCAGGAACTGATCCACGGCTTCAAGTACGGCAACCGGGTGCATCTGTGCCAGCCGCTGGGGCTCATGACCGCGGCTGCGCTGGCTTCGTTTGCCGGCGATGCGGCGCCCGATCTGATCGTGCCCGTGCCGCTGCACCGCAAAAGGCTGAGGCAGCGCGGTTTCAACCAGTCCCAGTTGCTCGGCCAAGTGCTGGAAAAGCAGTGGCGGGTGCCCCAGGCGGTGGGGAACCTGCGCCGGGTTCGCTGGACGGAGCCGCAGACCGGACTCCATGCCGCGGACCGGGTCAGTAACGTGGCCGGGGCTTTTGAGGCGAAGCATCCGCTCAAGTTGCGGGGAAAGCGGGTACTGCTGGTGGACGACGTGCTGACTACCGGGAGCACCATGCGGGCCTGCGTCGAGGCCTTGCGGGAGGCGGGGGCGGCGGCGATCTTCGCGGTGACCGTCGCCAGGGGAGTTCATCGGTAAAGATGGATTGTCATTCCCCGAAATAACTATTCACCATATCAGCTGGCTACTTCGCACACCCGTAGGTCGTGTTGAACGGCTTCATCGTGAAACGCGACATTGCCACCGTGGCGACATCGCGACGTCGCGTTTCGTACCTCAACGCGACCTACCGAAATAGGTGCTGAATAGATTTATTCCCCGAAAAATTTCTCCATCTCGACGCAGAGCGTCTCTTCCAATCCCTTGACCACCTTGACGCCGTGCAGCGCGGTGAGAAACACCTTGCCGTAATTCTTGGTCAGCACCCGCGAATCCAGGATCAGCACCGCTCCCCGATCCTCTCTGCTTCTGATCAGCCTGCCGAACCCCTGCTTGAACTTGATCACCGCCTGGGGCACGGTGTAGGTCATGAACGGGTCGCCCCCCAGGGCGGTGATGTGCTCGCTCCTCGCCTCCAGGATCGGTTCGGTCGGCACCCGAAAGGGGAGCCGGGTGATCACCACCAGTTCCAGCCCCTTCCCCTGCACGTCGACCCCCTCCCAGAAGGAATCGGTGCCAAAGAGCACGGGATTGCTGGAGGTACGGAACTTGGAAAGGAGCATGTGGCGGTTGGTCTCGCCCTGGCGCATCGGCGTGAGGCCGGCGGCTTTCAATGGTTCGGTCAGCCGGTTGGCGACTCTGGTGAGGAGATCGTAGGAGGTGAACAGCACGAACGCCCTCCCTTGCGAGATCTTCAAGGCCTTCAGCAGATGGCTGCCCAGGCGCGCCTCGAAAAGCGGCGAGGTCGGTTCCGGCATGTCGGAGGGGACCCCGACGAAGGCCTGGCTGGCGTAGTCGAAGGGGGAGGGGAGCAGCAGTTCGGAGACCCTCTCCCTGGCCAGCAGTTCGATGCCGGTTCGCCTCTTCAGAAAATCGAACTTTTCCCCGACCGCGAGGGTGGCCGAGGTGACGATCACCGTCTTGAAACGGTCGAGAATCGCGGTCTTGATGGATTCGGCGACCTCGAGCGGCGAGGAGCAGAGCTTCACCATCCCCTTCCTGAGTTCGAACCAGCGGCAAAAGTCGGATTCCCGGGAGGCGAAAAAGCGCAGGGCGTCCACCACCGATTCGATCCTCCCTTTGACTCCCCTTAAATCGGTAAGCGGGCCGGCGAGCCGCTCCAGCACCTTGTCCGACAACTTGTCGCACCCCTTCAAAAAGGCCTGGATGCCGACCGCGTAATCGGCAAGCGCCTGGCACATCTGCTCCACCTGCAAGGCCACCTCCGGCCACAGCGGCGAGGCATAGACGTCGGGGGTGACGCGCAGTTTCTGCTCGGCCGTCTCTTTTTTCAATCTTTTGGCGAGTGCCTCGGCGATCCGGTCCATCCCCCGCGTCACCGCGTCGGTGACGGCGACCCGTTTGGGGATGAGCCGCCCCTCCAGTACCTCGGCGATCTCCAGGTAGAGGTCGTCCTGCGAATCGGGGACGGCCGCGGAAAGTTGGGTGGACAACTGGGGCAGGATGCCGCGGTGCGCCTTTCTCGGGTGCTGCAGCTTTCCCAGGAGTTTGACCAGACCCAGGCGGGAAACCTGGCTGGAGAGGAAGTTGGTGGCCACGTCTTCCAGGTGGTGCCCCTCGTCGAAGATCAGCCGGGTGAAGGGGGGGAGTATGGCGGTGGAATCGTAGCCGGTTTCCTGGCGCACGGCGAGATCGGCCAACAGCAGGGCGTGGTTCACCACCAGCAGGTCGGCGCCGGCCGCCTCCCGGCGCGCCTTGTAAAAGAAGCAGCGGGCATAGTCGGGGCATCTCACCCGTCCGCACTGGTCGGCCTCGCAGCTTAGCTCCTCCCAGACCTCGTCCTTGGGGATGAAGGAGAGGTCGCTGCGGCAGCCGTCCTCGGTTTTCTTGCTCCAGGCGACGATGGCGTCCAGTTGCTGCTCGGCGTCGTCCTTGAAGAGCGAGGAGTCGGCGGCGTTGGTCTGCAGTTTGCGCAGGCAGAGGTAGTTCCCCCTCCCCTTCACCAGCACGGCCCGAAACTTGACGCCCGCGTGTTTCAGCAGAAAGGGGATGTCCTTTTGAATCAGTTGTTCCTGGAGATTGATGGTGTTGGTGGAAATGACCACCCGCTCCTTGTTGCGGACCGCCCAGAGAGCGGCCGGCAGCAGATAGGCGAGCGATTTGCCGGTGCCGGTGCCCGCCTCGACCACCGCCACCCGCTCCTCGTTGAAGGCCTCGGCCAGGGTGAGCGCCATCTTGGTCTGTTCCGGCCGATGCTCGTAGCCGGGCAGGGCCTGAGAGAGCACCCCGTCCGGGGCGTAAAAGCGCGTGATCTCCTGGTAGGAGAGCCGCTCCACGCTCTTTCGGGAGAAAGGCGCCACCACCTGGTTGCAGCGCTCTGCCAGGTTGTCGACGATGTAGAAGCCGACTCCCTGGTTGCCCAGCAGCGAGGCGATCTCGATGTCGGCCGAAGAAGGGGTGAGGTTGCCGGAGGGGTGATTGTGGATCACCACGTCGCCGAAGGAGGTGGCGATCATGATGGCGGGCACCGCGTCCCGGTTGCCGCGCGCCAGCGGTTCGACTTCGACCACCAGGCGCGCCTCGTCGGTGCGTCCCAGGAAGAAAACCTCGTTGCCGTCGGCGTCGCCGATGGCGGCTTGCAACTGCGAAATGGCGTGATCTGAAAAAGATTTTTGCATGGCCCTTGAAGATACAGGCTTTGCCTTGGGGGTGCAACAGAAAAGCTGGCGCGCGGGGCGGCGGGTCCCGGGGCGATAACTTCCTTGGTGCCCGGTGGCGAACTATGCTAGAAAGGAGCGGGAGGATACGTGCAGCGCTACCACGCGTTTTCGGAAGAGTTGAAGAGGGTATTCGGCTGTCGGGTGCAGAGGCTCTCGGTGGACGCGGGCTTCACCTGCCCCAATCGGGACGGCAGCGTCGGGGTGGACGGCTGCGTCTTTTGCGGGGGGAAGGGCTCGGGATCGTTCGGCATCCTGCGCGGGGCGGGGGTCGCAGCGCAACTGGAGCATGCCAAAGAGGTGATGGTCCGAAAGTACAAGGCTGCGCTTTTCCTCGCCTATTTCCAGTCCTACTCGAACACCTACGCTGCGCCCGAACGCCTGCGGGAGCTCTACGACGAGGCGCTGGCCGTGCCGGACGTGGTCGGCCTGATCGTCGGCACCAGGCCGGACTGCCTTCCCGAGCCGACCCTGGATCTGCTCGCCGGCTATGCCGAGCGGTGCTATTTCTGGCTGGAGCTTGGCCTGCAGTCGCCTTTGGATCGGACGCTGGCCGCGATCGGCAGGGGGCACGACCTGGCCTCCTTTACCGCCGCGGTAGCGGCCTGCAAGAGTCGGGGCATCAGGGTCTGCGCCCATGTGATACTCGGCCTTCCGGGCGAGAGCCGGCAGGAAATGCTTTCCGGGGCGGATTATCTGAACGCGGTCGGAGTGGACGGAGTGAAGATCCATCTGTTGCATGTGATGCGGGGGACCAGGCTTGAGGAGAGTTTTCGAGAGGGGGCGGTGCGGGTGCTGGACCGTGACCAGTACGTGGGTCTGGTCTGCGATTTCCTGGTGCGGCTCGATCCGAGGATAGTGGTGCAGCGGCTGACCGGCGACGGCAACCGGGCCGAGCTGATCGCTCCGCTTTGGTCCCTGGCCAAATTCGAAGTCCTGAACTGCATCGACCACGAACTGGAGCGAAGGGGGGTAAGGCAAGGTTCGACGTTCGACGTTCGACGTTAAAACCGTAAAGCTTCGACGTTGGAACGTAGAACGTAGAACGGCTTTTAAAACGGATAGCCGAGTCCGACGAAGACGGCTGGGCCTTCACGGCCGATGCCGACGTCGATACGCCCGACGATGTTGGGCCTGATCACCGCCCGAAACCCGAAACCGGGGTTGAACTCGAAGCTCTTGGGGCTGGCCTCGTCCAGCGATTTCATCACCCCTCCCAGGTCGATGAACGGCGCCAACTCCCAGTCGGCCTGCACCCCGAACACCTCCCAACGAAACAGGCTGATCCTCTCCTCCAGGTTGCACAAAAGGTAGCTGCTGTCGATGAAGCGGTATCTTCCGTAGCCTCTCAGGGTGGTCTCGCCCCCCAGGGTGCTCCGCTCCAGAAAGGGGACGCGCTCGCCCATGGTTTGGCTGTAGGCGAGCCTGCCGACGCTGATGAAGCGCGCATCGAGCAGCGGGTAGAATCCCTTCACCTCCGTATCGTAATGCCGATAGTCCGCGCTGCTGCCCAAAGCGCCGACGCTCGCCTCCACCGACGCCTTGGCGCGCAGGCCGCGCGTCGGTATGGTCGCCGAATCGAGGGTGCTGTAAACCAGGGAGAGCATCTGCGCGTTGACGGTGAACCCCTGGCCGCCGGGGATGTATTTGAACATCTGCACGTCGCGCAGGAAGGGAACCTTCGTCACCGCCCCCCGGTCGATCTCCACCTGCTTGACGCGCTCGCCCAGCACCACCTGCGTGTGCGGCAGGACCGGGTAGCCGGCCGACAGGGTGGCGCCCACCTCGCCGTCCGCGTAGTTGGTCTCCCTTTCCCTTTTGCTGGTGGACTGGAACCCGAAGAAGCGGGCCGAGCCGTCCCGAAAGGCGAACAGGAAGGCGTTCAACTCCAGCCGCTTGTCCATGAAGGTCTGGTCCCGCACCTTCAGCTCGTAGTCGTAGTTGACCTTGGTCGACTGGGCGACGTTCGCCTCGAAGCTTCGCTCCGGCGAGGGATAGAAGGCGCCGTAGACGGTCGCGGTGGTCCCGAAGTTCCGGTTCTGGTTGACCTGCGGCGCGACCAGGGTGGTGATCTCGTCCTTTTCGTTGTGGAGCAGAAAGGCGCTCAGGGCGCCGTAGGTGATCCCCTCGTTGGGGCTGGAGGCGATCACCGGCAGCGGAATGGTCACGACTTTGACGCTCTGTTGGGCCATGGGCGGCAAAGGAAACTTTCCGGATGGGAGATAGCTGGTGCAGCCGGCCAGGGCCGCCGACATGAAGACAAGGCGAAGCGAAGAAATCATGCGCATTGGTAGACACTTCCGCAAATAAAAGATTGCGAAAGATAGCGGTTCGGCGCATTTTTTTCAACAAAAAAACGCTGTCGGCCAAACCCGGGTTAAATACCCCCTGGTCAAAAATTTGACCAGGGGCGGTTCAAAATGACGTTGCGGCGGGTCGGGAGCCAATCGCCCGCTCCGCCGTTCCCCGCATTACTGCCGTTTACCGGTATTCGCGGATTAGATGCCCGCAATCGCAAGGAGTGGCACAACGGTTGCACGCCAACTCGATGCCTGGGTAACCTAAAGATCAGGAAAAGGAAACTCCAGAATGGCCAATGGCAGCGCGGACGTCTTGGTGGTGACGCCGTCCGGCAAAAATTCAGATATCTACATGGCCATCACCCTGATCGGGATCTTGGCCCTGATGATCATTCCGCTGCCGGCGTTCCTTTTGGACGTTTTCCTGGCGGCGAACATAACCATCGCCCTGGTGATCCTGCTGGTCTGCCTCTACACGGTGCAGCCGCTCGACTTCTCGGTGTTTCCTTCGCTTTTGCTGGTCACCACCTTGTTCCGGCTCGCCCTGAACATCGCCTCGACCCGGCTGATCCTTTTGCACGGCAACGAGGGGACCGAGGCAGCCGGTTCGGTGATCAAGGCCTTCGGCCAGTTCGTGGTGGGCGGCAACTACGTGGTCGGCGCGGTCATCTTCCTGATCCTGGTGATCATCAACTTCGTGGTCATCACCAAGGGCGCCGGGCGCGTCGCCGAGGTGGCCGCCAGGTTCACCCTGGACGCCATGCCGGGCAAGCAGATGGCCATCGACGCCGACCTCTCCAACGGGCTTTTGACCGACAAGGAGGCGAAGCTCAGGCGCCGCAAGATCGCCCGCGAGGCCGATTTCTACGGCTCCATGGACGGCGCCAGCAAGTTCGTGCGCGGCGACGCGGTCGCGGGCATCATGATCGTGCTGGTGAACATCATCGGCGGCTTCGTGATCGGCGTCTGGCAAAAGGGGATGCCGCTCGACGTGGCGCTCTCCAACTACACGCTCTTGACCATCGGCGAGGGGCTGGTGGCGCAGATCCCGGCGCTGATCATCTCGACCGCGGCCGGCATCATCGTCACCCGCTCGGCCGACGAGAACAACTTCGGCCACGAGATCGCCGGCCAGCTGCTGAATTACCCCAAGGCCTTCAAGGTCTCCTCGGGTGTGCTGTTCCTGTTCGCCATGATCCCGGGGCTCCCCCATTTCGCCTTCCTGCTCCTCTCCGGGCTCGCCTACCTGGTGAGCCGGGTCGCGGTCGAGAAGTCGGCCGAGGTGGAGGAGGCGGACGACGTCAAGCCGGACGACGAGGAACTGGACCAGATCAACAAGATCCGCCCGCTCGACATGCTGGAGCTGGAGGTGGGCTACGGCCTGGTGCCGATGGTGGACGCGAACCAGCAGGGCGAGCTTTTGGACCGGATACGCTCGATCAGAAAGCAGGTGGCCGACCGCATGGACTTCATCGTGCCGCCGATCCACATCCACGACAACCTGCAGTTGAAGGCCTACGAGTACAACATCCTGATCAACGGCGCCAAGGTCGGCGGCGGCGAGCTTTCGGGGCAGTACATGGCCATGGATTCGGGGGGCGCCACCGGCCTTTTGGAGGGGATCAAGACCACCGAGCCGGTGTTCGGGCTCCCCGCGGTCTGGATCAAGGGGAAGGAGAGGGAGCAGGCGCAGGTGGCCGGCTACACGGTGGTGGACAACACCACCATCCTCGCCACCCATATCAGCGAGATCATCAAGAAGCACTCCCACGAGCTGGTCGGACGCCAGGAACTGCAGCAGCTCCTGGACGGGATCTCGGCGACGCTCCCCAAGGTGGTGGAGGAACTGGTGCCGTCGCTTTTGAGCCTGGGGACGGTGCTGAGGGTAGTGAAAAACCTCTTGAAGGAGAGCGTCTCGATCCGGGACCTGCGCTCCATCCTGGAGACCCTGGCCGATTACGGCGGGGTGACCAAGGACCCGGAGATGCTGACCGAGTTCGTGCGGCAAAGCCTGGGGCGCTACATCGTCGAGCAGTACAAGCGCGACGACGACACGCTCTGCGTGCTCTCCATGGACCGCGAGGTCGAGGAGACCATCGCGGACGCGGTGCAGCTCTCGGAGCAGGGGAGTTACCTGGCCATCGATCCCAATATCGCGCAGCGCATCCTGGCGGCGATCAGGCGCAACGCCGAGCAGTTCGAGAGCACGGGGGCGCTGCCGGTGCTGATGGCCTCGCCGACCATACGGCGTCACGTGAAAAAGCTTACCGAACGCTTCATGCCGAACCTCGCGGTGATCTCCCACAACGAGATTCCGCCCAATATAAAAATCCAGTCGTTAGGTGTGGTGGTGCTCAATGCTAGTTAAAACCTTTCAGGCCGGCGAGATGTCGGAAGCGCTCAGGATGGTGAAGGCCGAGATGGGGTTGGACGCCATGATCCTCTCCTCCAAGAAGGAGCGGCGCAAGGGCATTCTCGGTTACTTCTTCAAGCCCTATTTCGAGGTGACGGCGGCCCTGGAGCCGAGGGCGGCCAGCCGTCCCAATCCGTACCGCGAGGCGGCGCAGGCGCCCCCCCCTCCGGAGCGCGAACTGTCCACCCGAGAGGAGTTCCAAAACTCCATGCTGGGTCCCCTGGCGCGCGAGGTGCGCGAGCTGAAGACGCGCATCGAGGCGCTCTCGCGCAAGGAAGCGGCCCCGGCTGAACCCGCGCCGTCCCGGCAGGAGCCGTCGCCGGCCGCCGAGACCGCGCAGGGACCGCGCACCTTCAGCAAGGACGAACTGGAGGAGATCAAGAAGCTCCTCTACCACGCGGTCGGGGGGAAGGAAAAACAGCAACCGCCCCAGGCGGTGACCTTCCCGCAGGTCGATGCGCTCGGGCTGCAACCCCTGGCCCAGCAGATCGCGGCGCAACAGGCCGCCACCCAGCAGGCGGCGCAGCAAGCGGCGACGCAAGCCGCGGTGCAGCAGGCGGTACAGCAGGCCGTCGTGCAGCAGGCCGTCGTGCAGCAGGCCCTGGCGGCGCCGGAGGAACAGCGCCTTTTGGACCGCTTGGCCGAAGAGCTGCGCGGCGAGGAGATGCGCCCGGATACGGTCGCCTTTTTCATGGAGCAGATCCGTCCGGCGGCCGAGGACGGCGCGGGGATCGAGGAGTTGCGGGCGCTCTTGGCCGAGACGCTGGCCGGCGCGGTCAAGTGCTCGGGATCGCTGCGCATCAAGAAAAACGGCCCCAGGATCATGGCGGTGGTCGGCCCCACCGGGGTCGGCAAAACCACCACCATCGCCAAGCTGGCCGCCATGCACGCGCTGAACCGCCGGGTCTCGGTGGCCATGGTGACCACGGACAACTTCAGGGTCGGGGCCGTGGAGCAGTTGAAGACCTACGCGAAGATCATGGACGTGCCGCTGGAGGTGGTCGCCTCCGCCCAGGAGCTCGCCAAGGCGCTGGCGACGCACGCGGACAAGGACCTGATCCTGATCGACACGGCGGGGAGAAGCCCCAGGGACTCGGAGCGGATCGACGAGATGAAGGGGTACCTGGAGTGCCATCCCGGCATCGAGGCCTACCTCTGCCTGTCCGCCACCACCCGCTCCCGCGAGTTGGACGAGATCGTCGACACCTTCGGCAAGCTGCCGATCACCAAGCTCTTGTTCACCAAGCTGGACGAAAGCAGCAGCTTCGGCTGCATCGTCGACGCCTATCTCAAACATAAGCTGCCGCTCTCCTATTTCAGCACCGGACAAAAGGTGCCCGAGGATATCGAGGTCGCCACTTCCAGGAAGCTTGCTTCCATGATCGTCAAGGAGTCGACCCGATGACAGCTTCACTGGCCGCAATTGATCAGGCCGAATCGCTCCGGCAGCTGGCGGGCCGCGCCAAGGTCGTGGGCGCCTGCGGCGAGCGGCCGCAACTGCGCGAAGGGCTGCGGGTGATCTCGGTCACCAGCGGCAAGGGGGGGTCGGCAAGAGCTCGGTGGTGATAAACCTGGCCCAGTCGCTGGCCGCCTTGGGACACCGGGTGCTGATTGTCGACGCCAACCCGGGCGCCGCCGACATCTGTCTGCAGCTCGGCGAGGAGGCGCCCTACCGGCTGAACCACGTGCTCTCCGGAGAGCGGACCCTGGAGGAAACGGTGATCGACGCGGGAGACGGCGTCGGCATCCTGCCGGCGGGGATGGGGGTGCAGCAGTACACCGCCCTGTCTCCCAGCGAGAGGTCGTCGCTTTTACAGGGGATGCTGAGGCTGGAGGACGATTTCGATTTCTTCCTGATCGACACCGGAGCCGGGATCTCGGCCAACGTGACCAGCTTCGCCTCGGTCGCCCGCGAGATCATGCTGGTGGTGACGCCGGAGCCGACCTCGATCATGGACGCCTATGCCCTGGTGAAGACGCTTTCCGGTCGCGACGGCGGGTTGCGCTTCCGGCTGTTGGTGAACATGTGTCGCGACGAGCAGGAGGGCGCTTCGCTGTATGCCAAGCTTTCCGGCATCACCGGGCGTTTCCTGGAGATTTCCATGGATTATTTCGGTTGCATTCTGCACGACGAGACGCTGGCGGCATCGGTGAAGCGGCGGGAAGCCCATTGCCGCCTCTACCCAGAGTCCAAGGCCGCGCTCGGTTACCGGGCGCTTGCCCAAAGAATTTCGGCGGAAGGTCCGGCCGGCGCCGCCTTGGCGGTCGACCCGGTCATAGCAAGCAAGCAGTGGAGGAACCATGAGCTGTCTACTTAAAGCGTACGAGCAGGAGGTGAACCGCGGCGCGCCGCCCAGCAGGGACGAATTGGTGGTGGCCCACCTCCCCCTGGTGAAGTTCATCGTGGATCGGATCGCTTCTTCGCTGCCGCCGCACCTGGACCGCGACGATCTGCGGAGCGCCGCGGTGATCGGCCTGATCTCGGCCGCCGAGCGCTTCGACCCGAGCCGCGGGGTGCAGTTCAAGACCTTCGCCGAGCAGCGCATCCGCGGCACCATCATGGACGAGTTGAGAGCGCAGGATTGGCTCACCAGGAGCCTCAGGGACAAATTCAAGAAACTGGAGCGCGAGTTCTCCCAGTTGGAGCAGCAACTGGGGCGAAACCCTTCCAGCGACGAGGTGGCGGTGGCCATGGGGCTGGAGCTGAAGGATTACTTCAGGCTTTTGGAGGAGATACACCTGCTCTCCTTCGTAAGCCTGGACGACGCCTGGCACGACGAGGACGGCGCCCCCTTCGGCCTCCTGGACGTCCTGGAGGACAAGGGGACCGAGAGCCCGCAGAGCCAGTTGATCGCCCGCCAGACCGTGGAGCGGCTGGCCGACTCCATCGACAACCTGCCGGAGAAGGAGCGCATCGTCATCACCTTGTACTATTACGAAGAGCTGAACCTGAAGGAGATCGGCGCCGTGCTCGATCTCACCGAGTCCAGGATTTCCCAGTTGCACAGCCAGGCGATCATCAGGCTGCGCGGCAAGATGAAGCGGCTAGCGTGAGGGGGAGGCTACTATGAACAGCGGCATGTACGCGGCAATATCCGGCAACCTCTCGGCGATGCGCCGGCTGGACGTGGTTTCCAACAACCTCGCCAACGCCAGCACCCCCGGCTTCAAGGCCGACGAGATCCAGTTCGAGAGCGTCCTGGCCAACGCCAAGAACGACGCGCAGGGGCCGGTCTACAGCAACGAGAGGTTCTCCACCGACTTCTCGCCGGGGACGCTGCAAAGAAGCGACAACGTGCTGGACGTGGCGCTGAACGGGGACGGCTTTTTCGTGGTGAACACCCCGCAGGGGCAGGCCTACACCAGGCAGGGGAATTTCCACCGCGGGGCGGGCAACAGGCTGGTGACCGCCGACGGCTACGAGGTGCAGGGGCAAAACGGGCCGATCACCATGACCGGCGGGCGCATCCAGATCGGGGAGAACGGGGCGGTGACGGTGGACGGCAACCCGGCGGGGATCATCTCGCGGGTGGACTTCCCCAAGCCGTACGCCCTCTCCAAGGCCGGCGGCGGGCTGTTCGTGCCGTCGGACCCGCAGACCGCGCCGACCGCCTCCACGGCCGAGGTCAAGCAGGGGTATCTGGAGTCCTCCAACGTGAAGGTGATCGTGGAGATGGCGCGCATGATCGAGGCGAGCCGTTATTTCGAGTCCTGCGCCAAGGCGGTGAGGACCTACGACGACATGGCGGCCAAGGCGGCCAACGATTTGGGCAAGGTGTAAGACCGGATTTATAAAGGAGATTTGATATGATCAGGGCATTATGGACGGCAGCATCGGGGATGCAGGCGCAGCAGCTCAATATCGACGTGGTCGCCAACAACCTGGCGAACGTGAACACCACCGGCTTCAAGAAGAGCCGGGCGGACTTTCAGGACCTCATGTACCAGACGGTGAAGACCACCGGCGCCCCCTCCACCAACGCCACCACCATTCCGACCGGCATCCAGGTCGGCCTCGGGGTCAAGCCCGCCTCGGTCACTAAGATCTTTTCCCCGGGCAACATCACCCAGACCGGCAACGAGCTGGACGTCGCCATCCAGGGAGACGGCTTCTTCCAGGTGCTGCAGTCCGACGGCTCCACCGCCTACACCAAGGCGGGGACCTTCAAGAAGGACGGCCAGGGAAGGGTGGTGACCGCCGACGGCAGCCCGATCCTCCCCGAGATCCTGATCCCGGCCAACGCCACTCGCATCACGATCGGCAACGACGGCACCGTCTCCGTGCAGCAGGCGGGGCAGACCGCCGCCACCACGGTCGGCACCATCCAGCTCGCCTCCTTCTCCAACCCCTCGGGCCTGAACGCCATCGGCAAGAACCTGTTCCTGCCGACCGACTCCTCGGGCGCGGCCACTACCGGCACCGCCGGCCAGAACGGGCTGGGCACCCTGGAGCAGGGCTACGTGGAGATGAGCAACGTGAGCATCATGGAGGAGATGGTGAACATGATCGTCGGCCAGCGCTCCTACGAGGTGAACTCCAAGGCGGTGCAGGCGGCGGACGAGATGCTGCAGCAGGCGGCGGGGCTCAAGCGATAAGCCGATGCGAGCCATAATCGCGGTACTGCTGCTGTTCGCTTTTCCCGTTGCCGCCGGCGCGCTCACGGCTCCGGCTGCGCCGACCGTCGTGGTGAGCGAGGCGCAGGTGCAGCGGGTGATCAGCGATTACCTGCTGCAAAAGACGGCATCCTTGAACGCGGAGGTGTCGGTGAAGAAGATCGGCTTCAGCGGCGAGCTGAGGCTGCCGGCCGGCCGGGTGAGTTTCGAGGTGGTGGCGCCGGAGCGCTGGGAAGGATACGGCCACGTCTCTTTGGCCCTGCTGGTGCGGGTGGACGACCAGGTGAAGCGCAACCTCAACGTGCCGGTGGAGGTCGAGGCGCTGGCGGAGATGGTGGTCGCCGCCCGGACTCTGGAGCGGGGGGAGGTGCTGACCGCCTCCGATCTCTCCCTGGCCCGCCGCGACCTGGCCCACGTGCAGGGGCGCTTCCTGAAGACGATCGACGAGGCGCTGGGGCTCAGGGTGAAGAACGCCGTGCGGGCCAACCTCCCGGTGCGCGGGGATTGGCTGGAGCGGGTGCCGGTGATCAAGAGCGGCCAGCTGGTCACCATAGTGGCGGAAAACGAGGCGGTGAAGATCACCGCCAGCGGCAGGGCCAAGAGCTCGGGCGCCGTTGGGGACCTGATCACGGTCCAGAATCTCTCCTCGCAAAAGGATATCGCCGCGCGGGTGGTGGACGCGACGACGGTAAGGGTGGATTTCTGATGGGCAAGCAGCGGATTTTCAAAAGGACCTCAGGGGCGCTGATGTTGGCGCCGCTTTTCTTGGCGGCCTGCGCGATGCAGGGCGCCGAGGTGAAAACGACCACCTTCGACGAGCAGGTCCCCAAACCGCTGATGAACTACGCCTCCGGCTCGCTCTGGCAGGCGTCCTCCTCAGGCCTTGCCGAAGATCTGAAGGCGCGGCGGCGCGGCGACATCATCACCGTGATCATCTCGGAAACGGCCAGCGCCAGCAAGCAGGCGAGCACCGGCACCGAGCGCAACAGCTCGGTCAGCGCCGGCATCCCCAAACTGCTCGGCCTGGAGAAGACCCCGATCAAGACCTGGGCCGACCTGAGCCAGCTGTTGAGCGTCAGCAACGACTCCAAGTTCGCCGGCTCCGGCTCCACCTCCCGGCAGGAGACCCTGACCGCCACCATCTCGGCCAAGGTGACCGAGGTGATCGCCAACGGCAACCTGATGATCGAGGGGAGGCGCAACGTCAAGGTCAACAACGAGGACCAGATCATCGTGCTGACCGGCACGGTCAGAAGCCGCGACGTGAGCTCTGACAACACGGTCAGCTCCGCGCTGATCGCCGACGCCAAGATCAACTACAGCGGCAAAGGGGTGATCAGCGACCGGCAGAGTCCCGGCTGGCTGATGAACGTCCTGGACAAGGTCTGGCCGTTCTAAATCAGGCGGACTCCGCTCCGCCGAAAAGCGGTATGGTGCCGCGCCCAGAGCGCCCGGTCCGCGCCCGGCGCTCGATTTTAGCGGCGGTCGCGATAATCGCTAAAGTTATCGGTGGCCGACGCCGAAACAGTAACAAGGGCGGAAAAGGTCAGGTGAAAGGTGACTATTAAATTCCCGTGGAAGAGTTTCGCGCTGGCGCTGATCATGGCGGCGCTCCCCCAGTTGGCGCAGGCGGCGCGCATCAAGGACATCGCCGCCTTCGACGGGGTGAGGGAAAACCAGTTGATCGGCTATGGCCTGGTCGTGGGGTTGAACGGTTCGGGCGACACCGACCAGACCAGGTTTCCGGTGCAGTCGCTGGTCGGAGCCCTGGAGCGCATGGGGGTGACGGTCAACCGCACCGAGATCACGGTGAAGAACATCGCGGCCGTGATGGTGACGGCGCAGCTTCCCCCCTTCGCCAAGCAGGGAAACCGGCTGGACGTGCTGGTCTCCTCGGTGGGCGACTCGAAAAGCCTGGCCGGCGGCACGCTGATGATGGCGCCGCTCAAGGGCGCCGACGGGCAGGTTTACGCGGTCGCCCAGGGCGCCATCCTGACCAATTCCTTTTCCTACGGCGGCCAGGCGTCGAGCGCCATGAAGAACCATCCGACCGCCGGCACCGTGCCGGGGGGGGCGCTGATCGAGCGCGAACTCCCCAACGTCTTGGCCGGCAAGAAGCTCTTGACGCTGAACCTGCACCAGTCCGACTTCACCACCGCCGCCCGGGTGGCCAGCGCCATCAACGAGCGCTTCAAGGGGGAGGTGGCGAGCCTGACCGACCCGGGGAGCGTGCAGATCGCAGTGCCCGAACCGTACCAGCACCGGATCGTCGAGTTCGTGGCGGTGCTGGAGCGGCTGGACGTCAACCCGGACGTGACCGCCCGGGTGGTGATGAACGAGAGGACCGGCACCATCGTCATGGGCGAGAACGTGCGCATCTCCACGGTGGCCGTCTCCCACGGCAACCTGACCGTGCTGGTCAAGGAGACCCCGAAGGTCTCCCAGCCGGCCCCGCTCTCCACCGGGACCACCACCGTGGTGCCGCGCACCGACCTGAAGGTCGCCGAGGAGAAGGTGAACATCTCCTTGTTGCGGGAGGGGGCGAACCTGGGCGAGGTGGTGCGGGGCTTGAACACGCTGGGCGTGACGCCCAGGGACCTGTTGGGCATCATGCAGGCGATCAAGGCCGCCGGCGCGCTTAACGCCGACCTGAGCGTGATGTAGCCTTCGAGGAGGGCGACTTGGAAATAAAGGGCATACCCTATAACGCTTTACCCGTCACCGACCCGCAGATCCCCGCCGCCGCCAAGCCGGCGCGCCAGGGAGGGCCGGGTGCCGCCTCGGCCAAAAAGGTGGGGCGGGAGTTCGAGGCCATGTTCGTCGGCATGATGTTGAAGTCGATGCGGGATACGGTCGGCAAGGACAAACTGACCGGCGGCGGGCACGGCGAAGAGACCTTTCGTTCCCTGCTGGACCAGGAATACGCCAGCGCGGCGGCTGCCAGCGGCAGCCTGGGACTGGCAGCGGCCATCGAGAAAGAGCTGACGAAGCGTCCCCTCCCCGTGCAGGGGAACGCGCAAAAAGGAGTCGGTAGTGCTGATTAACGCTTCCCCCTATGTGGCAGATCTGCAGCGCAGTCGCGAGGCGCGCGAAGTTTCCTCCGGGACTCCCCTCAAATCGGCCGGCGCGGTGGATTCCCCGGGCCTCGACCAGGTGGAGATATCCTCGCCGAGCAGCGAGCTGGCTCGCTGGAAGCAGAGGCTCGATGCGCTTCCCGACGTGAGGCTGGACCGGGTGGCCCTCGCCAGGCAGCAGGTGCAGCAGGGGGGCTACCAGGTGGACCCGAAACTGTTGGCGCAAAGGATGATGGAGAGCGTCGGCTAGGGCGCGCCGGAGTTGCCGTTCGCCGCTTTGGTTGACGGCAACCGGGCGGCCGCCGTACCGGCTGAGCCGGGTGAGGCTAGTAAGCAAGGAGTAAGACCATGGCAGACGAAGTTTCCCGCCTGATAGCGTTGTTGTCCGAAAAAGAGGGCGCGCTGCAAGAGCTTTTGGGGCTTCTGGAAGAGGAGCGGAGCTGCCTCGTACAGATGGACATGGAGAAGCTGCAAAGTCAGACGGAAAAAAAGCAGGCGCTTTACGACCGCCTGGCCGGTTCGTCGCGGCTTTGCCGCCAGTTGATCGACCAGTTGGCCGCGCAACTCGGCGTCGCCGGCGCCCATAACCTCTCGCCGCTCCTCCCCGGAGTGCCGCAGCCGCAACGCGAGACCCTGCAGGGGTTGCAGGCGCGGCTTTTGGATCTGGGGCGCGGGTTGGAGAAGCTCTCCGCTGCGAACGGTCAGCTGTTGCAGAACGCGCTATCGACCGTGAACCGCTCTTTGGAGTTCTTCGGGCGCATGTTCAACCGCTCCACCACCTACGGCGGGGCGGGGCGCATGGTTTCCGGCTCTTCCGGCCCGAAGCTCTTGCGCCGGGAGGCATGAGATGAGCATCAGTTTGTTACTGGACATCGGCAACAGCTCGCTGACGGCGCAAAGGCTGGCGCTCGAGGTGACCGGCGAAAACGTCACCAACGTCAACACTCCGGGCTACTCGCGCCAGACCACCAACCTGACCCCCGGGGTCTCCACGGTAATCAACGGGCTCACCCAGGGGAGCGGCGTCAAGGTGGACGCCATCCAGCGCAACTACGATTCCTTTCTGCAGGGACAGCTCCTTTCGGCCAACGCCGCCAACGGCCAGGCGACCACCAGCAACTCCTCGATGCAGATGGTGCAACCGTTGTTCAACGACCTCACCACACCCGGCTTGGGAAGCTCGCTGCAGGACTTCTTCTCCTCCTGGCAAGACCTGAGCGTCAACCCGCAAGGGGTGCCCGAGCGCCAGGCGGTGCTCTCCAAGGCGCAGGGGCTGGTGGACGATTTTCATCGGATCGACAGCAACCTCTCGGACATCAAGAGCAACACCAACCAGTCCCTGGTGGGGTGGAGCCAGGACGTCAACGACTCCTTGACCCAGATCGCCTCGCTGAACGGCCGCATCAAGCAGGTAGCGGCCCTGGGGGGACAGGCCAACGAGATGCTGGACCAGCGAGACCTGCTGGCGCGAGACCTCTCGCAGAAGCTGGGCATGATCTCGAAGGATCAGCCGGACGGCACCCTCACCCTCTCCCTGGCGACCGGCCAGACGCTGGTCTCGGAGAACCAAACGGGGGCCTTCTCGCTGCAGGCCGACGCCGACGGAAAGTACGCGGTGATGTTGACCTCCGCGACAGGCGGCCCCGCCACCGACGCCACCAGTTACATCGGCGGTCCCGGCAACAGCCAGGGGTCGATCGGGGCCTTGTTGCAGATGCGCGACACAGTGGTGCCCCAGTACCAGAACAAGCTGGACGAGCTGGCCTCGACGCTGGCCGCCCAGGTGAACAGCGTCCAGAGCTCCGGCTTCGGCCTGCCGACCAGCACCGACCCCTCCGGCGCCACCGGTAAGCCGTTTTTCGGGGTACCGGCGACCACCGCGGGGGCGGCGTCCGCCATTACCCTGATGATCGCCTCGCCTTCCGACATCGCCGCCTCCGATGCGGACACGGCAGTCGGCGGCACGGGGAACAACAAGAACGCGCTGAACATGGCCGCCATCTACGATAAAGCCATTCCCATGACGGGGGGGACCATGACCCTGGGCGATTTCTACACCTCGCTGGTGGGGCAGGTAGGCGTCGACGTGCAAAGCGCCGACAGGTCCGAGACGCAAAGCACGGCTACCCTGAACCAGCTGAACACGCTGCGCGAGTCCGGGGCGGGCGTCTCTCTGGACGAGGAACTGGTCAACCTGACTAAATACCAGATGGCCTACCAGGGCGCAGCCAAGCTGATCACCACGGGCACGCAGATGATGGATACCGTGCTGGGAATGGTGCAATGATCGGCGCCGCGGGCGCCCGGCCTCCCTTGAAAAGCCGCTTGGAAATGTCGCACGCTGCCGTAGCCGTTTTTGGAGAAGGAGCAAGGTCATGCGCGTAACACAGAACACCAGCGCCAATCAGGTGCTGGAGAACCTCCAGACCATATTGCAGCGCCAGACCCAGCTGGAGCAATACTCCTCGACCGGGCTCAAGGTGAGCAACCCCGGCGACGACCCGACCACGGCGCAGCAGATCCTCCGCCTCAAGTCGCAGACCGCGGCCACCACGCAGTACGGCAGGAACATCACCAACGGCACCTCGATCCTCTCGATGAGCGACTCGGCCATGGCCAGCATGGGCGACACGCTGACCAGGACCAAGGAACTGGCCTTGTCGATGGCCTCCGACACCAACATGTCCGACGCCAACGCCAGGTCGGGCGCCGTCCGGGAGCTGGAACAGTTGAAGAGCCAGATGATCTCGCTTGGCAACTCCCAGCTGAACGGCAAGTACGTGTTCGGCGGATACAACAACGACAAGCCTCCCTTCGACGCCAGCAGCGGAGCGTTCTCCGGCACCGCGGACTCGCTGACCGTCGCCATCGACCACAGCTCGACCGTGGCGGTGAGCTATTCGGGGGGGGCGTTGATCGCCGGCGGCGTGCCGGCCAGCAGCAGCGGGACCGACATCATGAAGACCTTCGACGACCTGATCGGGGCGATCAACTCCGGCGACGCCACCAAGGTCCAGGCCCAGCTGGGGAACATAGACTCTGCCAACTCCCAGGTGCTGACCGGCCGGGCGGTGGTCGGCTCGACCCTCAATCGTCTGACCGCGGCCTCCGCGACCGCGGATGACACCGAACTCTCCAGGTCCAAGGTCCTCTCCAGCATGCAGGACGTTGATTACCTGCAGGTGGTAAGCGACCTCTCCAAACAGCAGACTGCCTACCAGACCGCGGTGGCTGCTTCCGCCAAAATCTCCCAGGTCTCGCTACTCGACTACCTTAAGTAGCGTTTATGGGAGCTAACAGGGGGCGGCTATGTTGGTTTTGAGCAGAAAACTCGGTGAGGTGATCACCATCGGCGACCAGATTCACATCACGGTGATCGAGGTAAAGGAGAACAAGGTGCGGATAGGTATTGAGGCCCCCAAGGAGATGCGCATCTACCGACAGGAGATCTATCTCAAGGTGCAGCAGGAAAACAGGCAAGCCGCCGAATGGAATCTGGCCGATCTGGAAGGCCTGGCGCAATTAATCGGCAGCGGCACGAAGGGGTGAAACAATGCTGGTGAAAACGTCGCGCTTCGGGGAGCAGGAAGTAGATGAGTCTAAAATCATCAGCATGCCGGAAGGGATGCTCGGATTTCCCAAGGAAAAACGCTTTGTGCTGCTTACTCCGCCCAAACTGGGGCCGTTTCTCTGGCTGCAGGCGGTAGACAACCCCGATCTGGCTTTCGTGGTGGTGGACGCCAAAGAAAACGTCCCCGATTTCAAATTCGACTTGACGCTGGAGGAGTTCACCTCGCTGGAGTTCGGCGAGGATTCGGAGCTGATCGTGCTGCTGGTGGTCACCATGGCCCAGGATCCCTCCGAGATAACCGTCAACCTGCAGGGCCCGATCGCGCTCAATCCCGAGCGCCTGCTCGCCCGGCAGATCGTGCTGGACGGCGGCAGCTATACGACCAGGCACCCCTTCTTCCCGGCCGTGAAAGGCCAAGCCGAGCCGGAGTGACGGTCGCCCGCGGAGCCGTGGGCGCTCCCTGCCGGTCGGCTGCGTCAGCCTGCCGATTGCTCGGACAAAAAATTGACGCAAGGCGCGAAATAAGAGGAAATTTTTTTCTAAAGTTCCCGCAGGCCCTGCCGATAAGTTTGGTAACTGGTTAGCTTGAAGCAGAAAAACGAACTCGACAAGGAGGTGGCAGGCCGCGAGCGAGCTGTTTGCACCAATGTCTTGGCAACTAACATCTACCTTGGGGTAAGGATACCCCAAGCAACTCTCAGGGAGGATTCACCATGTTAACAGTCAACACCAACATCGCGTCCCTTAACGCGCAGCGCAACCTCGGCTTGTCCCAAAACAGCCTCAACACGGCGATGTCGAGACTCTCTTCGGGCCTGCGCATCAACTCCGCGGCAGACGACGCAGCGGGTCTGGCAATTTCGGAAGGCATGAAGAGCCAGGTTCGTTCGCTGAATCAGGCGGTGAGGAACACGAACGACGGCGTTTCCTATGCGCAGACCGCAGAGGGCGCGCTCAACGAGATCAGCAACATCCTGGGCCGCATGCGCGAGCTGTCGACCCAGTCCTCGACGGGCACCTTGCAGTCTTCGCAGCGCGCCTACATCAACAGCGAGTTCGGTCGCCTGGCGTCGGAAATCACCCGCATCGCTTCCGCCACCGCATTCAACGGCATTCACATGCTGATGCAGGCCACCACCACCAACATCCAGGTGGGAACGGGCACCACGGGCGCCGCCGGCTACGACAACATCAGCATCATCACCTCGGCGATGGATGCTGGGACAGGCTTGGGCCTGGGCACCGGCGGCATCGCAACTTCGGCTACCGCCCAGGCGATGCAGTCCACGCTGGACACGGCGATTTCGAGAATCTCCTCGGAGCGTGCGAACCTTGGCGCAGTGCAGAACCGCTTCCAGTCGGTCATCAACAACCTGAACGTGTCTTCGCAGAACACCTCGGCCGCTCAGTCGCGCATCACCGACACGGACATCGCGGCAGAGACTGCCAACTTGACCAGAGCGCAGATTTTGAACCAGGCAGGTATTTCGATCCTGTCGCAAGCTAACCAGTTGCCGCAGACCGCCCTCAAACTCTTAGGCTAAGAGAGGTAGTTCCATTACCTAGAAGAGGGGGGGCTCACGCCCTCCCTTTTTTTTGAAAAAAGACGGTAGGCCTGCAAACCGGCTAGCACTCGCAGCAAATCCGTTGCTGCTCACGCCCCTTTTCCTTGAATGGGGGCCCAGGTCGGACGCCGGACGGCGGCCGGCGCGCGCGTTGCGGCACCAACGGAAAGGAGAGCTGACATGGCAGGTATAACTATCGGCGGATTGGCAACGGGCCTTGACTCGGCCTCGATCATCTCGAAGCTGCTGGCCGTGGAACGGCTGCCCGAACAGGTGATGCAGGCCACGCAAAAGACCGATCAGGCGCAGATCGACATCTACAACCAGTTGCAAACCTCCCTGACCAGCCTGCAAACCATCACGCAGGGAATGAGCACCAGCGCCTCCTTCAAGGGGATGATCTCCACGGTGACCAATTCCTCCGTGGCGACGGTCACGGCCGCCAGCACGGCAGCCGCCGGCACCCACACCCTGGAAGTCACCTCCCTGGCGGCCTCCCAACGGCAGGTCTCCACCGGATACGCCGACGGCGCGCTCTTCAATTCCGGCAGCTTCACCATCGACAACGGGACCGGCACGGTCACCACGGTAAACCTCGCCGACGGCGGCAACACGCTGGACGGCATGGTCGCCGCCATCAACGGCTCCGGCGCCAACGTCACGGCCTCGCTCATCAACGACGGCTCGGGCACTCCCAATCGGCTGGTGATCACCGGCAACGACACCAACAACTACAGCGTCGATTTCAGCGGCCTGACCACGCCCCCCTCCACGGGCGCGGCCGCGCAAACGCCGGCCTTCGACGCCGCCGGCTATCAGGCGGGGACGCAAGCCGTCTTCAAGCTCGACGGCATAACGATGACCAAGAACTCCAACACGGTGACCGACGCCCTGCCAGGGGTCACCTTGAACCTGCTCACCCAGGAAGATCCGGTGACCAAGCAGGGGGGGACCACGACCTTCACGCTCGCCAACGATACGTCGGGCATCACCACCAAGATCAACAGCTTCGTCACCGCCTACAACGCCGCCATTACCCTGGTCAACGCCCAGTCCAAGTACGACCCGACCAACAACACCGCTGGCACGCTCTCCGGCGACGCCACGCTACGCACCGTCCAGAACCAGCTCCAGGGGCTGCTGACCTCGACGGTGACCGGGGTCTCGGGTCCGTTCAGCAACCTGGCGCAGTTGGGGCTGACCACGGACAAATCGGACGGCACCCTGTCGGTCGACTCGACCAAGCTTTCCGCGGCGCTGGCCAGCAATTACGACGCGGTCGTCGACGTCTTCACCCACAATACCGGCACCTCCCTCTCCCTTGACAAGAACCAGTACGGCATCGCCCAGCAGTTCAACCTCGCGCTGGAATCGATGGTGCACATCTACGAGGGGGACTCCTCCAACGGCAACGGACTGATCGCCACCAGGATCCACGGCCTCAACAAGTCGATAGGCGACATCAACGACCAGATAAGCCAGATGGAAGACCGCATCACGGTCATGCAGACCACGCTGCAAAACCAGTTCAGCAACATGGAGCTTATGGTCAGCAATTTGCAGGCTCAAGGGAATCAGCTGCTCGCCGCGCTCGGCAGCAGCTCCACGAGCACCAGTTCCAGCAGCAAATCATAGCCGATCAGCGGCTCGCAACTACGACGGCAGGCAACAATCGGAGGTCACATGGCAGCGCCCTTTAACAATCCGTACCAGCAAACCCAGATTACTACCGCAAGTCCTGAAAAGATTTTGCTCCTGCTCTACGACGGCGCGATCGGCAATTGCCGCAAGGCTGTGGAGCTTATCAACGGCAAGGACCACGCGGGAAAAGGCGTCTGCATCGGGAAGGCCGTTGCCATTGTCGGCGAGTTGATGAACACGCTCAATCACGAAATAGGCGGAGAGATATCCCAGCGCCTGGAACAGCTCTACATGTACGTGCTGGATGAGCTCACCCGCGCCAATATCGAGCGCAGGGTTCAATCGCTGCACGACGCCATCAAGGTGCTGCTGATACTGCGCGACGCTTGGACCGAGGCCATCGAAATTCAAAGAATCGAGCGCATGGGGGAGTTGGCCGGCACTATGAAGGCGGCAGGGGGGGCGCGTGGATGAGGCGGCTCTCCGAAATTTGCTCGGTAAATGGCAAGGAGAGTACCGGCGGCTTCTTGACGAGGCTGCAGAACTGCTGCGAAATTTTGACTCGTTCAGGAACGATGGCGCAGCAGGCGTGCTGACGAGGCGTCAGTTGCTGATCGACGGCCTGCAAAATATCGACCTCCAGCTCGAAGGCCTCCAACCGGGGGGGGACGAGACGGGCCGGCTGCTGCTGGCGGAATTCAGGATTTTCCAAAAGGAGACCACGGCGAGGATTCTGGAGCTGGACGCCTTGGCGGTCGCCCTGGGAAAGGCGCGGCTCGACGCTCTGCATGGCGAGATCGCCGGTCTGTCCAAGCGCAGGACGGTGGTCACGGCCTACGAACAGGGGAGGGGGCGGCGTTACTGATCGGGCCGTGAAAAAAGGAAAAAAGAAGCGCCGGCCGCCGAGGCGGCGCTTTTGTGGAGTGCGGGCCAAGCCGGTCGGATAAAGATATCCGGCCTTTTTTTTATCTCACCCTCAGCCAGTAGCCGTTGGTGTTCCAGGTCATGTTGTGCCCCCAAAAATCGCAGTAAAGGGTGTCCAGCTGGTACAGGTCGCCGCGCGCCTCGAAAAACTCCTTGATGGCGCGATTGGGGCCTCCGTGGAACTCCAGGGACCTCCCCATGTCGTCGACGTTGCCGTCCTCCACCACCAGATAGTCCCCCGGCTGCAGGTAGGCGTCGTAAAACTCCAGCACGCCCAGGGTGGTTTCATACAGATGCGCCGAGTCTTCGATGATCAGCCACGGGTGCGGCATGGCCGCCAACTGCTCCGCGCTGAAAACCTCGGGCAAGCGGAGCGCGTCCCCCTGCAGGAAGGTGATCCGGTCGTCGGGGAGGTCTTCGACCCGGTTGATGTCGACCGACCAGACGTGGCAATCGAGCTTGAACATGCCGGCTACGTCCGCCAGCATCAAGGCGCTCCCCCCTCTGCACGACCCGATCTCCATGATGGTGCGCGGCTTCAGCTCCCACAGCAGCTGGAACATGGAGGCGAAGTCGAAGGGATTCTTGATGCATTGCACTCCCCGCCAGGTATAGTTCAGCGAACCGGCCTGAATGGTTTGCAAATTTTGTCTATCGATGGCGCTTGCCATCGGGCGCCCGCTGCTGAATTCCATGCTTTCGATCCTTTCCCGGCCCCGGAACAAGCCGAACAGGCTTGATACGGCGGCACACGTTTACCTTCTCGTTTTCCCGGGCTGAGCCGCGGCTTTTTTTGAGCTTCAGGGATCAGGCTCATGATGTACCGCGCCCTTTGCAAGTAGGTATGCTCTTTCATGACGATCTGCCGCGCCTTTTCGGTCAGCTCGATCCTTTCCTCGGGGCGTGCCAGATAGTAGGCTATTTTCCCGTTCATCTCGTCGATGTCGGTGAAGGTTATCTCCTTCCAGAAATCGGGGAAGATTTCCCGCATATCCTCCTTGTAGTCGCTCAGCAAAAAGCCGCCGGAGGCGAAGCAGTCGAAGACCCTGTTGTTCACCGAGGTTTCCAACTGCAAAGAGGATATGTTCAGGTTGACGGCGTGCGAGGCGTACACTTTGCGAAGCTCTCTGCGGTAATCGGTCCGGCCTTTGAAATTGATGCCGGCGGATTCCGGATCCAAGTCGCAGTACAGGTCGAGCGGCTGCTCCAGGCCCCTTATATATCGGCTGCGGATTTCCGGCTATCCGAGGCTGTGTATGCAGTGGTAATCGTGCCAAAACCGTTGCTCGTCGTCCCGGTAGGCGTCGCTTACCGCGGCGTATTCCGGTTCCAGGAAAATTTCCCGCATGATTTCGAGCACCGGCCTGCCGATGTTTTCCGCTTTCCTCTCGATCACCTGGCGCAGAAAGCTTTCGCCCGCGGCTGCCTGCAACTGCGCGGGTGCGGCCGGGGAGGAAATGTTTCCCACGAAGCAGACGGCATCGCCGGTCTGCGGCTTGTCTGCCGGGAAAAACAGCGCAGGGTTCGTGGCAAGCTTGACGGGGTGGAGGTTTTCGATGCCCGCGCGGCGCAGCAGGTCGATGAAGCTTTTGTCCCAGACGAGGTTGAGGTAATAGGAAGGGTTGTTTTTTATCTCCTCCCTTTGCTCCTTGTTGAACACGTAGCAAGGGGCGTCGTAATGGAGCAGTACGGACGGGATCCCCTGTTGCCTGAAGAAAAACTCGCCGTGAGCTTTCAGGAGGGAGAGCGACCCGTAACCGACGGCAAGGTCGGGGGAAAACGAGCTGAGACTGCTGAATTGCTGCAGGTGGTTGTCGGTGGAAAAATCGAAGACGAAAACCTTGTGCCCGAGCATTTTGAAGGCGTCGACAAAACCGTCCATGACGTGGGGAGCGATCACCCCCTTTGCCTTGAAAAAAGCGATTTTCACTGGTTCTCCATGCAGGCTTGCCGGCCGGCGTCGGGGTCAGGGCGCCGGCGAAGCCGCAGACAAGGCATCGATCAGCGTCAGCGCAGCGCTGTTCAGCGGGTCCAGCGCCAGGATCCTTTGGTAGAGCTCGCGCGCCGAGTCGATCAGTCCGGCTTCGGTGCAGAGCGCGGCCAACTTCATGATGGCGCTGGCGTCGTTGGGAACCAATCCGAGGTAGCGGTTGTAGCCGTTGAAGGCATCCTCGAACATCCCCAGCGCCTTCAGCAGGTCGGCGTACGGAGGAAGATAGGCGGGCGAGAGCCCGGCCAGACAATCCAGGGCAAGCAGCGCGCTCTCCGTGTCGCCCCCCGCCAGGGCGAGCGAGGCGATCTGCTGCAGCGCGTCCTCGGTGAGGGGATGCGCTTGCTCGATGAGGGGCTGGTAGCAGGCCATGGCGGCCTCGGGGCGTCCCTGCAACTCGGCGATCAGCCCGTCGACGAATTGCAGGTAGGGGAGAGCCTGCTCAGGGTTGGGATGCGCGGCGAGCCCTTGCGACATAACCTCGAGCGCCGCCGACTCGCCGCGGGCGAACAGCAGCAGGGCCTTGCTGCGCGTGTGTTTCACGTCGTACCCTTGCTCGAGCCCCTCCATCTGCGAGGTCCGCTCTTCGGTCAGGGCGCGTTGGTAGTGCCGCTCCAGTTCCAGCAGCCTCTCCTGTTCTTCCTCCGACACGGGGTGGTGAGCGGCTTGGTTGCGCCGCCAGATCAGCAGCCTCCCCGGTTGGCGATCGAGCTCCCATTGCGAGAAGAGCTTCTCGATAAGGGGGTTCGGTTTCTCCTCCTCCATGCGGGAGTCGATCCTGCGCAGCGCTCCGTCCATCACCCCTATGAAGTACTCGGCGCCGTTCTTATAGGTTTCATAGTAGTCGCGCGTCGCCTTTTCGATCTGCGCGTCGGTCCACTCCTCGGCCTGCTTCGGGGTTTTCAGGATGGAAAGAAATTTCTTCATGCCGACCTGTTTCAACATGACGGTGAAATCGCCGAAACTCCTGTCGAGCCGCCGCTCGATCTTGTCCATCCTCACCTTGTAGCGGAAGTCGCGATGCCTGCCGTCGGTGCCGAACAGCCCGTCGGCGCAGTCGAGGGCTTCCAGGGAAAGGTTGAGTATTTCCTGGAGCTTGCGGCGCGCGCGAGAGAGCTCCTTATGAACCAGGCGATAGTGGCCGAGACGCGCTTGCCGCGTCGAGGCGGGCACGCGGCCGGCGATGATCTGGGCGGGGGTGGCGTCGGCCGGCGGCAACTCGACGCTTTGCAGGCAAAGGAATTCGATCAGCGCGACTTTCGCCGCGTCGGGCGAGCAGTTGTAGACGCGGTGCCCCTGCTCCTTGGCGAGGTACGCCTGCAGGGCGAGCACGGTGAGCGCTTGCGCGTACCCCTGGTTGGTGTCGGCCTGCGCGCCGCCATAGGTCTCCAGCCGCGGGGAGATCTGCCCCAGGTCCGGCCCGACCTTGCATTCGTTGCTGCCGGCGGCGTGGGTCTGCCCTTTGGGAGAAAAGCAGAGATCGACGCCGGCCAGGATGATGTCGGAGCATCCCAGGTGCATGGCGACGGAGAGGGCGTAGTTGCCGACCGTCGGCCCCGAGAAATAGAGGGTGTCGGTGTTGAGCTCGGTGCGCCAAGGGAAAAGCGAGGCCGTATAGACGCTCTTGCCCTGCCATTGCCCGACCAGCAGCGGCGAGGCGTGGTGGCTGTTGACCAGCAGAGGCTCCTGGTCGCGGCCGGCGAAAAGCAGCAGCTCGCGGCTCACCTCGAAGCTAATCTGCTGGGGATCGACGGTGGCGACGATGTGGGGGACGATCCCCTGGTCGAGGAGGATCTTGCTGATGCGCGAAACGGCGATGATCAGGACCCGGTCTCGGTTTTCCCTCACCCAGGGGAGGGCGTCGAGCAGAGAGGGACCGCCGGCCAGGATGATGGCGGTCTTGCCGGCGAACGCCCCCTCCAGCGTCCCCTCGAAGTCGAGGCGGTTCTCGGCCAGGTTCTCGATCTGGCGCAGGATGAACTGGTGGCAGTTGGTGGCGGCCTGGATGTGGTGGATGTAGGCCTCCAACTCCAGTCCGAGCGCCCAGGAAAGTTCGCGGTAGCCGGTCAGATTGGCGTCGCTGGAGGCGAGCGAGCCTTGCAGCGCGACCGCGTTCAAAAAGACGTAGTTCTCGATCTGGAAATCGTTGGCCTGCTCAAGCCAGCCCTGGAAGGAAATGACGCGGATCTCTTCCGGGAGCTCGCTCAGCAGCCCGTTGCCGGTCAGGATGTCGAGCACCTCGGGGAGTTCTATGAAAAGGTAGCGGGATCCGGTCGGCACGCCGTTTTTGGCGATGTATTTGGGGAAGATGCCGGAATCGGTCCCGACGATCAGGTTGAACTGGTATTCGGTGAACACGGCCTCGCCGTAGAGCGACCGGTAGAGCGCGTCCGAGCCGACGGCGTTGAAGGCGTTGCGGTTAACGGCATGGAGATAGCGGTCGCCGAAGTTGTTAACCAGGAAAACTCCCAGGTTATTTTCTACGTTTCCCATGGACATCCTTTTGCCGGCTCGGGGGCGGGCACCCGACGACCGAAAGCCTGAACTTCGTGGACCCGGCGTGTTTGCTGAAATGTGGGCAGAGGCTGCGGCCCGATTGCGACCTCGCCGCGGCGCGGGGGAGGATTCACGTTGGAGGCGGCGATTGACGGAGGCGTGCTGGAAAGAATTTTTTTTAAAGCTTTTCCCATGTCGAGCCGATAAGCGGTAACTGCGGGGCAGCTGCTTCACGGAGGACGATAACATGGCTATAAATTCTATGCAAGGGATAACTCAGGCCCAGACGGCCAAGGTGGGGGGCGTGGAGCAGGACAAGCGCCCCGAGGCGCAGCCGCCGGTGAAGTCGTTGATTTACAAAGAGGCGCCTTCCCTCGAGGCAAGAAACAAGGCCGCCGCTTTGCAGCAGGAGCGGGTGCAGGAAGCCGCCCGGCAGCTCAATAACTTCATGAAGATCGTCTCAGTGGGCCTGCACTTCACCGTGGACGCGGACACCAAGCAAACCGTGGTCAAGGTGATCAACAAGGAGACCGGCGAGGTGATCAGGCAGATCCCCAGCGAAGAGGCGCTGAGACTCTCCAAGGCGATGGATACCCTGCAGGGCTTGATCATTCAGCAAACAGTGTGACGGTCGGCCGAAAACCTCCAGAAAGGACTTCATTCGTTGGCGCCCGGTCTGTCCGGGGGGAGCGAAAGAGCGACCCCGGCGCCTCGTCCAGCCCGGTGCAGGTCGGCGCAGCTCTGCGCTTGGGCTGAAAAAAGCCGGTCCGTTGCCGGCGATTGCGTCGTCATGCCAGTTTCCAAACACCCTCCGTCATTTCCGACTCCCCCCCCAATCCGATGGCCGCTTAAGCGCATGAAACCATCGGCTCCGGCTTCCCGGCCCGACGCCCCTGCCGACAGCGCCGCTACGGCAAGCGGGACGAGAAGGTTGTATTTACACGGTAAAAACCTACATAATGGAATCGCCCTGACCAGGGCGGGTTTGTGGCAGTAGAGGCCATAAGCGACGTCCAAGCGGCGATAGATGCAGTCTGGGCCGGGGCGGGCGAGGCGGCTTGCCGGCTTCGCTCGGCCGGTACTCGGCGGGAGTTAGCTATGCAACAGGATATTAACGGTTTAGTGCAGCTGTTCAACGAGCGGCGCTTCGCCGAGGTAGAACAATTGGCGAGGGAAATCACGGAGAGTTCTCCCGGCAACGGCCTCGGCTGGAAAGTGCTGGGAGCAAGCCTGCTTGCCCAGGGGCGCACCCTGGAATCCCTGGAACCGCTCCGAAAAGCTGCGGCGCTTCTGCCGGGAGACGCCGGAGCCTATAACAACCTGGCGATAACCCTCAAGGAGCTGGGACGGCTTGCCGAGGCCGAGGCGCACTACCGTCTGGCGCTCCGGATCAAGCCGGATTTCGCCGATGCGCTCAGCAACTTGGGCAATGTTCTCAAGGATCTGGGGCGACCGGAGGAGGCCGAGGCTTTCTGCCGCCAAGCCCTGGCGGCAAGGCCCGATTTCGCCGAGGCGCATGGAAACCTGGGGAACGCGCTCAAGGATCAGGGGCGGTTGCAGGAGGCGGAAGTCTGCTACCGGCGGGCGCTGGAGCTGAAACCGGAGATGGCCAAGGCCCACTCCAATCTGGGTCTCGACCTGGCCGACCAGGGGCGTCTGGAGGAGGCGCGGGACTGCCTGCGCCGGTCGCTGCAACTCAATCCGCAGGCGCCCGGGGTCGAAGACAGCCTGGGCGATGTCCTCAAGGAATTGGGGCGGCCGGAGGAGGCGGAGGCCTGCTACCGGCGAGCGCTGGAACTGAGGCCCGACTGCCACGAGTCGCAGAACCTGCTGGGAAACTCACTGATGGATCAGGGGCGCCTGCAGGAGGCGGCCGACTGTTATCGTCGGGCGCTGCGGTTAAAGCCGACCTTCCCCGCCGCCTGGAACAATCTCGGCAACGCCCTGAAGGATCAGGGAAACTTGGAGGAGGCCGAGTCCTGCTATCGGTTGGTGCTGCAAATAAAGCCGGATTTCGCCGAGGCGCAGAGTAACCTCATCTTTACCCTGCAGAGCATGGCGGGTCGGCAGGCCTCGGAATGCTTCGCCGAAGCCTGCAAGTACGGAAACATGGTGGCGGAAAAGGTCGAGAAGCGGTATGCGAGTTGGCAGTGCGGCGCGCACCCGGAGCGGCTTCGGGTAGGTTTGGTCTCGGGAGATCTGCGCGAGCACCCGGTCGGCTTCTTTTTGCAGGGCGTGCTGTCGGCCATCGACCCGGCGCGCATCGAACTGGTAGCCTATGCCACCAGTCGTCTCGCCGACCGGATGACGGCCCGGCTCAGGCCGTTTTTCGCGCAGTGGAACGTGCTGGCCGAGCTGTCGGACGAGGGAGCCGCAGCGCGGATCCACGCCGACGGCGTGCACCTGCTGCTGGACCTTTCCGGGCATACCTCCCACAGCAGACTGCCGGTATTCGCCTGGCGCCCAGCGCCGGTCCAGGTGAGCTGGCTAGGCTATTTCGCCACTACCGGGATGGCCGAGATGGATTACCTGCTCGCCGACCGCGTCGGGGCACCCGAGTCGCACCGGGAAGGCTTTACCGAAAAACTCTGGCGCCTCCCCGAGACCAGGATCTGTTTCACCCCTCCCGAGGTCGAGCTGGCGGTCGCCGATCTCCCCGCCCTGGCGTCGGGCGCCGTCACCTTCGGCTGCTTTCAGAATTGGTTCAAGGTCGGGGAGCAGGTGCTTGAGCTCTGGGGGGAGGTGCTGTCGGCCCTGCCGGGCTCCAGGCTTCGCCTGCAGTGCGGGCAATTGGCGGACTCGCAGGCGGTGGAGGAGGCGGTCGAACGGCTGCGGCGCTGCGGCATAGATCCAGAGAGGGTCTCCTTTCATGGCGCCATGACGCTGGAGGGGTATCTGGCCGCCCACGCCGAGGTGGATCTCATCCTGGACACCTTTCCCTTTCCGGGGGGAACCACCACCTGCCAGGCGCTCTGGATGGGCGTGCCGACGCTGACGCTGGCCGGCGACACCCTGCTTTCCCGGCAAGGGGCGAGCCTGATGAGCGCAGCGGGGCTGCCGGATTTCGTGGCGCAGAGCAAAGAGGATTACCTTGAGAGGGCGATCGCCCTGGCCGGCGATCTGCCGAAGCTGGCCCGGCTGCGCGCCGGATTGCGGCGGCAGGTGCTGGCCTCGCCGCTCTTCGACGCCCGCCGTTTCGCGCGCCATCTCGAGGACGCCTTGTGGGGGATGTGGCGGGAAGCGGGAGGCGCGGCGAGCGGTAGAGGGGGAGTCTAGTCGGGGTTCTTCAGGAAGGCGTCGATGGTGATGCGCGCCCTGAACGGCTGGGCGCGGCGCTTGGGTTTGCTGGTCTCGTCCATCTCGGAGGCGCTGAAGCTCAGGCGGAAAAAGTACGAGGAGCCGACCGGCCGTGAGGTGACCAGTCCCAAAAGGGTGCTGAGCGAGCGATCCACCCGCAGGCGCAGCGCCTTGCGGGCGTCGCCGATCTCGACCACCCCCTCGGTGACGCCCATCCCCTGCTTGGCGGAGACCAGGAAGGAGGTGGCCTCGCCGTGGGAGATGGCCTTGGCCGCCACCGGGAAAGTCTCGGCTTCGCGGCCGCCGTTGTGGGTGCGAAAGTACAGCGACGACAGGTCGAAGGCCTCCGGGTTGAGCGTGACGTGTCCCAGGCGCAGGGATCCGACCGGGATCGCCGGCCAGTCGAGCAGGTAATCGATGCTGACCTGGCTTAGCCGCGGGTCGATGGAAAGCTGCTTGGTCACCTCGCCAAGCGGCGTCGACAAGGTGGCGGTGATGGTCAGGATGCCCTGCTCGGGGTGCCAGCTAAGCTGCGGGGCCACCGGCGAGAGGTCGGTCACCTTGGGGCGGCCGTGGGTCTCGAAGACCAGGTGTCCGGTATAGAAGTCGGCGCCGGTGGTGATGTCGTCGAAATAGCCGTGCGGCAGCGTGCCGCAGAGGCTCTCCTGCTGGATTCCGGGAAAGGAGAGCGATTCCAGGGCCAGGCCGCGGCGCAGGTTCAAGCGCAGCTCAAGTCCGGGGGTGCTCACCGAGAGATAGCGCCCGCCGTCGCGCAGCACCACGATCTCCGGCGGGAGCGTCTCCGCATCTCCCCCGACGGCCAGCAACCCGGGGGGGGCGGTTTGCTTTACGCGGCAAAAGCTCTGCAAGCGGCTGCGGTAGCGCTGCCAGCGGCGGGGCGTGATGTGGGTGCGGAAATCGCTGCTCCAGAGGTAGCAGAGTTCGCGCCAATCGAGGTCGGAGGCGTCGCCGGCCTTAACCAGCGCGTCGTGCAGCCGCTGGCATGCCGAGTTGATGCCGACGTCGTCCCGGCCGGTGACCGCCCAGCGGGTGACGTTGTATTTTTCCTGCTTCTTCACCGGGATCGGCGCCACGGAAGACTCCAGGCTCAGCCGGTTGCCGCCCCCCTCGCTCGCCAGCAGGGCGAGCAGAGCCGAGGGCGCGACCAGGGTGAAGCTCGGGTCGCCCGCCAACTTCTCCATCAGCTTCCTGATCCGTCCCCACTCGTCCTTCGCCATGGCCGCTTCGGTGATGAACCTCCCCGGCCTGAAGTCGAAAATCTCCACGTCGTTGCCGTAGACCGGAAAGGCGCGCTTGCTGCCGTCGTCGTGCCTGGCGATCAGCTTGAGATACTCGTCGAGTTCCAGTTCGCCGTGGGTGTAGCGCTGGAATTTCTGGAAGGCGATGGAGTTGTTCCAGATCACCGGCAGCTCCTCGCCGTGCTGTCCCACGGCGATCTGCGGCAGGTATCGCCACTGCGGCTGCCAGTCGGGGTGGTTGTAGGCGGGGTTGTCCCACTCCATGACCACCCCCCGGTAGCCGGCCTCCAGGTAATGGCCGAGGAGCCCCGCCGAATAGGCCTGCTCGTTCACCAGGGCGATCGCCGGCTGCAACCCCAGCAAGGAGCGGTAAACGGCGTTGCCCAGCCTCAGGTTCTGCCGGTTCACCTCAGCCGGCACCAGCGGGCCGATCAACTGGGCGTAGCCGGAACCGATCAGCTCGCATTTGCCGGCGCCGCACAGCTCGCCCAGCTCCGCGATCCAGGCGGGGTCGAGGGCCGCCACCGTTTCCAGCGTGAAGCCGGTGGCCTCGATGCCGAAGGGGAGATCCAGCTCGCGCGCCAGGCGCAGCAGAGGCCAATAGCAGCGGCGGATCACTTCCGGACGCTGCTCCTCCTCAATGGAGGAGAAGGCGATGTTCAGATGGAATATGGCGTAAAGGGAGAGCATTGGATCGAAGGTCCCTCGCGCGCCGGCGGTCAGCCGAGGGCGCTGCCGCCGCCGGCGAGCCAGCCGCCGTCGGCGTAAATGGTTTGTCCCTGGATGTAGCTTGCCGCCCGCGAGGCGAGAAACACGGCGATCCAGGAGATTTCCTCCGGGGTGGCGGCATAGCCCGCCGGGATCAGTCTCAGGAAGCTGTCGCGAACGGCGTCGTCGCTGAAGAGGTCCTCGGTCATCCGGGTCCTGATCCGCCCCGGACCGATGCTGTTGACGTTGATCCCGTGTTTGGCCCACTCCACGGCGAGCGATTTGGTGAGCTGCTTGATGGCGCCGCGGCTGGAGGCGTAGGGGGCGATGTTGGGGATGCCGATCTCGGCGGTCAAAGAGGAGACGGTGACGATTTTACCCGAGCCGCGCGGCAGCATCAGCTTGCCGGCCGCCTGACAGCAGAGGAAGGTGCCGGTCAGATTGACCCGCAGCACCTGCTCCCATTCGGCCAGGGTGAACTCCAGGGCGGGCCTGCGCAACTGCACGCCGGCCGCGGTGACCAGGATGTCGATGGCGCCGAAGCGCTCGACGGTCCCCGCCATCAGCGCCTCCACCTGCGCGGGATCGGTGACGTCGGCGGGCGCGATCAGCACCTTGGAGTCGTCGCACTCCAGCGTGGCGCGGGCGGCCGCCAGGCGCTCGGCGCTACGGGAGCTCAGCACCAGATTGGCCCCCGCCGCCAGCATGGCCCGGGCAATGGCGGCGCCGATGTCGCCTCCCGCCCCCGTTATAACGGCGGTCTTGCCGGCCAGCGAAAAGATCTCCGAAAAAAGGGCCGTCATGGTCTGCCGCCTATTCCTGGCAATGCGCCCCCCACCATGCCGACTTGGTCCAGCCTCCGTCCACCACCAGCTGCTGGCCGTTGATGTGCCTGGCTTCCGCGGAAACCAGGTAGGCGATCAACGAGGCCACGTCGTCGGTCTCCCCGATTCTGGCGGTGGGGGTGCGCCCGGTCATGCCGCTCTCCACCTCGGGGCTTTGCCCGAGAAACCAGGAGGTGCGCGGCGTCCTGATCGGCCCGGGCGCCACGGCGTTGACGGTGATGCCGAACCTGCCCCATTCCACCGCCAGGGCGCGGGTGATCCCTTCCACCCCCGACTTGGCGGCGTTGTAGGCGAGCCGGTTGGGATAGGTCGCCACGTTGTGAAAACTGGTCATGTTGACGATCCTGCCGTAGCGCCGGTCGAGCATGGGGAGGGCGAAAGTTTTGCAGCTGAGAAAGGCGCCGTCCAGGTCGGTGTCGAGCACCCCGCGCCAGTCGGCGTAACTGAGCTCCTCCGATTTGCCGGCCGCGGCGGGCGCCGCGGCGCAGGTCACCAGGATGTCGATGGCGCCGTGGCTCTGCAAAACCGCCTCCCGGACGGCGATCAGCGACTGCTCGTCGCGCACGTCGCACAGGTGATGCGCCGCGGTCAGCCCCTCCGGGTCGAGCTGCGCCGCCACTTGGGCCACTTGCCCTTCGGAGCGGGCCAGCAGGTGCACCCGCGCGTTCAGCCGGTGCAGGTAGGCCGCCACCGCCGCGCCGATGCCGCTGCCGGCGCCGGTGATAACCGCTACCTTGCCGCTTAGATCTGACATGAGATCTCCTTCCGTTGCAGTTTTTTTGCCGGCCCTTCCCGGTCAGACTTTTTCCCATTGCGGCTTCTTGGCGAGATAGGCCCAGACGTAGGCGACCTTCACGTGCGGCTCGCCGACCACCGGGTGGTATCCCATGGGAATGGTGCTGAAGGTCCGGTCCGCAACCAGCCAAGCCTCGTCCACCGGGGTGTTGTCGGCCCACACCCCGCGCCCCAGTTGCACCGCTCGCCCGCTTCCCCCCTGAAGGATGTGGAAGAACACCTCTTCGAAATCCGGTTCCAGGTCGAGTTCGAACGGATGCGGCAGGCTGGACCAGGTGCCGGCGCCGGAGTGCACCGTGATCCCCAGGCGCAAGGTCGGCGCAGGTCCGTTCGGCTTGAGGAAGTGATAGACGTCCCGCTGCCAATTCGACTCGCCCACCACGATATGGTAGGCATCCTTGGCGAGAATCTCGCTGCTCGCCCCCTTGGCGTGGCAGACCACCCGCTGGATGTTGCCGTCTTGCAAATACACCTCGGCGCGTTCCTGCTCGCTTTCGAAACGCAGCACGTCGTTGCTGCCGCTCACCTGCAGGGTCTGCAGGCGGTTGGCGTTACTCCACTGGTAGAACATAGCGACCCTCCTTGAGATTGATCAATGCGGCACGGAGTGCCATTTCCTGCTGAAAACCGGTGCCGATGGCGAACTTGCGTCAGATGCAGTCCACCGCCCCCCGGTCGATGGAGGCGAGCACGGCGGCGAACAACGAGGGATTGCGGTAGGCGAAGTGTGCGTGCCAGAGGTCCAGGTCGAGCTCCCGGCCAAGCGCCAGCTTGATGGCGCCGCCGACGAAATCGGCGCCGCGCGCCGGCGTGCTGGCGGAACTGTCCCAACCTCCGGAAAGCCTGGGGGTCAACTCGATGATGTAGGGGCCGCGCTCGGTAAGCATGATGTCGGCCTTCAAGATATGGCCGCCGCGCTGCTTGTCCATGCCGATGGCCACGCCCGCCCGGTACACCATCTCCACCACCTGCTGCCAGGTGCGGTGGTCGTGCAGCGCGGGGTTGAGGTGGCCGATCTCCACCGCCCACGAGGTGTCGGCGTAGAGCTCCTCGCCGCGAAGTGAGGAAAAGCCCAGGGCGTCGTTGCGGAACAGGCGGTCGACCCAGTTGAGAAAATACATCTTGCCGTCGTACCAGACCGTCTCCAGCGACTGCTCGGCGATTTCATTGGTAATCGGTGCGAGTCTCTCCTCGACGATGACCAGGCCGCTGGTGCCGGCGTCGAGCGCCGCCTCGAACATTTCCGCGCTGAGCGCGTCGGGGTCGGCAGCCACCGAAAACCCGCGGCTCCCCGAATTGTTGGTTGCCTTGATCACGCCGGGGCGGCCGAAGTCGGCCAGCAGTTGACGGGCCTCGCCCAGGTCCCTGGCGACCGCGGCGAGCGGCTGCGGCAGGTGGGCCTGGCGCAGGATGGCGCGGGTCTCCTGCTTGTAACGGCAGATATGGGCGATCTTCGGGTCCAGCGCGTTTAGCCGCAGCGAGGACGCGACCACGGCCACGGTCTCGTGGCAGTCCGCGGCCACGGCCAGCACCGCCTCGATGGCGAATTTCCCCGCCAGCGTTTGGGCGGCCTGCAGATTGCCGGCTATGTCGAAGGTGTCCAGCGCCAGCAGCTCGTCGGCGTAGCGGGCACAGTGGCAATCCGGCGAGCGGTCGCTGATGATCAGCCGATAGCCCAGCTCCTTGATCTTGATTGCCGCCGGCTCCTGCATCTGTCCGCCGGCGAAAAGCCAGACGGCCTTGTCCCTGCTCATAGTGTTCCTCACTCGCCGCGTCTGGCGTAGATGCAGACTTCCCGGCCGATGTTCAGCTTGGCCAGGCTTTGGTACAGCTCCCTCTTCAGCGCTCCGAGCCCCGCCGCGGCGAGGTTCGACTCGAACAGTTTGCGCTTCGCGTGACAGCTTCGTCCCAGCGAGTCGTCGCCCACGTAGTTGTCCCCCATGAGCAGGAACAGATCGATGGGAAAGGTGGCTTCCTGCAGCTCCACCTGGAAGCCGCAGCGCGTCAAGAGGCGCGCCAGGGAGTCGAAATCGAAAAAATTGAGGTGATGGGGGGGGGCCACCCACCAGGGCTGGAAATTTTGCACCGTGCGCAAGGCATGCTGGAACGGGCTGTAATCGTTGGGCACCACGACGCAAAGCACCCCCCCCGGCGCCAGCTGCCTGCGCACCAGGGTCAGGAACTCAGCCGGAGAGGAGATGTGCTCCAGCACTTCGCTCATGTGGATGACGTCGAACTTGGCGAGCTTGGCGGCGAGTTCCTCGGAGAAGAAATCCTCGATGATCTCCAGGCCCAGCTCCCTGCTGTGCGCGGCTGCCCGGGCCGACGGTTCGATCCCCAGGACTTCCCAGCCCCGCTGTTGGCCAAGTTTCAGGAAGAAGCCCGGGCCCGAGCCTATGTCGAGAATGCGCCGGCGCTCGGGGGGGAGCAACTCTTCGAAACTCTGGTAGCGGTCGGCGTAAACCAGGTTCCACCACGACAAATCCTCGGTGTAGCGCTCCAGATAGAGCGGCTTTTCCAGCGTGTAATATTCATGCCGGTAGACCTCTTCCAGCTCCTCGGGCGAAGGAATGGGAACGACGTGCTTGAAGCCGCAACAAAGGCAATCGATGACCTCGAAGCCCTTGGCGGAATCGAGTAGTTCGCCGCTGTGCTCTCCCCAGCTCTTGATGTCAGGCATGTGACGATTCTCTCCCGTTGATGGCGTCCATAATCTTGGCGGCGGTGCGCGCCGCGCCGCGTCCGTCGAGCAGCGCGCGGGCGCGCCGGCTCATCTCCTCTCTGCGCTCGGGCGCAGCTAAAAGTTCGGCCACCGCCCGGGAGATGCGCGCCTCGCTGCACTCCTCTCCCACGCCGCAGCAGAGCGCCAGCCCGTCTTCGGTAAACCGGGAGGCGGATCGGGCGTGGTCGTCGCTTAGGCAAAGATGGACGGCAGGCACCCCGGTGGCGGCCAGCTCGTAGGCGGTCACCCCGAAAGAGGCCACGGCCAGATCGGCTCCCCGCATCAGCGAGGCCATGTCGCGCACCTGGCGCTCGATGCGATAGAGGCGGCGCGCCGCCGCGAGGAAATCGCCCAGCTCGGCTTCATGGACGAATCCGGGTCCGACCACCACCAGCGTCTCGAATTTCTGCGGCATGTCGTCCAGGGCGCGCAGGGCGCGCAGCGTGAAATTGGCCGGATCGCTCCCTCCCATGGTGACCAGAACCCTCGGGGGGGAGTTGCCGGGCGGGGCCGGGGCGTCGGCAAACTCCGGCCGCAGCAGCACCCACTCCCAACCCCGACAGAGTTCTCCGGCAAAGCCGCTCCAGTCCCATTCGGCGATCTGCGGCACGGGCGGGAAAAAAGAGAGGTCGGCCTCGCGCCGTCGGGGGCCGGGGTCGTCGAGCACGACCATCAACAAGCCGCTCTTGCGCCAACTCGCCACCTGTTCCGGGTCGAGATCGTTACGCAGGTCGAGCACCATGACGTCGGGGCGCTGGCGCAGCATGACGGCGTCGATCCAGGCGGCTTCGCCGGGTCGGTCCTGCCGCTCGCAGGGGAAACCGGCCTGCCGTACCAGCTCCCAGCCCGGCTCGCCGCTTGCCATGGCGAAGAGCACGCCGCAGCCGTGCCTGTCGCGCAGCTCCCCGGCCAGCGCCAGGCAACGCACCACATGGCCAAGCCCCGTGCGGCCGTCACCGTCGCAGCGTATCAGCACCTTGCGGCTGCGGTCGGTCGCTTTCTTCTGATACACATGGCCGTTGATGGCGACCAGATCGGGACGGTCTCGGAGCAGCCGGACGACCCGGGCCATGTCCGCCTCGCCGGCGGCGACTCCCAGCAGCCGGTAGAGCTCATGGAAGAAGCGCAGGTCGGCGGGGGTGTCGACCGACAGGCGCGCTCCTTCAAACCTGTGCTCGACGCCGATGGGAATCCTGGCGATGCGAAACTTGTCCGGATGAGCCACGAAATAGGCGGTCACATGCTCGATCGCCGCCGGGTCGTCGCTTGCCTCGGCCAGCAGGCGCCGCAGAGCCTCGCGGGTGAAGGTGCAAAATCCCTCGTGTATGGAATGAACCCCCGCCTGGGCGGTGCAGTATTCCGCGCCCTCCAGCAAAAGGGTTTCCACCATCCGGTCCAGCGTCTCCGGGTCCAAAAGCGGCGAATCGCCGGTGACGCGGACGATCACCCCGGCGTCGAGCTCTTCGCCGGCCTTGGCATAGCGCTGCAGGACATCGTCCTCGGCGCCGCGCACCAGTTCCACTCCCTCGCTTTTTGCGAAGGCGACCAGCGCGTCGTCGCCGGGTCGGTCCGAGGTGGCGATGGCGATGACGTCGACCGTGCGGCATTTGCGCAACCGGTGGATGATATGCCAGAGCACCGGCTTTCCCGCCAGGGGCATCAGCACCTTGCCGGGGAGGCGGGTGGAGCCCATGCGGGCCTGGATAACCGCTGCGACCCTCGGCTTAGTCATGGAAATCCTCCCGCGCCTTTTTGAGAGGCCTCAGCCCGTCGCTGGGATCGGCGCGCCACTGCCGGTCGAAGAGCTCGGCGGCGGCCGGCAGCTTCTCGCCGCTGCCGTCGGCGGAAAAGCCGCCGCGCACCGCGGCGATCACTTCCGCGATCTGCTCGGGAAGCCAGCAGTGCCCCGTCTTGAACTCTTCCCCTTCCCCCTCGAGATCCAGGTGAAACTCGATCGCCGACGCGTCCCAGCGGTGCGCGGCCCGGTGGACGACGGCGGCAGACACGCTGTGGTCCGACCAGCCGACCGGGCATTGGAACGCCTGCGCCAGGGTGCGGATCGCGGCCAGGTTGCACTGCTCGACCGGAGCCGGGTAACCGGACACGCAGTGGAGCAGGGTCAAATCGAGGCAGCCGGCGGCGCGCAGCGTGGCAACCGCTCCCTCGATCTCGCCCATGGTCGCCATGCCGGTGGAAAGCACCACGGGCTTTCCGGTGCGGGCGCAGGCGTTCAACAGGTCGCCCCAGAGCAGCTCGTAGGACGCGACCTTGAAGAAATCGACGTGCGGCAGCAGTTCCTCAACCGCCTGCAGATAGAACGGGGTGCAGGAGAACTGGATGCCGCGCTCCCGGCAGCGGGAAGCCAGCGGCGGGAGAAACTCCACCGGCAGCTCCCATGCCTTGCGGGCGCGCAACTCGGGGCGCTTCTCCAGGACCTCCCCGGCGAACAGCTCCTCGATGCGAAAAAGTTGGAATTTTACCGCGTCGCAGCCGACCTCGGCCGCGACATCGATGAAGCGAAAACAACGCTCCAAGTCGCGGTGGTGGTTGCTGGATACTTCGGCGATGAAGACCGGTTTAGCCATGGCACGCTTCCTTTTGCGCCGGGGCGACGCCGAGCGTCTCCCTGAGCGCTTCCGCGACCTGGTCCTGCTCGGCGTCGCTCATGGCCGGGAACAGGGGGATGGTCATGATCTCCCGATAATACGCCTCGGCTTCGGGGAAGTCCCCCTCGGCGAAGCCGAGCGCTCGATAGTAGGGCTGGGTATGCACCGGGATGTAATGCACGTGCGCCGTGATCCCCCGTCCCCGCATTTCCTCGAGGATGGCGCGGCGGCTCTTCCCCAGCGCGTGCGTGTGCAGGCGGATCACATAGAGGTGAAAGGCGGAAAAGGCGTCCGGGTGCTGCCGGGGAAGGGTGAGCGGCAGGCCGTCGAGCAACTGCCGGTAGCGCTTGGCCAGGTACTGGCGCCGCGCCACGAACTCGTCCAGCATCGCCATCTGGCTTGCCCCCAGGGCCGCCTGGATGTCGGTCATCCGGTAGTTGAAGCCCAGCTCGATCTGCTCGTAGTACCACGGACCGTGCGGCTCGCCCTTCATGCGGGCGGGATCGCTGGTGATGCCGTGGCTCCTGAGCCGCACCAGCCTTTCCGCCAGGGCGGAGCTGTTGCAAAGCACCATGCCCCCTTCGCCGGTGGTGATGATTTTCACCGGGTGGAAGCTGAACACGGTCATGTCGGAGTAGCGGCAGTTGCCGAGCGGTTGGTCCTGGTAGCGGCCGCCGATGCCGTGGGAGGCGTCCTCGATCACCCGGAAACCGTAGCGCTTCGCCAGGCGGGCGATCCCCTCCATGTCGCAGGATTGGCCGGCGAAATGGACCGGGATCACGATCTTGGGGAGTTTTCCCTCGGACTCGGCCCGCTCCAGTTTTTCTTGCAGGCGCTCGACGCTCATGTTGTAGCTGACGGGATCGATGTCGACGAAATCGACGGACGCGCCGCAGTAAAGGCCGCAATTCGCCGAGGCCACGAAGGTGTTGGGCGAGGTCCAGAGGCGGTCTCCGGGACCAAGCCCCGCCGCCAGGCAGGCGATGTGCAGGGCAGAGGTGGCGCTGTTCACCGCGACGGCATGGCCTGCGCCGCAGTAATCGGCGACGCTGGCCTCGAACCGCTGCACGGTGGGACCCTGGGTCAACCAGGTCGATTTGAGGACTTCGAGAACCGCCTGTATGTCGGCATCGCTGATCGACTGCCGTCCGTATGGGATCATGATGGGTCCGGCTCCCTCACACCGTAAATGACCTGATGCGCATGGGGATCGGCACGGTGAGCGGCAAGCTCGTCTGCTATCTTGTCGATTTTCACTGAAAGATTCGATTCCACCCGATCCAGTTTCTCGGACAGCGCAAGATGGCCTTCGGCAATGAGAGCTATTTTATAATCGAAGCTCTCCACCATGACGCCGATATGACGTTCAAATTTCTCTTCCTGTTCGGCAAACCGTTCTGCAATTCGTCGGTCTTGATCGATGAATTGTTGCGCCACCGAGGCGAATTGACCATCGATTTTGGCAAACTGACCGTCAATCTTGTCGAACTGACTGTCAATCTTGGCAAACTGACCGTCAATCTTGGCAAACTGACCGTCAATCTTATCGAACTTCTCGTCTATCTTGTCGAACTTCTCGTCTATCTTGACAAATTGTTCGGTTATCTTGCCAAATTGCTCTACCAGGAAAGCTCTGTCGCTAGCGTCCATTTTCCCCTCCTGTTCGCTGTTGTCGTCAGGCCGGGACGAAGTTCCGATCTACGTGCTCCACCATCAGCCGGCGCAGTTCTGCAACGCTCAACCACTCGTCGTTGCTGCCGCTGTTGTAGGCGAAATCGTCGGGGCAGGGAGTGCCGTCGAAGGCTTGGGCGAAGGCCTGCACGTCCCAAAGCGGTATCGACGGGAGGATCACGAAGTGGCGTTCGAATTGCAGCGAATTGATGGCGTCGGTGGCGGTAATCATCTCCTCGTGCAGTTTTTCGCCGGGCCGGATGCCGACCAGGGAGAGGCGGCAACCCGGCGCGATGGCCTCGGCCACGTCGGTGATGCGGTAGCTGGGGATCTTGGGGACGAAGATCTCGCCCCCCCACATGTCGGCTAAGGCCTTCAGGACCAGAGCCACGCCGTCGGCGAGTGTGATGTTGAAGCGCGTCATCCGCTCGTCCGTGATGGGAAGGACCCCTTCGGACCTTTTATTGAGGAAGAAGGGAATGACGCTGCCGCGGCTCCCCATGACGTTGCCATAGCGCACCACCGAGAACTTGATGTCCCGCTTCCCCTTGAAGTTGTTGGCGGCGACGAAAAGCTTGTCGGAACAGAGCTTGGTGGCGCCGTAGAGGTTGATGGGCGCGGCCGCCTTGTCGGTGCTCAAGGCCACTACCTTGCTGACGCCGTTGTCCATGGCCGCTTCGATCAGGTTCTGGGCGCCCAGCACGTTGGTTTTGATCGCTTCGAAGGGGTTGTATTCGCAGGCCGGGACTTGTTTGAGCGCCGCTGCGTGCACGACGATATCGATCCCCTGCAAGGCGCGGTTCAGCCGGTCGCGGTCGCGCACGTCGCCGATGAAATAACGCAGCTGCTTGAACTTCTCGGGCGGGAATTGCTGGGCCATCTCGGACTGTTTCAACTCGTCGCGGGAAAAGACCACGACGCGGGTGATGTCGGGGTACTGCAGCAGTATGGTTTCCACGAATTTCTTGCCAAAGGAACCGGTACCGCCGGTAACGAGCAGGGACTTGCCTGTTAGCATGATTTCCTCTTTTCGGTGAGGGAGAGACAAAAGGTCTCGGCCCGCCTGGAAACAGCAACTGCCATGCCAAAATCACCGATCGGGGGGCGGCGGCGCGAAAAGATGTGGAGCCGAGCGGCTGGAATGGTGAAAAGAGCCGTGGTCGGAGCCGGCTAAGGCGGTTGGCGCTAGCTGGCGTCTTTGCGGGGCGCCGTGCGGATTGTTCCAGGGGGAACGCCGTAGCCACGCGCTGCACGCTGCCGCAGGGCTTCGAAGTTTAGTGCGCCGCCCCGGAAAAGTCAAAAGTTTGAAACCGGGGCCGCTTGCCGGCGTTGGTCACGGCTCCCCTTTCTCGCTTTCCTCGGACAGGAGCACGATGTCGACCCTGCGGTTGCGGGCGCGCCCCTCCTCGCTGCCGTTGTCGGCAACCGGGCGGTATTGGCCGTAACCGGTGGCGGAAACCTTCTCCGGGTCGAAATCGTCATGCTTGATGAGGTACTGCAGCACGTTGGTGGCGCGCGCGGTGGAGAGCTCCCAGTTGGTGGGGAAGACTCCCCCGCTCATCGGGATGTTGTCGGTGTGCCCTTCTATGCGGATGCCGTTGGAGTAGCTGGAGAGCGAGGAGGCGACGTCGTCCAGGAGCGAGTGGGATCCCTGCTTGAGCGCGGCGCTCCCCGATTCGAAAAAACCCGCCTCGTTCAGGCTCACCACCAGCCCGCGCGCGTTCACCGCGACGTTGACCTTGTCCTGCGCTCCGGCTTTTTGCAGGTACGCCTCTATGGCGAGTTTGACCGCCTTGAACTCCTGCTCGCCTCCCTTGGACTTTCCCTTTCTCGGCGTCTGCGAAACCTTTTGCAGCATGGGGATGATGTTCATGGCGCCGGCCTCGATCACGCTCGGCTTGGGAGCGGGCGACGTCTTGGAATAGCCGAAGGAATCCCGCATCGACTCCATCACCTCGACGATCTTCTTCTTGTCGGTCTGGCTCATGGCGTACAGGGTGACGAAGACGGCGAACAAAAGCGTGATGAAGTCAGCATAGGAGACCAGCCAGCGCTCGTGGTTCGGTTCCTTTTCGTGCTGTTTCTTTCTGGCCATCTACTTCCCTTTTTTCTCGCCGCCGGGCTCGTGCAGGTAGGCCCTGAGCTTTTGCTCGATGAAGTGCGGGTTCTCCCCGTTCTGAATGGCGATCAGTCCCTCGATGACCATCTCCTTTTGCAGCAGCTCCTCCTTCAAACGGTGCTTCAGCTTGGTGCCGAAGGGGATGCAGAAGAGGTTGGCCGTCATCAGGCCGTAGATGGTGGCGACGAAGGCGACGGCGATGCCGCCGCCGAGCTTGGAGGGGTCGGAAAGGTTGCTCATGACGTGGATCAGGCCGAGCACGGCGCCGATGATGCCGATGGTCGGCGCGAAGCCGCCCGCCGACTCGAAGACCTCGGCGCTCCCTTTGCCGTGCTCCTCGAAAGAGCCGAGCTCGATCTCCATGGTCTCGCGCAGCTTCTGCGGATCGATGCCGTCCACCACCAGCGAGATCCCCTTCTTGGTGAACGAGTCCTTGACGGTCTGCGCCTCCTGCTCCAGGGAGATCAGGCCGTTGCGCCTGGCTTTGGCGGCGTAGTTGATGATGTTCTTGATCACCGCCTCGGGGTCTTCCTGGGGGGGGAGGAACACCCTCTTCAGGTCCTTGGCGGCGGTGATCAGCGTCGGCATGGGGAAACTGACGAAGGTGGCCGCGGCGGTGCCGCCGAGCACGATCATCGCCGCGGTCGGCTGCACCAGCGCCCCCATGTGCAACCCTTCCAGGGCGGCGCCGCCAAAGACGGCGCCAAGCCCCATGACAAGTCCGATTATCGTAGCTAAATCCATGAGATCACTTGAACTCCGACCTTGTTATTGTTACAGCTTGCAGCGCGGATGGTATCTCTCCAAATCGATTCTGCGCAAGTAGCGCTTTCCCGCGTCAGGGAGGGCATGCCGCATCTGGCGCGTCTTGAAGCTGATGATGCGGCCGATCACCACGCGTGCCGGCTCCAGCACCAGGTGGTGGTTGCCGTTGGAGAGGGTGATGTGGGTGTCGGGGGTCTCCTCCAGAAGCTCGATGAGGTCGGGGTTCAGGAAGATTTCGCTGCCGTCGAGTCTTGTCAGCCTGATCATAAGGGAACCTGCCTTGGCGATGGTGGGTGCACTTGTATGTCTTCGGCAGCTGTAGCGAAATCTTTAGCTTAATCAACCATGGCACCGAAACTAGCGTCACTCTCCGTCCCGGGATTTCGGTCCGGACGGCTGTTTCCCGCCGCGCCCTGGAGCCGGTCGCCCTGTCGATTTGCAAACAACGGGCCGTTTTCTTGCTGTCCAGCGCGCTGCGCCGACCCCTCGGGACAACGGGAGGGAGATTTTTCCCGCCGCTAGCGGACAGTAATTAATAATTTGGCTAAAGTTTTGCCGGCATCGGCCGATAAGGATGGTGAGTGTCGGGATGTATCGCCCTCGACGGCGGGGTTTTCTTAATAATGCCTCGGGCGCAGGGCGAAAAGCGGCAAAGTCGAACGACTTCTAAAAAAATTGATGGTTTGGCCAGAGCACCCAGCCCGGCCAATACGAGGAGTGAGATCTCATGTCCATAAACGCGATACAGGGGGCAAGTCAGCCGCAGGTGGCGAAAGGGGACGACCTTGCCGTCAATTCGGCGGCCAAACAGCAAGCCAAGCTGCAGAGCGCTCCCAGGCAGCAGTACTACCCTGCCGACGCGGCAGCTAAAGATCCCGCTCAGTTTGAAACCAGGGTGAAGGCAGCCACCCAGCAACTCAACGATTTCATGAAGCATTTTTCCATCAATCTGAATTTCTCCATCGACTCCGACTCCAAGCAGATCGTGGTGAAGGTGGTGAACCAGCAGACCGGCGAACTGATCAGGCAGATCCCCTCGGAGGAAGCGCTGAAGCTTTCCAAGGCCATGGATACGCTGCAGGGCCTGATCATTCGGGAAAAGGTGTAACCTCCCGGGAACGCGGACCACTGTAAACACACCCGTAGGATGCGGTGAACATCGTGAACCGCATCATCGCGGATCGATGCGGTTCGTGTCTCACCACATCCTGCCGGCTGACGACCCCTATGGGCGAACCTTGTGTTCGCCCTTTTTACGTCTGCGCCGGTCATTTTCACCCCGGCCGTCGATCGGGAGGCAGGAGGCGAGCCGCCGCTCAGAGCACGATCCGCTCCAGCAGTCGCAGGCATTGCTCGATGGAGAGCCCGCCGGTGTTCAGGGCGAGGTCGGGGGCTTGCGGGAGCTCGTAAGGGGCGCTGACGCCGGTGAAGCCGGGGAGCTCGCCGCTGCGGGCCTTTTTGTAGAGCCCCTTGGGGTCCCGCTGCTCGCAGACCTCCAGGCCCGGGTCGAGAAAGACCTCGATGAACTTCTCCGGGCCGACGATGCCGCGCGCCATGGCGCGGTCCTCCTGAAACGGGGAGATGAAGGCGCTGATCACGATCAGCCCGGCATCGTTCATCAGGTGCGCGACCTCGGCGATCCTGCGGATGTTCTCGGCCCGGTCCTTGGGCGAAAAGCCGAGATCGCGATTGAGGCCGTGCCGGACGTTGTCCCCGTCGAGCACGTAGCAGGCCTTGCCGGCGTCGATCAGCCGCCGCTCCAGGGCGAAGGCGAGGGTCGATTTTCCGGAGCCGCTCAGGCCGGTAAACCAGACGGTGAGCGGCCTTTGCCGCAGAAACAGCGCCCGCTCCGTCAGGGAAACCTGTCCCTTGTGCCAGACGACCTCGCGCTTTTCCGGGAGCGCCCGGTCGGTCTTCAACTCCGCGTCGTAGTCGGTGCGGTCCACGATGACGGCTGCGCCCAGGGTGTCGTTATTTGCCGTGGAGACCAGCAGCAGCGAGCCGAGCGCGCGGTTGCGGGCATAGGCGTCGGCGAAGACCGGCCTGAACAGGGAGAGCCGGATGCGGCCGATCTCGTTCAGCGACAGGCTCTGCGTCTCCTCCTGGCGCAGGGTGTTGGGATCGACCTTGTAGCTGATCTTCAGGCAGCGCGCCTTGAGCCACTGGGTGCCGTGCTTCAGTTGCAGCACCGCGTCGGGGACCAGGGGCTCGTCCCCGGTCCAGACCGCCATCGCCTCCAGTTCTTTGTATTCCTTGGGCACATTCCCCGGGTGGACCAACAGGTCGCCGCGCCCTATGTCCAACTCGTCCTCAAGGCAGACCGTCACCGACTGTCCCGCCAGGGCCTGCTCCAACTCAGCCTCCCCGACTGCGATCCGTCCGATGCGGGACCGGAAGCCCGAAGGGAGCGCGATGACCTCGTCCCCTTTCCTCAAAAGGCCCGAGGCTATGCAGCCGCTGTAGCCGCGGAAGGTGGAGTCGGGCCTGACCACCCTTTGCACCGGCATCCGGAAATCCACCAGGTTGCGGTCTCCCGCCACATAGATCTCCTCAAGATACGGCAGCAGGCAGGGGCCGTCGTACCAGGGCATCCGCTCTCCCCGGCGCAGGAGGTTGTCGCCATCCACCGCGCAAACGGGAATGAAACGGAGGCTTTTCAGCCCCAGGCGCATGGCGAAGTCGCGGTACTGCCGCTCTATTTCCAGAAATCTGGCCCGGGAAAAATTCACCAGATCCATCTTGTTCACCGCCACCACCAGGCGCGGCACGCCCAAAAGCGAGCAGATGAAGGCGTGCCGCTTCGACTGGGTGAGTATCCCCTGTTTGGCGTCGATGAGCAGCACCGCCAGGTCGGCTTTGGAGGCGGCGGTCGCCATGTTGCGGGTGTATTGCTCGTGGCCCGGGGCGTCGGCGATGATGAAGCGTCGCCGGGGCGTGGAGAAATAGCGGTAGGCGACGTCGATGGTGATCCCCTGCTCCCGCTCGGCCCTGAGCCCGTCGGTCACCAGGGCGAAATCGATCCCCCCCTCCATGGTCCTCGCCCCCTTGGTGAGCGCGTCGACGTGGTCGTCGTAGAGCGCGTCCGCGTCGTAGAGCAGCCGCCCGATCAGGGTGGATTTGCCGTCGTCGACGCTGCCGGCCGTGATCAGCCGCAGCAGGTCCGTCTGAGGTTGCCGCCCGGAATCGGACATCAGAAATATCCCTCCCGCTTTTTCAGCTCCATGGAGCCGTCCTGGTCGTGATCGATGATGCGCGTGGTCCGCTCCGAGAGTCTGGTGAGCTCCAACTCCTCGATGATCTCCTCGACGCTGGCGGCGCTGGAGGCCACGGCACCCGTGCACGGGTAACAGCCCAGGGTCCGAAAGCGGCAGAGCCTCTCCACGGCCGTCTCGCCCGGCTGCAGTCTGCTTTCCGCCTCCACCGGGATCAGTTGTCCCGAGCGCTCCACGACCCGACGCGGCGCGGCGAAATAAAGGGGGACCACCTCGATCCGCTCCCGGAGAATATAGCGCCACACGTCCAGTTCGGTCCAATTGGAGAGCGGAAAGACCCGCATGCTCTCCCCGTCATGCAGGCGGCTGTTGTAGAGCGCCCAAAATTCCGGGCGCTGGCGCCTTGGCTCCCACTGTCCGAAGGCGTCCCGGAACGAGAAAATGCGCTCCTTGGCCCGGGAGCGCTCTTCCTCGCGGCGGGCGCCTCCGATGACGGCCTGGTAGTTGCCCTGTCGCAAGGCGTTGAGCAGCCCTTGGGTTTTCAGCGTCTGGCAACAGCGCACCGTGCCGAGATCCCAGGGGTTGACGGACAGTTCGCCTGCCTCCCGGCTGTAGTGCACCCTCAAGTCGAGCCCGGGCTCGCCGGCGATGCGGTCCCTGAAGTCGATCATCTCGGGGAATTTGTAGCGGGTGTCGATGTGCAAAAGCGGGAAGGGTATCGGCGCGGGGACAAAGGCCTTGCGGGCCAGTCGCAGCAGGACCGAGGAATCCTTGCCGATGGAGTACATCATCACCGGACGCTCGAATTCCGCCGCCACCTCCCTGAGAATGTAGATCGCCTCGGACTCCAGTTCGTCCAGGACGGATAACGATAAACGCTCCATTGCTACCCCTGTTCCTTTTGCCACGCTGTCGGCCCCTGAGGCGATCCTGAAGGATGCATCGAAACGGCGGGATTATAGCACATCGCCTCGGGAAAGTCTGGTTAAACTCCGATATCTGCAGCCAATCGCAGCCGCGGCCGCCGCCGTCAATTTTTTGAAAGCGCCGGACGCCGGGCCGCCGCGTGGCCGCAGTCGGCAGGCCTCCCGCTCATGAGAAATGCCGGCGCGGCCGGGGCATGCCCCGGTCGAGCTGCTCATGAGAGTGCCGTTTCGCGGGCCCCCACCTCAGGTCAAATATCCGACGCGGGAGCGAAAACCCCGGCAGCTTAGGCGCGACGGAGATCGCAGTGAAAGCGGCGTCCGGCGTAATGCAGCTTGACTCTGCGATAAAGATGAGCTAATTAGGGCTGGTGCAAAAAAGTCCCATAACGGAGGTGGCGCGCATGGCGAGGAATCTGCTTGTTCCCGGCATTGAGGAACGGTTGAGCGGCTTTATGGAGGTGCGGCGCAGAAACCTGCGGGAACACGGCCTGGCGGGCGACGTGCGGCTGATGCCCACCGTCACCGTGACCCGTGAATTCGGCTGCGAAGGATATCCGGTCGCCGAGAGGCTACAGACCTTGCTGGAAAAAAGAAGCGGGCAGCCTTGGGTGGTGATGGACCGGGCGCTGCTGGCGAGGGTGGCCGCCGACCACAACCTCTCCCAGCAGATGCTGCAAGGAATCGGCGACCGTAACACCTTTCTCGACGAGATCCTCTCCACCTTCTCGTCGCGCTGGAAGAGCGACAAGGATTACTACCGGCTGCTCTGCCGGCAGATCGTCGCTCTGGCGCAGGGAGGCAACGTCATCCTGGTCGGCCGGGGCGCCGCCCTGCTTACCCAGCGGACGCCAAACTGCTTCCACATCAGGATCGTTGCTCCCATGGGCTTCAAGGTCGAATCGATCCGCTCGAGGATGGGGCTCGAAAGCGAAGAGGCGCGGGAACTGATTCTGGAGCGGCAGCGGCAAAGGGACGATTTCCTCAAGGAGTTCCTGGGGCGCGACATCGCCGACCCGACCCTCTATCACCTGCTCTTCAACAACGCCAGATGCGACGCCAACCAGATTGCAACGCTGACCGCCGAGCTGGTCGCGCCGAGCAAGGCCGCCGGCTGACGGCACAACGCCCCGTCTAATCCCTGGCCAGGTCCTGCTCAGACAGTATGCCTGCCGCGGCTTTCAGTTCGACTACCCGCACCACGTTGTCGTACATGGCGTTTTTCAAGTCGCGCTGGGCGACCGAATAGGCCTGCTCGGCGTTCAAGAGGTCGATGGCGGTGCGGGTCCCGATGCTACGCCCCTTGCGGATGGCGTTCAACTGCACCAGCGCCGAGGCTTCCCTTTGCTCCAGTGACCTTATCAGGCTCACCGCGTAGCGCAGGTTGAAGAACGCCTGCTTGACGTTGTCGCGCCGCTGCTCGCGCACCTGGTCGAGCGCGTAGCGCCGCTCGGTTTCGTTGGCGCTGGCCCGCCGGACGCGCGCGCTGGTCTCGCCCCCGGAGTAGAGCGGCAGCGTGACGGTGGCACCCAGATGCCACTGGCGCGTCTCGGCCGAAGGGTCGAAAGCCGCGCCCTTGTTCACGTCGAAGCCGCCGGTGGCGTCGATCACCGGCAGATGGTCGGACTTGGCCGATTTGGTCTGTTCGGCGGAACTTACCAACCCTTCCTGCGCTTGCCTGATTTGCGGATCACTCTTCTCCATGGTAGCCAGCCACCACTCTATATCGTTGGGATCCGGCGGTATCGGTCGTTTCGGCAGTTGGTCGGCGATAGCGGGCACCACCTTGCCGACGATGGCGGAGAGCCTCTGGCGGGCCAAGGTGAGGCTGCTCTCGCTGCGGTTCAGGTCGGCCAGCACGCTGTCCAAGCGGGCCTGCGCCTCGTACACCGCGATGATGTCGCCGGTTCCCGCCTGCAAGAAGGCTTGCGCTTGCTCGAGCGCCTGCTTCACCCTGGATATCTCGTCACGGGCGATGACGTCATCGCCTTGCGTCTTCAGCAGCCCGAAGTACGCCTGGGTCAGCCGCAAGATCAGGCCCTGCCGGGTGGCGGTGACCCCAGCCTCTTCGCCGCGCTCGGCCGCCTTGGCGGACGCCAGGTTGAAGCGGCTGGAGAAATGCAAGAGCGGTGCGCTGGCGACGACATCGTAGTTGAAGCCGAGGACCGTTGACTGCAGTGAGGGGGTGCCGCGAGTGATGCTGGTCTGGTCGATGTAGCTCAGGCCGACGTCGGCGTTGACACGGGGGCGCAGGGCGGACCGAGCCAATTCGGTGTCGGCCTGGCTTCCCAGGTACCGGGAGCGGGCGCGCCCCAGGTCAGGGTCGCTGGCCTTGGCCAACTGGTAGAGATCAAGCAGCGTTTCCCGGGGGGGCGCGGCGGGCGGGGCATAGGCTGCGGCGATCCGCGCGCCTGCCGTCTTCGCGGCTGGACTCTGGGCGGCGGCGCTCCGTGCGGTTACCGCCGGCGCAGCCGGGCTCTGCTGTGCGCTGCTCCGGGCGGTTGTTGCCGCCGGCGCCGCCGAGCTCTGTTGCGCTGTACTCCGAGCGGTTGCCGTCGGCGCGGGCGGGGTCTGCTGTACGGTGCTCCGAGCGGTTGCCGTCGGCGCGGTCGGAGTCTGCTGTACGGTGCTCCGAGCGGTTGCCACCGGCGCGGCTGGACTCCGGGTGGCGGTGCTCGCTGCGGGCGCGCTCTTTGGAGCTGCGGCCTGCGCCGTGGCGGTTTTGGCTGCTGCGGTACTTGCGGCGGCATGCGCGGCTACGGCGGGTTTCGCGGCTGGAGTGGCCTTAGCCGTCCCTGCCGCCACGATGGTGAAGCGCGCCGCTTTGGCATTGGGGCCGGCGCCGGGAAAGATATAGCTCACCGGGAGCTTCGCCAAGGCGCTGTGTTGGTAAGAAAGCTTCAGCCTGCCGGCCAGTTCCTGAACCACCTTTTGGGGTGTTTCGTCGCCGTTGAAGGCAAGCAGCCCGATGCCCAGGGTGGTGAGCAAGCGGTTGTAGGTGTAGGTTTCGTCGGCCGACAGACCGCAGGCCACCACCAACTTTTGGCCGCCGTTGGCTGCCCCGAACGCCTGCGCGTTGGGAAGCGGTTTGACTTGCGGAGCGAGTCGTCCCAACTGAGCGGCAACTGCCCGGGCGACTATGCAGGGCGGCCCGGCGTAGATAGCCGGGATCAACTCGGCGGCGCTGGCGCTGGGGGCCGCTTCTTTGGCACGAGGCGCGCTTTTCGGGGGAACATCGGCGGCGCCCGCACAGCTAGCCGCCAGCAACGCGCCAAGGGTGCATGTCATCAGGTACTTCATTGCTGATCTTCTCCCGAGCGTGTGAAAGTTTAGACTCCGATGGAGTTGGGACGGATTTTCCGAACGAGCAGGCGCGCCCTCATGTCAAAAGTTTGACCCATGCCACGGCGGTCGTTACTTGACGAGCCTGACCACATAGGCGGTGACGCAGAAGTTCACGATGGTGAAAATCACCATCACCACGCAAAGATAAAGGACATAGGGGGAGCCGTCCGATCCGCCGGCGCTCTCCTCGGCTCTGATGGATGCCGCCGCCTTCACTTGCTGCACCACGCCGCTCATCTCGGCAAGGGTCGCTTTCTGAGCCTCCTGTATGCCTGCGGACGCGGTTTTCAGCTGCTCGGAAAAGGAGGTGACGATCTCCTGCATCGCGCTGGTGGCGATCAGGTTTTGTTCCCGCATGCTGTTGACCATGTCGTCTTTAATCTTTTCCGAACTTTCCACGAACTTGCCGATGTTGGTGATCAGGTCCGAAAGCATGTCGTTGTTGGTGTTTTCGGCGCTGTTCACAAAGTTGCCGAGGCTGGCCACCAACTCTTTAATGGCGGTGCTGTTGCTGTTTTCGATCAATTGGCCGATGGCGTCGGTGAGTTCGTTGAGGGATTCGACCTGCGCGTGCAGCACTTGACTGGCGAAATCGTCCCCCGCCGGGACGGCGTCGATTATTTTGCCGCGCCGCTCGGCGGTCCCAAGGGCGCGTGAAGACGCCGCTCCTGCGGGGGCGATGCCGTGGGCTAGGCGCAACTCTTCCAGCGGGCATCCGCACTCCGGGCAGGCTTGCAGGTTGATATCGACCAGGTGCAGGCACTCTGGACAGTTCGCGGTATCGGCCTCGGCGGGAAAACCGCATTCGGGGCAGAAACCGGCGTCCGCTGATAATTCTGAGTTGCACTCGACGCAAGCGGTGGTGGTCATTGCGGGTCCTTCTACGATTTGGGGATTTTCCTGGGGCTGTGGCAAGTAGACCCGTTGCGACAGCATTAATCGTGCCGGCTATGGGCCTACCTCACCGAGAGGCGGACATAGCTGCTATTTAGATACAGGCATGATGCCAGCCAGAGCAGCAGCGATGCGAGCCAGGTCCACACATGCACCGGTTTGCCGTTGAGCCTTTTGTCCCGCAGGAAGATGTAGACCGGGACTTGTAAAAACAAGTACTTGTTCATCTTGGAAAAGGTCTCGTCCGATTTTCTGACGTCGCTGAAATCCAGGTAGGAAGCGAGCAGGTTGGCCAGGAGCATTATCCACCACAGCTGCGAGTAATAGCCGAGTCGGTTATGGGTGGTAGCCACCCAGAGCTCGGTGGCGACCACCTGCAGGATCGCGCCCCATGCCGGAGCGAGGGCCAGCACCCAGAGGTAGTGGGATCTCGATCCGAGTGCGTCGCCGGCAGGCGGCGGATAGGTCGGGACGGCAGCCGGCGCCGCCTCTTCATACGACGAGAGCGCTATCCAGTCGGGCAGCCCCGGCGTCCAGGCCAAGGTGTCGCCGGCGATATGCCCGTCCGCCGCGAGTTTGCGCAATGCCGCCAGGGTGACCGGGCCGGAGCGCCCCAAGGGCGAGACGTAGTACCAGGTTTCCTGGTCCTCCTCCTCCGCGAGCTGAGGAGGCGTTTCCAGCGGGTCCTGGAAGAGGGCATCGGCGCAGGCTATCAAAGCATTCTCGGCGAGACCGTCGTCGTCCGCTGCCGGCGACGGTGCCGCAGATTGGGCGTTTGCCGCCGGCGACGGCTCCGCGGATGCGACGCCGACCGCCGGGGTGGGCTCCGCCGCGGATGCGGGGGCGGTCGCCGGGCTCCGGTCCACGGGGAGGGCGCGGACAGCAGGCGCGCGCTCGGCCGCCGGGGTCGCCCCGGTGCCGGCCTCGCTCGACTGCGGGCCTGCGCCGCCGCATCGAGGGCAGGTCAGCGCCTTCGATGAGATCCGGTTTCCGCACCCTTTGCATTGTATTAAGGCCATGCGTCCTCTTGCTGAAACACGTGTCGGCGAGCCGGCGAAGGCAGGCGTCGCTTATCTGGTGGCCCGAGATTTAAAGAAATGTTCGCGGATCGTGTCCATCATGTCGATGAAAGGCGTGCGCGGCTTGGTGGCGATGCTGACAGCAGCCGACATCCCCGGTCGCAGCTCGGCGCCCCCGAGGGTCTTAAGCGACTCCTTGTCGAGATCGAGCATGGCCGCGTAATAGGGGGGTTGCCCCATGATGCGGTCGTCGGAGATGTAGGTGATTCGCCCTTTCACGTCCGGCCGCGCGCGCGGATGAATGCCGCTGATGGCGATGTCCGCCTGCTGGCCGACCTTGACCTCGGTGATGTCCTCCAGGCGGATTTTAGCTTCCAGAACCAGGTGGTCGGTTGTGGGAGCGATCTCCAGCAGCGTATCGCGCGGCATGATCGTTCCCCCCACCGTCGCTATTTTCAGCGCCACTACCTTGCCCGACACCGGCGCCCGTATCACCTGCCGTTGCAGCGTGTCGCGCAGGGGACGGATCTTTTCCTGCTGATCGATGGTCCTCAGCGAGGACTGCTTCATCTCGTTGATCGCGCTCTGGATGCGCTCGGCTCTCAGGGCGAATATCCTTTGCTCCATCTCTATCTTGCGCTGTCTTTCGCTGGCGATGGAGGCGGCGATGAGGTTGTACTCGCCGGTCTGGGCGGCGAGTGCGCGCTGGTAATCGAGCACGGTGGAGTTGGTCACGTAGCCTTGGCTCTGCAGCGCCTGATTGGCGTCGAGTTGCTGTTTAAGCAGGGCGATTTCCTGCTTCTTGGTGGCCAACCGCTCCTGGGTCCCTTTGGACGATTCCCTCAACTGGGCGATCTGCAGATTTATCAACTGCACCTGGTTGTGGAAGGAAACCCGCCTGGCCGCGAACAGCCTCTCCTCGGCCTGCATGATCCTCGACACCGACGGCTCTTTGGCGTGCGCGGTGATCGACCCGGGAAAGTGTATGGAGGGGAGGTCCCTGCTTTCGGCCTCCACGCGTGCCATGTAGGCGATCTCGGCCAGCCCCTGTTCGTCGAGCATGTTGACCAGCGGCTGCACCTGGCTGCTCTCCAGTTTGATCAGCGGCTGGCCCGCTTGCACCATGTCGCCGTCGTGCACCAGGATCTCTTTGACGATCCCCCCTTCCAGGTGCTGCACGGTTTGGCGTTTGCTTTTGAAGACGAGTTCGCCGGTGGCGTGGATCTCGGCGCGCAGCGGCACGTAGACGACCCAAATGAAAATGCTGCTGAAGAAAAAGGCGAGGATGCCGAAGCCGGCGATGACCGCGGGCCGAGCGGACATGTAGGCTTCTCTGAAGACGGCGTCGGTGTTGGGCGGCAGATAGATCTCCAGCGCCGTCTTCGGTATGGTGGCGAGCTGGTCGGTCTTTGAAGGGGGCGCCGGCTTAGGCAATTTTGTCAGTCGCATGGGTGTCTACCAATGGCAAGGGATTTGAATTGACCGATCCTAGGCTGCTACCTGGGCTTGCGGCGTAGCGGCGTGCGGGATCTGGGCCAGAACGAGTTCCTTGGGGCCAAAAGCCGCGGCCTCTCCGTTCTGCATGACGAGCAGCTTATCGACATGTTTGAGGAAATTGGGATTATGGGTGATGATGATGGTCGTTTTTCCCGCCTGCTTCAACTTCACCAAAGCCTCGGCCAACGCCTGTTCCCCGGCGGTGTCGAGGCTGGCGTTGGGCTCGTCCAACACCAGGATTTTCGGGTTGCCGTAGACCGCGCGGGCCAGGCCGAGTCTTTGGCGCTGCCCGCCGGAGAGCACCATGCCCCCTTCGCCGATCTGGGTGTCGTAGCCGTGGGGCATGCGCAGGATGATCTCGTGCAGGCCGGCGAGGGTGGCTGCGGCGATGACCTTTTCGGAATCGGGCTGGTCGAGGCGCGCGATGTTGTCGGCGATGCTGCCGGAAAAAAGTTCGATGTCCTGGGGGAGATAGCCCAGGTGGCGGCCGAGACGGTCCACCGGCCAGTCGCCGGTGTTGGAGCCGTCCATGCGAATCACCCCCTGCATGGGCTTCCAGACGTTGACCAGCAGCCGCGCCAGACTGGATTTGCCGGAGGCGCTGGGGCCGACGACGCCCAGGAATTCGCCGGCGGACAGGGTGAAGGAGACGTCCTTGATGATGACCTTGTTGGTGGCCCTGATGCCGAAGGTGACGTGCTCCAGGGACAATTGGCCGGTGGGGGGGGGGAGTTCCATCATCAGCGGTTGGTCGTCCTTGGACTTCTTGAAAAAATCGTTCAGGCGGGAGTAAGCCGATCGGACCTCGATCACGTTTTTCCAGCCGTTGATCAGGTATTCAAGCGGAGCGAGGCATCTTCCGAACAAGATGCCGCCGGCCAACATGTAGGCGGTGGAAAATTTCGGATCGGTCAGCATGATGTAGGCGCCGGCGCCCATGCCGAGCGATTGCACAAACTGGCGCATGAACTTGGTGCCCCCCCCGATGATGCCCGCCCGACTGCTGGAGCGCGTCTGCAAGGAGATGACGCGGTCGTTGAGCAGTGCCCAGCGCCGGGTGATGCTGGCGCCCATCCCCATGGCGTTGACGACTTCCGCGTTGGCCATGGCCGAGTCAACGAAGCGCGAGGCGACGCGGCTCGCGCCGCTGGCCTCCGCCAGGGGCTTTTGGGTCAGGTATTCGTTGGCGACCGCCAAGGCGATCATGATGGCTGCCGACGAGGAAACCAGGACGAACAGCACCGGGTTCATAAGGAAAAGAAGGATCATGTAAATGGGGAGCCAGGGGACGTCGAAGGCCTGGATGATGCCTCCCCCGGTCAAAAAGGAGCGGACGGTGCGCAGGTCGTTCAAGGCGTAGCTGTAGGGGTTATTTTCCGGGGAGGAGGCACCCTGCAGCATCTTGTTCAAGACATACGGGGCAAGCAGGGCGTCGATGGCGTTGTTGGCCGACAACAATATGCGCGAACGAACGACTTCCAAAGCGGACATTATCATAGTGGCGATAAGCAGTTGGAACGTCAGCAGCCAGAGGATTTCTTCGTTATGGGTAGGGACGACCCGGGAGAAAAGCGACATGGCATAGACCATGGGGGACAGGTAAAGCAAGTTTGAGAAGAAGCTGAAAAAAGCAGCTGGAACAAAAAAGTTCCTGACAAAATACAATTTGTTCATGCTGTGGCGCATCCTCTGGCTACTGCTTAAAAGGGGCTCCGTCGAGCGACGGCATCGACACTATAGCCGAAAAAGGTACCCTTGAGCGAAAATTTATCCTGTGTAGTGGCTAACGCGACATGGCTAGTTGCCAGTCAGAGAGATTATCAAGAGATTGAGAATACGACCCCGGGTTTCCAAAAAAATATTCACCGGTTAGGGCGTTTCCGGCGCAAAGTGGAGCCGCCTGGAAGTCTCCCTAATTAATCGTCCCGGGAACGGAAAACTTTACAAAAAAAACACCGAAGTGGCAATGCAAAAGAGGTGCCGAGGCCGCCGAGTCAACAAGAGGGCTCGTGGCGATAGTCGCCGGCTTAGCTGCGGCAGTGCGGCTCGATCGGATCGCAGCCGGATCGAGCCGGTAACAATAAGCCCTTTGGGGCCGGTCAGACGAGGGCGCGCTCGGTTCGCGGTTGCGCATACCCATTATGGCTCGCCCCGACGGCTCCTCTGCTTCCCGTCGACCATGAGTCCGCCGCCGCAGTCAACATGCCCGCCAAAAAGTCCATTCATACCGCTACCGCCGAGCCGGCAAAAAGAATAGAGGCGGCAGGAACGGTCCAACCATATAATTAGAATTTTATAATGCAAGTGTCGATTGTTTTCATTTCAGTATCCAAAGGGATGTGCCGATGATTGGTAAATGAGGGATCTCACCAAGCTAACATCCGAAGGCGATGAAGCTATGCGCGCCATGTCCGCGAGAGTGAAATTAGGTTCCGCGGTCTGACAGTATCGGTAAGAATGCAGAGCTAGCGCGGCAGGAGCGACCCGCCGTACGACAGACGAGCCTATTGCCACCATCTGCCGCAGCATCTTCAGGGAACGCAGGCTTCAAAAGCAAAGAGTCAAGTTGTTTCCAGTCGAGAGCATGGATACCTTTTCTTAAGCTGAACGCTGTGTATGTTAGGGACAAATTACTTTTCAAATCGTATATAAAACAGAATTTCCGGATTAAGGAGAAAAATAATGCCAAGTATAGTGTCCCTTTATACAGATGAGATAGCTGCCCTCACTACGCTGACCATATCCAAACTCACCACATTTGAAGTCGCATCATTGAGCACGACGCAGGTTGCCGCTCTGACCACGTCTCAAATCCCGGTGCTAAGCACCACCAATTTGCTGGTAATGAATACGGCCCAGATAAGGGCCCTGAGTACGGATGATATTTCCGTACTTACTACCGATCAGACCAAGGCGCTCAGCACGGCCGACGTCGCCGCGTTCACCACCGCCCAGGTGAGAGCGCTGACCACGGATGACGTAGCCGCGATGAGCACCGACCACGTGAAGGCGCTGACGACTTCCCAGGTAGCAGCCTTGGGAACGACGACCATAGCGAGCCTCAGCACCGACCAGTTGCACGTCATGAACACCGCGGACATGATGGCGTTCACCACGGCGCAGATCGTAGCACTAAGCACCGACGACATCGCCTCGCTCTCCACCGCCCAGGTGAAGGCGCTGATCACCGCCGACGTCGCCGCCCTGACCACCTCGCAGGCCGCGGCGCTCACCACCGATCAGGTGGCGGTGCTGACCACCGCGCAGATGGTAGCCTTCTCCACGGCCGACATCGCCGCCCTGGGGAGCGATCAGGCCCATGCCCTGAGCACGACCGACATCTCCGTTTTGAGCACTACGCAGCTGGTGGCGCTCTCCAGCAACGACATCGCCGCCTTGAGCACCGCGCAGATGAAGGCGCTCTCCACGGCCAACGTGGCGGCGCTGACCACCTCGCAGGCTGCGGCGCTGACCACCGACGACGTGTCGATCCTGACCACCGCGCAGGCCATGGCGCTGACCACCGCCGATGTCGCCGCCCTCAGCACCGATCAAGTGCACGCGCTCTCCACTGCCGACGTGGCGGTCTTGAGCACGTCGCAGGTGAGAGCTCTCAGTACCGACGACGTAGCCGCCCTGAGCACCAACCAGGTGAAGGCGCTGACCACGAACCAGGTTGCGGCACTCACCACCGCCGACGTCGCGGCGCTCAGCACC
>CAIYDQ010000352.1 GCA_903925075.1 uncultured Geobacter sp.
CGGCCGGAGCTGCCGGGGCGCTCGCCGCGGGGGCGGCGCCGGGCGCGGCGGCTTTGGAGGGCTCTTCGGCAAAGGCGGCTGCGGCAACGGAGAGGGCCAGTGCGGCTGCAATGATGATCTTCTTCATGGTCATGTGGTATCCTCCTTTCCTAGAGATGTAGTTCGTCGATCAATTCCCTGGTCAACCGGTCGAAGTCCTTGTTGGCGACATGGGCGTAGTACAGCGCGATTCCCCAGGAAACGAAAAACTGGGAAAGTGCGAAGACATAGCCGAAGTTGACGACGCCGATGATCTTGACTTTGAAGATCCCCGGTGTGTACGCCGCTCCGATCGGGAGCAGGAAGTAGTACACGCAGGAGAAGATCCACCATCCGAAAAGGAAGGCTGTTTTCTTGTGATGCAGTTCAACGAACTTCGGGTTTTTTGCGATTGCCTTCCAGTCGTACTGTCTTTCTGCCATGGTTAGTCACTCCTTTCTTGGTAAAATGCGCTGTTGTCGTGACGGCGTCCCGCCCCTAAAGTGATCTGTTCCCGATAAGTCCCCCTTTCAAGATTTGGTGAAAAGTTTCGCCAAGCGCCGCAGGTGAATTTTCGCGTCTTCCAAGGTGCTTTGCGTTTACGTATAAGACAACTATTTGATATGAATAAGGATATTTCTTGAGGATCAACTTTGGAACGATCGCTCAGCAGACCGCTGTATCGATTCACCGTATACGTTGGCTACCTTTAGCACATGATTTAGAAATGTACAATAAAAATAAACGGCGTTCTAAACGGTGTGTGATTTAGAAATGGAAAAATACGGCGATCTGGTCGTGTCCAAGTAGCAAGGATCACGAGAAAATTCCCAAAAGAGCCATGAAGGCAAAAAATTGAGATCCTTTGATCCTGTCGCTCCCTTGCCAGGAGAAGGCTTTTGGAGGGGCAAAAGGCTAGAGGCGACAGGAGACTTTTAAGGCGGGCGGACCCATAGGTTCTCCCCTACTGAGTGCCAAGATTCGGCAGGAGCGAACTTTGCGCTCGCCCTGCCCGCCATTTGCGTCAACCGGTAATCAACATTTCGCTGGGTGCTGCATGGCTATAAGACGAAGGGCTGGAGGCTGCGTCGGGTGAGATCTGAAGGGGAAAAGTGAAAAGGGGGGAAATAGCTTCTCTTACCCAAGACGGCAACGGGGAAGCCCATCGGCTTCCCCGCTGCCGGTTACAGGAGTCTGTGCGGCAGTTAGTGCTTTTGTACTGCCAACGACTTCGAGGGGCCGTTCATCCTGATAGCCGCGGCGAATTCCATCCAGAAAATGAGGTAGATGGAAACCATCAGCGACAGACCGATGTTGGCGTTCTCCGGTCCCAGCGCCTTGGTCAGGATTGGCGAAGCGAACCCCGCGCCGAGCGTGCCGGTCGCCCTTTCCAGCAGATAGAAGATCGGCAGCGTGACCAGGGTCCCCGCCAACATGATGGCTATGCCCCGGCCGCGTTTGACCCAGTACTTGGGGGAGAAGCCGAACATCCTCATGAAGATCACGACCAGGATGATCCAGACCGAATAGTCGACCGCCGCGTCGGGGAGCGCGAGTTTGTTCTTCACCAGAGCGACTTCCAGGACGGTGACGGCGAACAGGAGCACGAACATCCAGTTGAATTTTTCGTTGGCCTGCGTCTGCCAATTCCTGCTGTCGGGCGCCGCGGTCTCCTTGGCGCTGTGGTTCTGAGTGCCCAGAGCCGAGAAGAGGATGGCAAACCAGATGCCGGCGTTATGGAACAACAGCGAGGCGTGGTTGCCGGCAAGGTTGGCGATGCGGGACATCGGGTCGCGTGCGAAGTCGGCGGCGATGCGCATCAGGAACAGGTTGGCGATTATCGAGCACATGGTGATGACCGCCAGCGTGAAGATCCGGCGCGGCAGCAGGTACGGATCGACCCTGTCCGGGAAGCCCAGGATGAAGGCGAACCAGATCAGGTACATGATGAGCGGGATGCCCAGACAGATGCCGTAAACCGAGTTGCCGGCAAAGTCGCCGCTTTGCGCGTAAATGATGTACTTGGTCTTGGATTCGGGGTCATTGTTGGCCGCTTTGACGACGTCCTTGGGCACCTTGCTCACGTAGGGAAGGAGCCCCATGGCGTACCAGCCATGGTCGCCTTGTGCCGTGTCGACCACCCAGTACTGGTCCCCCATCATTTCGTCGAGGCCCTGAAAGATGCGCAGCGAGAAGGTCGCGCAAACGGCGACCACGACCAGCAAGAGTACGATATTGGATATTTTCATCGGCATGTAAGTATCCTCCTTAACCGGCGGGCGAGATCTTCCGCCCGGATGGCGTTGATTTTATAAAGGGAGCGGCGGACGTTGAGGCAGCGCCCGGTTACTCCTTGTGGGTGGTCCAGAACATGGAGACCGCATTGGCTGCGAACAGCCCGTACAGCCACATGGTGTTCCACGCCGGCCCGGACCAATGGCTTCCCCGGCCACCGCCCACCACGCCCGAGGCTATGACGATTCCTATCATCGCGGTAAAAGCGACCATGGCGACCGCGCGCAGGATGGCACTGTTGCGCCAGGTATGCCGCTCCAATTCCTCGATCCTCGACAGCAGTTCCAGTTCTTTTTCACTCATCACGGTTCTCCTTTGCAGATTAATAGTGGCGATCACGCCTTTCGATTATCCGAGTGCTGACTCCAAGGCGGCTATCAGCCGGTGGCTCACGCCATGCAAGCCACGGAGTTTATTTCATCGACCGGTATCCGGTCAGTCAGTTCCTGGAATTTCAGGCAATCCGTGTAGCGGCAACTGCAGAACTTGATGATCTGGCCGACGTCATGGGGGGAGATATAGCCGCAGCCGACGTCGCAATAATCATCGTTTTTGCCGTAAAAAGGGCAGAGTTGATTTTCCGGCATGAGAACCTCAAATTCCGTCTTGCGATTTTGCAGCATGAATCAAGACAGGATGTTTGAAGTGATTGCAACTGCGGTGCCAAAACCGATTCGGTTCGTCTGTAGAGATTTATTTGCCTGCGAGATCAGCGGGTTGAGAGCAATGTGCGCATCCGCTGCCGCGTCGCGACATTAAATGTTTTTTTGCAGGGACGCAAATGGGCGCAGCGGCCAACGCGGAGAGGCGGCGGCCGTTGCCAGGCAAATGCCGGGGCGCTTGCCGTCGCGGTATACAATAAATCTTTAATATTGCATGGTTTTGTGGGTAACTCGGGAGGGGGGGAGGGTGGTTTGCAGATTTGCGAAGGGCGCGCTCGTCTTTTTCGCAGGAATGCGAAAAAGACCGCAGCTCAAGTTGCCAGACGGCGCCGATGCCCTCAACTGTATTCGTCCTTGCTGATGCCGTACTTCTTGATCTTCCGGTAAATGGTGGCCATGTTGGTGCCGGCCTCTTTTGCCGCCGCCTCGACATTGCCGCAGCTTTTTTTCAGGAGCCCTCTGATGTAGCCCGACTCGAACCGGCTCAGCGCCTTGCTGTATTCTCCTTCATCGTCCGGGTCGTGGGCCGCGCGGGCGGGGGTGACTTCGATGAACTGGGCAAGCACCGGCAAGGTGATCCGGTCGTGGCTCTCCATGGCGATGCAGGCCTCGACGACGTTTTTCAACTGGCGGATGTTGCCGGGCCAGGCAAACTCGACCGCCGCCTCCAGCGCCTCGGGCGAAACCCCTTTGATCTGGTTTTGGAATTTGCAGTTTTGCAGCGCTATGAAATGGGCCGCCAGCAGGGGGATGTCGTCCTTGCGCTCCCTGAGCGGCGGGAGGTGGATGTTGACCACGTTCAGCCGATAGAAAAGATCCTCGCGGAAATCGCCGGATTTCACCGCCGCTTTGATGTCGAGATTGGTGGCGGAAAGGACCCGCACGTCCACCTTGGTGGGGGTGGGATCCCCCAGCCTGTTGAATTCCTGCTCCTGGAGAAAGCGCAGCAGCGTCATCTGCACGGTCATCGGCAGGTTGCCGACCTCGTCCAGAAACAGGGTGCCGCCGTCCGCCGTCTCCAGCAGTCCCCGGCGATTCTCCGCGGCTCCGGTGAAGGCGCCCTTGCGGTAGCCGAAGAGCTCGCTCTCCAAAATCGAGGCCGGCAGCGCGCCGCAGTTGATGGCCACGAACTTCTTCTCCTTGCGCGGCGAGTTATAGTGGATCGCCTGGGCGATCAGTTCCTTGCCGGTCCCCGATTCGCCGGTGATCAGCACGGAGGTGTCGCGCACCGCCAGCTTTTCCACCCGCCCCAAAAGTTCCTGCAGGCAGGAGGAGGCGCCGATGATGTTGTCGAAGCGGAACTTGCCGACCAACTCTTCACGCAGCTCGCGGTTCTCTTCGACCAGACGGGTATGCTGCAAGGCGTTTTTCACGCGATAGAGCAGTTCCTCCGGCTCGAAGGGCTTGGTCAGCATGTCGTAGGCCCCTTTCCTCAGCGCCTGAATCGACATCTCCACGGTGGCGTAGGCCGTCACCATGATCACCGGTATGGCGGCGTCTTTTTGCCTCAGCTTTTGCAGCAATTCCAGCCCGTCCATGCCCGGCATCTTGATGTCGGTTACCACCAGGTCCCACTGGCCGGCCTGGAAGCTCTCCGCCGCCTCGAACGACCTGGTGAAGGGAGTCACCGCATAGCCGTTGTCGGTGAGCACCGCCTCCATCATGCGGCAAAGCCCCTCCTCGTTGTCGATCACCATGATTCTTTTTTTGCCGGTCACGCCCGAATGCCCTCCCTAAGAATACTTAAAGGTATTCATCCCTGTTCAGCGGCAGCCGCACCTCGACGGTGGTGCCGCAGCCGATCTCGCTCTCTATGCCGATCTTGCCGTGATGCTGCTCGACGATCTGCCTGGTGATGGCCAACCCCAGACCGGTCCCCTTGGCCTTGGTGGTGAAAAAGGGCTCGAAGATCTTTTCCAGATGCTCCGCGGGAATGCCGCCGCCGTTGTCGGCAAACTTGAGGCTCACCCAGCCGTCGTCGCCCGATTCGGTGGAGACCACCAGTTCGCCCCCCTGTTGCATGGCGGCGCCCGCGTTCAGTATCAGGTTGATCGCCACCTGGCGCAGTTGATCGCCGTCCACCAGGATGCCGGGGAGCTCCGGATCGAACTCTTTGCGCACCGCTACGTGATGCATATCGGTGTGGTTGGCCGCGAAGTCGACGATCTGTCCGAGCAGCAGGTTGACGTCGGTCTGTTCCAGGACCGGTTGCGGCGTCCTGGCGTAACTCAAAAGGTCCTGGACGATCTTCTTGCAACGCTTGCTCTCGCGCTTGATTTCGTAGATGTATTTATAGTTGGGGTCGTCGGGAGAAAGTTTCCCCTCTATATAGGCCGCATAGCCCAATATCACCCCGAGCGGGTTGTTGATCTCGTGCGCCACGCCCGAGGAGAGCACGCCCAGCGAAGCCATCTTCCCCTGCTGCGCCAGGTTGGCCTCCAGCTCCTTGTTGTGCTTGATGATTTGAGTCATGCGGTTGAAGGCGCCGGCCAATTCGCCCAGCTCGTCGTTGGTCTCGACCTTGATGCGCTCGTCCAGGCGCCCCTGCTTCACCTTCCTGATCACCACCATCATCCGGCTGATCGGTTCGGTCATTACCCGGGTGGCCAGGAACACCAGCATCAGCGCGACGATGCTCACCAAAATGGTAAGCACCAGCATGCTCTCCATGATGCGCCCCTTGATGGCGTTGGCTTCCTGATAAAACTCGTCCTCGTAGGAGCCGACGGCGACGATCCAGTTCCAGGGTTTGAAGTGTTCGTAGCGGACGATCTTCATACGGGGCGCGGCTTCCCCGGCGTTCTTCCAGGGGTAGCGTATCCAGCCGCTTTTGCGCTCGCACATCTCGCGGATGAAGTGCTCGCCGGCGAAGTCGGTGGCGTTCAGGAAGTTCTGTCCCTCGGCTGTTGGGTGGATCATGAAGTTGCCGGAGCCGTCCAGGCAGAAGACGTACCCCGTTTTGCCGACCTTCTTGCTCTTGATTTTTTCCTTGAGCGAAGCGAACGAGCGCCGCTCGAACTCCGCGTCCTCGTAGGTCTCCTCCAGATAGCCGCCGGCGGCGACGATCCAGTCCCATTCCTTGACGTAGCGGTAGGCGACCACCTTCTTCCTGAGCTTCTTGTCCCCGAGGGCGGCGTTTCGCCAGGGATAGACGATGTAGAGCACTTCGCCGGGTTTGGAGCGCAGCGCCTTGTCGCACATTTCCCTGATGAAGTAGCGCCCGGTCTCGTCCTGCCTGTCGAAGACGTTGGCTCCCTCCTGGGCGACGTGCACCTTGAGCTCGCCCTTGCTGGTCATGGCGTAGATGTAGCCGGTCTTGCCGACGTTCACCTTGGAAAGCGCGTTATGCGCCTCTCGCGTCGCGGTGGCCAGATCGATCCGGCCGCTTTGGTACTGTCGCTGCTGCGACTGCACCACGTTGCAGGCCAGTTCGGTGAGGGTGGCCAATTCCTGTTTGAAGCTCTTTTCCTTGTCCTGCTGATAGACCTGGAACTGTTGGTAGTGGGAGTTCAGCAGATCGACGGTGAAGCCCGCCATGTGTTCCAGGTCGTCCTTGCTGGTCTGGGTGATGCCGAGGTAGGCTTGCTTGGTGGAGATGTAGCCGATCACGCCGCCGACGATGAAGATGGGGATGATGACCAGAGGGAGGACCAGGACCACCATCTTCCAGCGCAGCTTCAGGTTGTTGATTCGGCGGAAAAGGTAGTTGTGCATGCGACTCCCTGAGAGGGGCCGGCCGAAAGCCCAATGAGCAAGTGCTGGCGATGATACCGTATACGGGGGAAGAAAGGCCAGCGGTTTTTCGCATTTTTGCGAAAAAGCCCGAATGCACTCCGGCGACAAAAATAAACTTATTTTTCCGCCGGAATGCATTTCGACGACGAAAATAACCTTATTTTCCCGCCGGGATGCGTTTCGACGACGAAAATAACCTTATTTTCCCGACGGGATGCGTTTAGACGACAAAAATAACTTTATTTTTCCGCCGGGATATATTCCGACGACAAAAATAACTTTATTTTCCCGCCGGGATACATTTAGACGACAAAAATAACTTGATTTTTCCGCCGGGATGCATTTCGACGACGAAAATAACTTTATTTTCCCGCCGGGATGCATTTCGACGACAAAAATAACTTTATTTTCCCGCCGGAATGCATTTCGATGACAAAGCAACTATATTTCCCCGCGCGGATGCCCCCATCTTAAAAATTAACACGATTTTGCTGTCCGGCTGCCTGCCGATCCGATATCTGTTGACCGCTCGGCTGTGCCTTAGCCGAACAGGGGCTGTGGATTTGCTTGCTTAGCTCTCGGAAAAGCTGTTACTGTCGAGAAAGGACCGGCGGGACGATCATCATCACCGGACTGAAATCGCTTGAGTTGTGGACATGGAGGAGGCAATGGAAATACCGCGCTACCCGGCGGCAAGAGCGATCGCGCTGGAGGACAAGCCGCTTTTCGACCGGCTCTTTCTTGACTTGCAACCCCGCATTTCCGAACTGACCTTCGCCAACTTGTTCCTGTTCCGCAAGGCGCACGACTACCGCCTGACCATGGTGGGCGACGCCGTGGTGGTGCTTGGCCGCGGCTGGGACGGCGCCAGTTACTTCCTTCCCCCTTTGGGCGGCGACATCGCCGCCGCTCTGCACGAACTTTTCGGCGTCGGCCTCGCCCTTTACGGCGCCGACGATCAATTCGTCGCCGCTTTTCTGCAGGGAGGCGGGCTTGAGATCGCGCCCGACCGCGACAACTTCGACTATCTGCACCTGAAGGAGGAGATGGCCCTTTTGAGCGGCAAGGAATATCACAAGAAGAAGAACCGGGTTAACTACTTCGCCGTGAGGCACCGCTTCGTTTCGGAGCCGTACCGGTCGGCTCATCTGGAAGGGGCGCTTGCGCTTTTGGATGATTGGCGCCGGATACGGGTGGTGACCGGGCCGGTTTCGGTGCAGGGGGAGGTGGAGGGAGCGGCGGAGGCGCTGAAGCTGCACGCCGAACTGGGGTTGTCCGGGGTGGTGGTCCTGGTCGAGGGGGAAGTGAAGGGGTTTGCGCTGGGCGAGCGGTTGAACAAGGAGACGGCGGTCTGTCATTTCGAGAAGGGCGACCTCTTCATGGACGGGCTCTCGCAATTGCTGGACCGGGAGTTCAACCGGCTGCTATTTACCGACTGCCGCTATCTGAACCGGGAGCAGGACCTGGGCGACCTTTCGCTGCGACAGTCGAAACTTTCCTATCATCCGGTGGACATGGTGCAGAAGTACCGCGTCCGGCGCAGCTAGGCGGAAGCTAGCCGGACTTCTTTAGAAATTCCAGCAATTGGTCGGCCGCCGCGTCGAACTCCTCCAGGCAGAGGTTGAAATCCCCCTCCCAATCCTTGTTCTTGTAGTAGACCTTGTCGTAATAGTCGCAGACCAGCCCGGTCATGAAGGGCTCCAGCTCCCAGCGCTCCAGGTTGCCGGCCAACTGGTCGCAGATCTTCCCCCCCAGCTTCTTGCGTATCCGCTGCAGCGCGACGGCCATGTCCTCCTTGTACTCGGGAAGGCCGTACTCCTCGACCAGCCTTCGCACCCGGGTGTCAAGCGAGGCGGAGCACCAGACCCTGACGCCGGCCGCCATCTTCTGGTAGAAATCTCCCGGCAGCGACACGCGGCCGATGCGCTCGCTCTCTCCTTCCACGATCAGCGGCTCCCCCGGCGGCGCCTTCCTGACCGCGTCCCAAAGCAGGGTCTCGAAGCGCTTCTGGCTCAGGTTCTGGGTGAGGCCGAGCTGGCCGAAGGCCGATCCCCGATGACAGGCGAGCCCTTCGAGATCGACGACGAAGCCCCCTTTTTCCTTGAGATGCGTGAGCAGCGTGGTCTTGCCGATGCCGGTCATGCCGTGCAGCACCACCAGCGGCGATCTGGGCTCGAAGGGAAAAAAGTATCCGGCCACCTGATTGCGGAAGCTCTTGTAGCCTCCGGTCAGTTGCAGCGCCTGATAGCCGGCCAGCTCCAAAATGGTGGCGACGGTCTTGCTCCTGAGCCCGCCCCTCCAGCAGTAGACCAAAAGCGGCCGGCCTTGGGCGGCGGCGGCGATGGTCCGCACCATTTCCGGGAAGCGATGCGCGGTCAGTTCCAGCCCGCGCTCCCTGGCCTGGTGCGGCCCTTGTTGCTTATGGATGGTGCCGATCTCCGCCCGCTCGTCGTTGTCGAGCAGCGGGACGTTGATGGCTCCGGGGAGGTGATCCTCGGCGAATTCCAGGGGCGAGCGGACGTCGACCGGCAGGTGGCTGTCCAGCAGGGTCTCGATAAATGGGGTGGTAACGGGCACGTATTGCTCCTTTGATCCGGGCCATTATAGGGAGAGGCGCCGCTTTTTGCAAGCGAGAGTAGCGGTTGCCGAGGCGAAGTCGCCTTTTCTGTTGAGCGATTCTCACTTTTGTGGTACCTTACACTGTTTTTACATCACGTTTATACAGAGCTTAAGGAGATTTCATAGATGTTTGGCGCGCTTATAAAGAAGCTGGTCGGCAGCAAGAACGAGCGGGAACTGAAGCGACTCTGGCCTATCGTGGAGCGCATTAACCAGTTGGAACCCGAGATGGTCAAGCTCTCCGACGAAGCGCTCAGGGGGAAGACCGCCGCCTTCAAGGAGCGCTACGGCCGCGGCGAGAGTCTCGATTCCCTGCTCCCCGAGGCGTTCGCGGTCTGCCGCGAGGCGGGCAAACGCGTGCTCGGCATGCGCCACTTTGACGTGCAGTTAATCGGCGGCATGGTGCTGAACTCGGGCAAGATCGCCGAGATGAAGACCGGCGAGGGGAAGACCCTGGTGGCGACGCTCCCCTCCTACCTGAACGGACTGACCGGCAAGGGCGTGCACGTGGTCACGGTGAACGACTACCTGGCCAAGCGCGACTCCGACTGGATGGGGCGCATCCACAGCTTCCTGGGGCTCACCGTGGGGGTGATCGTGCACGGGCTGGACGACGACGAGCGCCGCGAGGCCTACGCCGCCGACGTCACCTACGGCACCAACAACGAGTTCGGCTTCGATTATCTCAGAGACAACATGAAGTTCGACCTGGCCGATTACGTGCAGCGCCCCTTCCATTTCGCCGTGGTGGACGAGGTCGACTCCATCCTGATCGACGAGGCCAGGACGCCGCTGATCATCTCCGGGCCGACCGAGGACTCCACCGACAAGTACTACATCATCGACCGCATCATCCCGCTCTTGAAGAAGGGCGAGGTGATCGAGGTCGAGGCCAACACCCTCTCCGGCAAAAGGAAGACCTACACCGGCGACTACACGGTGGACGAGAAGGCCAAGTCGGCCACCCTCACCGAGGAGGGGGTGCTGAAGGTGGAAAAGCTCCTCAAGGTGGACAACCTCTACGACCCGCGCAACATGGAGATCCTGCACCACACCCAGCAGGGGCTGCGCGCCCACGCCCTGTTCAAGAGGGACGTGGATTACGTGGTCAGGGACAACGAGGTGCTGATCGTCGACGAGTTCACCGGCCGCCTGATGCCCGGGCGCCGCTGGTCCGACGGCCTGCACCAGGCGATCGAGGCAAAGGAAGGGGCGAAGATCGAGAACGAGAACCAGACGCTCGCCACCATCACCTTCCAGAACTATTTCCGCATGTACGAGAAGCTCTCCGGCATGACCGGCACCGCCGACACCGAGGCGGTGGAGTTCCACAAGATCTACAAGCTGGACGTGGTGGTGATACCGACCAACAGGGTGCTGTTGCGCCCGGACTTCCCGGACGTGATCTACAAGACCGAGCGGGAGAAGTTCAACGCCGTGATCGAGGAGATCAAGGAGCTGCACGCCAAGGGGCAGCCGATCCTGGTGGGGACCATCTCCATCGAGAAGTCGGAGGAGCTCTCCGAGCTTTTGAAGCGGCAGGGGATCGCCCACTTCGTTTTGAACGCGAAGCAGCACGAGCGCGAGGCGGAGATCGTGGCGCAGGCGGGGAGGAAGGGGATGGTGACCATCGCCACCAACATGGCGGGGCGCGGCACCGACATCCTTTTGGGCGGCAATCCCGACGGGCTGGCCCGGCAGGAATTCAAGGGGACTCCCGAGTCCAAGACCGAGGCGTTCGTCGAGGCCTACGAGAAGGCGACCGACAAGAACCTGCCGGAGAAGGAGCTGCTGCAGATGCTGGAGCAGGATTTCACCGGCATAGCCCCGGTGGTCGCCTCCTATTTGCAGCGGGAAAGCGAACCCGACCTGGAGGAGTTGCAGGAACTGGTGCTGGCCGAGCACCAGAGGCAGTTCGACGCGCTGGTGGCCAAGTACAAGCCGATCTGCGCGGTCGAGCACGACGAAGTGGTGAGCCTCGGCGGCCTGCATATCCTGGGCACCGAGCGGCACGAGTCGCGCCGCATCGACAACCAGTTGCGCGGCCGTTCCGGCCGCCAGGGCGACCCCGGCTCCTCCCGGTTCTATCTCTCCTTGCAGGACGACCTGTTGCGCATCTTCGGCTCGGAGCGGGTGTCCATGATCATGGACAAACTCGGCATCGAGGAGGGTGAGGCCATCACCCACGGCCTGATCACCCGCGCCATCGAGAACGCCCAGAAAAAGGTCGAGGCGCACAACTTCGAGATCCGCAAGCATCTGATCGAATACGACGACGTCATGAACAAGCAGCGCGAGGTGATCTACACCCAGAGAAAGGAGATCCTGGCCGGCAACGAGATCCGGGAGAGCTTTCTGGGGATGGTGGACGACACCGTCGCCGACCTGGTGGCCGGCTTTGCCATCGAGAAGGTGCCCGCGCGCGACTGGGACTGGCAGGGGATCGCCGACGCCGTCTTCAAGGTGTTCGGCTACCACATCGATCTCCCCGCCGAGACCGTCGATCGCCTGACGCCGGCGAACTTCGACGAGCTGTTGAGAGGGGGAGGGCACCAGCGCTTCGCCGAAAAGCTCGCCGATTTCGGCGACGATCTGATGGACCACCTGATCAAGGTGATCATGCTGCAGGTGATCGACACCCAATGGAAGGACCATCTGCTCTCCATCGACCACCTGAAGGAAGGGATCGGCCTGCGCGGTTACGGCCAGAAGGACCCCAAGCAGGAGTACAAGCGCGAGGCCTATCAGCTCTTTATGGACATGATGACCCGCACCAGGGAAGAAGTGGTGGAGAAGATCTTCTGGGTGCAGGTGGCGCAAGAGGAAGAAGTGGCGCGTCTGGAGGTGGAGCAGCAGGTCCAGCAGCAGCGGATGGTGTTCAACCTGGGCGAGCACGAACCTCCCCCGCCCCCCCCCGCCAAGAGCAAGAAGAACGTGGGGAGAAACGACCCCTGCCCTTGCGGCAGCGGGCAGAAGTACAAGAAGTGCTGCGGAAAGTAGCAATGCCGGACCAGCGGGGACCGGTCCGGAAAGTAAAAAAAACTAGACCAGTCGGACCGGTCCGAGAAGTCCGACCAGTCCGAGGTTTTTAAGAGGGTTTTGCCATGGAACTGAAAGGTTATCGTTTCTCCGCGGTGGAGGCGGCCATCAAGAAGCCGGGCCGGCTCGACCTGGGGTTGATTTTTTCCGAAGCGCCGGCCTCGGTCGCCGCGGTGTTCACCACCAACCAGGTGCAGGCGGCTCCGGTCCTGATCTCGCGGGCGCGGGCCAAAAACGGCAGCTGCCGGGCGCTCTTGGTCAACAGCGGCAACGCCAACGCCTGCACGGGCGAACAGGGGATGGCGGACGCGCTCGACTGCGGCAGACGCACGGCGGAATCTCTGGGATTGCCGGACGACGAGCTGTTGATCGCCTCCACCGGCGTCATCGGTCAACCGCTCCCCATGGAGCGCTTCCGCAAAGGGATCCAGCCGCTGGTGGACGGGCTCGCCGTCGGCACCTTGGACGACCTGGCCCGCGCCATCATGACCACCGACACCTTCGAGAAAATCGAGAGGCGCCGGGGCGAGGCCGCAGGAGTGGGCTACTGCGTCGAGGGTGTGGCCAAGGGCGCGGGGATGATCCAGCCGAACATGGCCACCATGCTCTCCTTCCTGGTCACCGACGCCGACGTCGATCCCGCCTTCCTGCGCAGCGCCTTCGCGGAATCGGTGGACGGCTCCTTCAACGCCATCACCGTGGACGGCGACACCTCGACCAACGACACCGCCCTGATCATGGCCAACGGCGCCGCCGGCAACCCCTGCATCAAGGCCGGCACCCCCGAGGGGGAAGCCTTCGTAGCCCTGCTGCACGACGTCCTGCTGTCGCTTGCCAAGAAAATCGTCAAGGACGGTGAGGGCGCCACCAAGTTCGTGGAACTCACGGTAACGGGGGCGGCGAGCAACGCCGACGCCAAAAAGGCGGCGCTGTCGGTCGCCAATTCCCTGCTGGTGAAGACGGCTTTCTTCGGCCAGGACGCCAACTGGGGGAGGATCATCACCGCCGTCGGCTATTCCGGCGTGCAGATGGATCAGAGGCTGGTCGAGATTCGCTTTGACGAGGTGCTGATGGTCGTAAACGGCGTCTTCGCCGGCGGCGACGCGGAAGCAGCCGGCACAGAGGTGTTGAAACAAAAGGAGTTTAAGGTTACTATTGACCTTCGTATCGGCGCGGGACGAGCCGTAGTCTACACCAGCGACCTTTCCTACGACTATGTGCGTATCAACGCCGACTACCGTACCTGAACTACCGTACCTGAGATTACCTGACCGCTGGAGGCACAATGACTGTAACGAGGCTTTTAGGAACGGTGACGGCCGCACTTCTGCTCGGTTTCGCGGGGCAAGCGCAGTGCGAGGCAAGCGACCTGAAGATCACCGAGATGGCGGTCACCACCAAGGTCGTCAAGGGCAATCCCATCGACTCCGTCAGGCGCATCTCGTCCTCTTCGGTAAAGTCTCTTTATTGTTTCACCAGATTCTCGGGACCAAAGGATACGGACACCACCGTAAAGCATATTTGGTACCTGAACAACAAAGCGGTGTATGAAGACAGCATGCCGGTAAAAGGGGCGCATTGGCGCACCTACAGCAGCAAGAGCGTGGAAAAAGGGGTGTCCGGCGAATGGCGCTGCGACGCTCAGGACAGCGAAGGAAACGTCTTGAAATCGGTCAGCTTCACGATGAATTAAGGCTTAACGTTGCACAGAGCATAGAGTAAACAGGTAATGAGCAAGCTGAACCACACCCCTGGCAGCGCCGACGACAAAGGCCTCGCCAGGGGCGCCGCAACCTTTCTTAGCACTGTCGTCTGCGCAGTCGCACTCGCCCTGGCCGCTCCTTCCTTCGGGGCGGACCCGCCCAAAATAGACACGCCTTCCAAGATCGACTCGCATCCAAGCGATCCCTCCAAGAGCGGACCGTCCGGCAACAAGCCGCCCAAGACCGACGCCTCCGGGATAGATCGTTTGCTGGCCGAGGCCATCGGCCAGCACTTGATCGCCGGCGCGGTGGTGCTGATCGGCAGCCACGACCAGGTGCTCTTCCAACAGGCTTACGGCCGCGTCTCCCCGCTTGCCGACGCGCGCGTCATGACCGTCGACACCATCTTCGACGTCGCCTCCCTCACCAAGGTGATCGCCACCACCCCGGCGGTCCTGAAGCTTGCCGAAGAGGGGAGGCTTTCCCTGCTCGACCCCGTGGTGAAATGGTTCCCGGAATTCAAAGGGCGCGGCAAGGACGCCATCCTGGTCCTGAACCTCTTGACCCACACCTCGGGGCTGAACGACATCCAGCTCTCCAGCGAGAACGCGCTGCAAAGCGCCATCCAGGGGGCGGCGGAGCAGAGCCTGAAGGGAGAGGTGGGGAGCCGCTTTCGCTATGCGGATCTGAATTTCATCCTGCTCGCCGAACTCACCCGCCGGGCCACCGGCGCAGGCCTCGACCTTTATGCCCGGGCCTCTTTCTATGGCCCGCTCGGCATGGCTGACACCTCCTTCAACCCGCGCGACAAGCAACGCTGCTCGGCGACCCTGTGCGATGAGCGCCTGGTTACCGGAGAGGTTCAGGATCGCCTTTCCCGCCAATTGGGCGGCGTGGCCGGGCATGCCGGCCTCTTCTCGACCGCCGGCGATCTCGCCAAATTCTGCCGCATGATGCTCTCCGGCGGTTCCTTGGAGGGGAAAAGGGTGCTGGCGCAGCGCACGGTCGATCAGATGACGGCCCCCTATTTCTCGCGCGGCGGCAACGTGGTGCGCGGTTTGGGCTGGGATATCGCTTCCCCCTACTCCGCGCCGCGCGGCGGCGGCTTCTCCAGGGTTTCCTTCGGCCATACCGGCTACTCGGGTTCCTCGATCTGGATCGATCCTGTGTCCGACACCTTCGTGATCCTGCTGACGGCCCGCCTCGACTATCGGCAGGTGCATGAATTCAACCGGCTCCGGGGGGGACTCTCCACCCTGGCGTCGCGGCTGTTCGGCATCCCGCCGGAGCTTAGGGAGATGGGGCAATTGAGCGACGACTGATGCCGGCAAATGGGGGCAAAAACCTTGACACCCTACGCCCTTTATGCTAGCTTTTTTTACCTTTTTCTGCGGATTCACAATGCCGTTGCATAGTTAGCAGCCGGCCTGCATGGTCGGGCAACCACAACTCACCCGTAGTGCCGACGCCTGATGGACAACTTCCGGAGTACAGGGGGGATAGATGGGCCACAGACTGCTGCTTGCAGACGACAGCATCACCATCCAGAAGGTGGTGGCGATCATCTTCGCCAACGAGGAATACGAACTTACCGTGGTGGACAACGGTATTGCGGCCCTCGAAAAGGCGCGCGAGATCCGTCCCGACGTGATGCTGGTGGACGCCCTGATGCCCGGCAAGACCGGCTACGAGGTCTGCGCCGAGATCAGGCGCGACCCGCAGCTCTGCGCGGTCCCCATTTTGCTGCTGATCGGCGCCTTCGAAAATCCCGACGAAGAGGAGGCGCGCAGTTGCGGCGCCGACTCCTCCATTTCCAAACCCTTTGAGTCTCAGCAGTTGATCGACCGGGTCAAGGAAATGCTGGAACTGGGCAAGGACCGAAGCGTCGCTCCGCCCGTCCGGCCGCTGCCGCTGGAATCCGCGGCCGAGGAACTGTGGGGCGACCTCTCCGCCTTTGACGTCATGCCTCCGGTGGCAGTGACGGCAGCGCCGGCAGCGACGCCCCCGCCGGCACCAGCGGCACAAGCGAGTGAGCCGGCAGTGCCGACCAAGCCTGCCCGGGAGCCGGTTGCGCCTGCTTACAGCGCGCCCGTTTCCGCGCCGGCCCCCTCCTCGCCTGGCGCCGCGAGCGAGCCGTTTCGCGCGGCGCCCGCCGTTTTGGAAGAAGACATTATCGAGGCCGGCTACGAAGACGACCTTTGGGGCGCTTTCGAGATGGACGAGGAGCCCAAAGTCCCGGCAGCCGCCCCCCCGGTTGGCGCGGGCCTGGAGCCGGAAGAGGAGCTGGAGGCGGAGGAATTCTTCAGCTTCGAGGACGAGTCGGAGGCGATCGAGGAGACCGGCCCGGCGCTGGGCGCGGTCGGAGCGATCGAGGCTCTCGTCGATGAGCCGGTGGTGCTTCCCTCGGACGAGGACCTGTTCGCTTTCTCGGACGACTTGAGTTTCAAGTCCCCGCCGCAGGGGGAGCCGTTCCTGCTTCAGGAGTATGAGCCGTTCTCCTTCGAGCCGGAGCCCGAGTCCGAACCCGCGCCGGCAGCCGCGCCGGGACTCGAGCCCCCCCCCGCGCTGGCAGCCGAGCCGGCGCCTGATCCCGAATTTGAGTTGGAGGCCGAGCTTGAACTGGAGCTTGGGCTAGCGCCGGTAGAGCCGGAGCCGTACGAGCCGGCATTGTTCGATCCGTTCGCTGAACCCGCGCCCATTTTGGAACCTCAAAGCGCGCCGATCTTCCAGCAGCAGCCGACGGTGGCCGGCGTGGCGCAACAGCAGCCCGGCGTCGCCGCGTTGAACGAGTCGGAGCTGGTGGCGGCCATTTCCAAGATATCCAGGGAAGTGATCGAGCGGATCGTCTGGGAGGTGGTCCCCGATCTGGCCGAGGCGCTGATCAAGGAAGAGATCCGCAAACTCAAGGCCGGCATCCGCGGCTAGGCGATGCGGCGAAACCTCTGTGGTAAAGCTTTAGATTTTGAGTCCTAAAAATTTTCGGAATAAGGGGATTTCACAATCCCCTTTTTTAATTACTAACTTCATAAGAGGTAGAGGGAATGGCAAACAAAGAGCTGGACAAGGTATACGAGCCTAAAAGCGTGGAACAAAAATGGTACGAGCAGTGGGAGCAAAAGGGCTACTTCCACGCGACGCTCCCCTCGGATAAACCTTCCTACAGCATCGTCATCCCCCCTCCCAACATCACCGGGGTGCTGCACATGGGGCACGCCCTGAACAACACCCTGCAGGATATCCTGTGCCGCTGGAAGCGGATGAGCGGTTACAACGTGCTCTGGATGCCGGGCACCGACCACGCGGGGATCGCCACTCAGAACGTGGTGGAGCGCCAGTTGGCCGCCGAGGGGAAGGATCGTTTCGAGCTGGGACGCGAGGCGTTCATCGAACGGGTCTGGCAGTGGAAGGGGGAATCAGGGGGGCAGATCATCGACCAGTTGAAGAGACTGGGGGCTTCCTGCGATTGGGAGCGCGAGCGCTTCACCATGGACGCCGGGCTCTCCACGGCGGTGCGCGAGGTGTTCGTCCGTCTCTACGGCGAAGGGCTGATCTATCGCGACAACCGCCTGATCAACTGGTGCCCGCGCTGCCACACGGCGCTCTCCGACATCGAAGTCGAGCACGAGGAGAAGGCGGGGCACATGTGGCACCTGCGCTACCCGGTTGTCGGGAGCGACCAGTTCCTGGTGGTCGCCACCACCAGGCCCGAGACCATGTTGGGCGACACCGCGGTGGCCGTCAATCCGGCCGACGAGCGCTACAGCCACCTGATCGGCCAAAAGGTGATGCTGCCGCTGGTGAACCGCGAGATCCCGATCGTCGCCGACGACTACGTGGACAAGGAGTTCGGCACCGGCGTGGTCAAGATCACCCCGGCCCACGACTTCAACGACTTCGAGGTGGGGCTGAGGCACAACCTGGATCGCATCAACGTCTTCGACGAGTCGGGCGTGGTCAATGCCGCCGGCAAGCAGTACGAAGGGATGGACAGGTTCGCGGCCAGGAAACAGGTGGTGGCCGACCTGGAAGCGGCGGGGCTTTTGGAGCGGATCCAGGACCACGCCCTCTCCGTCGGCGGCTGCTACCGCTGCAAGACCGTGGTCGAGCCCTACATGTCGCTGCAATGGTACGTCAAAGTGGCGCCGCTGGCGGAGAAGGCGCTGGCCGCCGTCAAGGACGGCCGCACCAAGATCGTCCCCGCGCAGTGGGAGAACACCTATTACGACTGGATGGAGAACATCAGGGACTGGTGCATATCGCGCCAGATCTGGTGGGGACACCGGATTCCCGCCTGGTTTTGCGACCACTGCGGCGCCATCACCGTGGCCAAAGAGGACCCGACCGCCTGCGAGAAATGCGGCTCCGACGAGATCCGTCAGGAGACCGACGTGCTCGACACCTGGTTTTCCTCCGCCCTCTGGCCTTTCTCGACGCTGGGCTGGCCGGAAAAGACTCCGGAGCTCGCCTCCTTTTACCCGACCTCCTGCCTGGTCACCGGCTTCGACATCCTCTTTTTCTGGGTGGCCCGCATGATGATGATGGGGCTGCACTTCATGGACGAGGTCCCCTTCACCGACGTCTACATCCATGCCCTGGTGCGCGATTCCCAGGGACAGAAGATGAGCAAATCCAAGGGGAACGTGATCGATCCGCTGACCGTGATCGACGCCTACGGCACCGACGCCTTCCGCTTCACGCTGGCCGCCTTCGCGGCGCAGGGGCGCGACGTCAAGCTGGCCGAGGAGCGGATCGCCGGCTACCGCAACTTCGCCAACAAGATCTGGAACGCCTCCCGCTTCGCCATGATGAACCTGGAAGGGTTCGAACCGGGGACGGTAGATCCCGCCTCCTTGAAGCTTTCCAACGCCGACCGCTGGATCCTGTTCCGGCTGAACGAGGCCGCGGCTTCCGTCGACGGGGCGCTGGCCGGCTTCCGCTTCAACGAGGCGGCGAGCGACCTGTACCGCTTCACCTGGAGCGAATTCTGCGACTGGTACATCGAGCTGGTCAAGGACGACCTCTACAACGGGGACGCCGAGCGCCGGGCGAGCGCCAAGTACGTGCTCTGGCTGGTCCTGGAGAACCTGTTGCGCCTTTTGCACCCCTTCATGCCCTTCATCACCGAGGAGATCTGGCAGGCGCTCCCCAAATGCGCCGGACCCGAGTCGATCATGCTCGCGCCCTATCCGACGCCGCGCGAGGAGTGGACGGCTTATGGCCCCGCCGCCACCGAGATGGAGCTGGTGATGGACGTCATCAAGGGGATCAGGAACATCCGGGGCGAGATGGAGGTGCCGCCCAGCAAGCAGATCGCCGCCCTTTTGGACTGCAAGTCGGCCGAGAGCCTGGCGCTCTTGAAGAAGAACGAGGCCTACGTGATGAGCCTGGCCCGTCTTTCCGACCTGGCCATCGGGCAGGGGATCGAGCGGCCGGCGGAGGCTTCCTTGCAGGTCGCCGGCGACGTCGAGATCGTGGTGCCGCTGCGCGGCCTGGTGAACGTCGAAGAAGAAGAGAAGCGCCTGAACAAGGAGATCGCCAAGATCGAGAAGGACATCGATTTCCTCTCCAAAAAGCTGGAGAACCCGAGCTTCGTGGAGCGTGCGCCCGCCGAGGTGGTGGTGAAGGAGCGCGAGAAGATCGCGGAGTTCGCCAACAAGAAACGGCTGCTGGAGGAGAGCCTGGAGAAGATCCAGCGCCTGCGCTAGCAAGAGGTTTTCGACCGGTCCGACCAGTCCGACTCTGACCGGTCCGACCGGTCCGACCGGTCCGACTGGTCAGAGTCCGACCCTCGGTCCGACCGTGTTTTTCTGGACCTGGCTTCAGGCGCCGTGGTACTATGAGCGCCAGCGCAAAAAAATTTACAACGGAGGGGACATGTTCCGTCTCACCATACACACCGCCTTCGCGGCGGCCCACAACCTGACCAACTACCAGGGTGACTGCGAAAACCTGCACGGCCACAACTGGAAGGTGGAGGTCTCCATCAGCACCAACGAGCTGGACAAGGCGGGCCTGGGGATCGACTTCAAGATCCTCAAGAAACAGACCAACGAGCTCCTGAAGACGCTTGATCACAAGTACCTGAACGAACTGGCCCCTTTCGTCGAGCTGTCGCCCTCCTCGGAAAACATCGCCCGCTATCTCTACGGCGAGCTGACCAGGATCTTCGGCTCCGACAAGGTGAAGCTCGAGATGGTCACCGTCTGGGAATCGGACTTCGCCGCGGCCAGCTACTATGAGTAACGTCCCGGCCTCCATGGTCGAGTGCTTCTCCTCCATCCAGGGCGAAGGGGTGCTGGTCGGGCTGCGGCAGGCGTTCGTCAGGTTTTCGGGGTGCAACCTCAACTGCTCCTTCTGCGACACGCCGGGCATGAGCCAGGCGCCCAAGGATTGCCTCCTGGAACTTACGCCGGGAAGGCGCGACTTCCTGAAGGTCGGCAACCCGATGAGCGGCGAGCGGGTGGTGGCGCTGATCGAGAGCTGGGCCGAGGGGTGGCCCGGCATCCACCACTCCGTCAGCGTTACCGGCGGCGAACCGCTTTTGCACGGCGCGCACCTTCTGGAACTGCTCCCAAAGCTCAGGCGCTTTCTTCCCATCCACCTGGAAACCAACGGCACCCTGCACCAGGCCCTGGCCCCGCTCATTCCCCATCTGGACTACATCGGCATGGACATCAAGCTCCCCTCGTCCTCCGGCTGCAGCGACCTCTGGGACGAGCATCGGGCCTTTTTGCAACTGGCCGCGCAAAGGAGCGTCTACGTCAAGGTGGTGGTCGATCAGAGCACCGAGGATTGGGAGATCGAGCGCTCCTGCCAGATGATCGCCGAAATCGATCCCGCCATACCGCTCATCCTGCAGCCGATGACGCTTCCCGACGGCACCATCGCCGTTTCCCCGCTGAGGGCTCTTGAGTTCCAGGAGCTTGCCGGCCGCCTCAAGGAGGTGCGGGTCATACCGCAAACCCACAAGTTCATGGGACAGTTGTAACTTGTAGCCAGGCGTGCGATTTCGTATAATGAGAAGTCGCGCGAAGCGGCTGGAGGTGGGGTTGAGCGATCTGCCAAAAAGAGACCGGATGGTGGCGGTCCTCGACAACCTTTCCGGGCAACACCTGAAGGGGAAGGGGAGGGCGCTCAGGCTTTGCCTGATGGCGCTCCTGACCGGGGGACACATCCTTTTGGAGGATATCCCGGGACTGGGCAAGACCACCATGGCGCTCGCCTTCGCCAGCTCTCTCGGCCTCTCCTTCGGCCGGGTCCAGTGCACCAGCGACCTGCTTCCCTCGGACATCACCGGGCTCTCCATCTTCGACCGCGTCGAAGGGCGCTTCACCTTCATCAAGGGGCCGATCTTCAACAACATCGTCTTGATCGACGAGATCAACCGCGCCATGCCCAAGACCCAAAGCGCCCTGCTGGAGGCCATGGAAGAGCGGCGCGTGACGGTCGAGGGGGTCACCTACCAGCTTCCCGACCCGTTCCTGGTGCTCGCCACCCAGAATCCGTTCGAACAGGTCGGCACCTACCCGCTTCCCGAATCGCAGATGGACCGCTTCATCATGAAGACCGGCATCGGCTACCCGCCCGAGGAGATCGAAAAGGAGATCCTCATGCACGGCTCGATCCGGGACGAGATCCTGCACATCCCGGCGATGGTCAGCGGCGAGGATCTGCTGGAAGCGATCCGCGCCGTGCGCAGCGGCGTGTACCTGGGCGAAAAGGTGACTAACTACGTCTACGCCATCATCAAGGCGACCCGCAACCATCCGCTGATCCTGACCGGCATCTCCACTCGCGGCGGGATCGGACTGGTCGACGCGGCCCGGGCCGCGGCCTACTTGCAGGGGAGGGCGTTCGTGGTCCCGGAGGACGTCCGGGAGGTGGCGAGCGTGGTCTGCGCCCACCGGCTGATCTTCCGCCCCGAGCAGGAAGGGGTGGACAAGGAGCAGATATTAAACGCGATTCTCAAAGAGATACCGCTCCCTCTCACATAAAGCTCACCAAGGGGGGCGGTCTGTACGTGGCGTCCACGCTGCTTTTGGGCGTCGCTGCAGTCAATACGGGGAATAACCTCCTCTTTCTCATCGTCTCCGCCATGCTCGGCTTCATGGCGGTCTCCGGGATCCTCGGCTGGCTGAACATCCGCGGACTCTCGGTCAGCGTCCGCTTCCCCGACGAGTTGTACGCCGGCACCCCCACGCAGGTCCTGATCCGCATCGAGAACAAGAAGAAATTGCTCCCCTCTTTTCTGGTCACCGCCACCGTCTCCGGCAACCCCACCTCCTTCATCCTGCTGGACCCCGGCAAGCCGCAAACCGGCTCGCTGCTCCTGGCCTTCCCCGAACGCGGCCTGCAAAGCGTCGCCACGGCGGTGATCAGTTCCCCCTTTCCGGTCAATTTCTTCGTCCGCTTCACGCGGGCCGGGGTCGACGGCCGGTGCACGGTCTTTCCCGCGCCGCGCGCCTGGTCCGGGCCGTTTGCCGCGGGCAAGCCCGGCTCCGGGCAGGCAAGCTCCTCGACGGCCAAAGGGTACGACGGCGACCTGGCGAAGATCTCGGATTACCGGGGAGGGGAGTCGCTGAAACTGATCCACTGGCGCCTCTCCGCCAAGCACGAGGTGTTCAAGGTGAAGGAGATGACGGCCACGGCGGACGAACCGGTGCTCTTGGAGCTCGATCTCATTCCGGGCAATAGCCTCGACCAGCGGCTCTCCGCCTGCGCCTACCTGGTCAACCGCCTGATCAAAGGGGGGCGCCCGGTCGGCCTGAAACTCGGCGAGCGGGTCCTGGCACCCGCCGCTTCTCGGTTGCACAGATTGGCGCTTTTGGGGGAGCTTGCCGTTTATGGTAAGGATTAAGTCCGTCCTCGGCGCGCTCACCGTCTGCATCGCCCTCATCGGTTACCTGCCGCTGCAACCGTACCTGGGACCGTTCGCCCGCTGGTTCTTCCCGGTCTCGCTGGCGGTCGGGCTGTACCTGCAAAAAAGAGGCAGCGTCGTTTCCGGGCGCATCCTCACCCCGCTCTCCATAGCCCTCTTTCTCTATTTCGCCTCCGGCTTCACCATGGACCGGCTGATCCTGATCACCGCCGATCTGCTGGTGGTATTTCTCGCCATCAGGATGCTCGGCGAAAGAAGCGGCCGCAACTGTCTGCAGGTCTTCGCCCTGGCCCTGTTCTGCCTGGCCGCGTCTTCCCTGTACAGCCTGTCGGCGCTCTTTCTCATCTACTTGCTGCTGCTGTTGCTGCTGCTGGCGGTCTCCCTGGTGATCCTCACCTTTCACGCCCACGACGCCGAGATCGTCCTGTCTAAAAGCGACCTGAAAAAGGCTCTGAGCGTCTCGGCTTTGATGCCGGCGGCCTCCCTGCCGATCCTGCTCTTTCTCTTCGTGCTGCTCCCGAGGACCCAATTCCCGCTTTGGGACTTCCTGAACCGCTCCGCTCCCAAGACCGTCGGCTTCAGCGACAAGGTCGACCCCGGCGGCTCCGCCAGCGTCTCCGAAGTTAAGAGCGTCGTATTGCGCGCCATCTGCGCCCGGGTGCCGGAAGAGATGCTCTACTGGCGGGGGATCGTGCTGAACGGTTTCAGCGGCAACGCCTGGGTGAGATTGCCGACCCCGCCGGAGCGAAGCAGGCGCATCGAGCGCGGAGTCGGCGTCCACCAGGAAATTTATCCCGAGCCGTCCACCAACCCGTACCTTTTGTCCCTGAACATCCCGCGCTCCCTTTCCGGCGCGCGCTACCAGGAATCGGAGGACAAGGTGTTCGCGGCCCAGCGCGCGCCGGACAAGCGGGTGAAATACGACGCGGAATCGACCTTGTCCGAGGCGATTGCCGTGCCGGGGGGGATCGACCGCGAGTTCTATCTGACGCTGCCGGAAACCGTGTCCGAAAGGTTGCGCGCCAAGGGGCGGGAGCTGTCGCGTCCGGGTCTGGGGACACAGGAGAAACTCAAGCTTTTGGAGCGTTTTTTCCGCGAGCAGCGGCTCTCCTATGCAACCTCGGGACTTCCGACCGGCGCCGATCCGCTGGACGCCTTTCTCTTCGTCAAAAAGCGGGGCAACTGCGAATTCTTCGCCTCGTCCTTGGCCACTTTGCTGCGCCTGGCGGGGGTGCCGTCCCGCCTGGTGGGGGGGTACCGCGGCGGGAGCTACAACGAGATGGGCGGCTACTATCTGGTTACCGAGGACCTGGCCCACGTCTGGGTCGAGGCCTATCAGGAAGGGCGCGGTTGGCTCACCGTCGACCCCACCGCCTGGTCCATCGGTTTCAGCCACCGGGAAGGCGCGGCGCAGCGCATGCGCACCTATCTCGATGCCGTCGGCTTTTATTGGAACAAGGCGGTGGTCATTTACGATCTGGAAAAACAGCTGGCCTTGGTGAGGACGGCGGGCGGCAAGGCGCGCTCGCTGCGGCTTCCCGCCGGCTGGTGGCGGCCGGTCGGCCGCTATGCGCTGGTGGCGCTGTCGCTGGCGGCCCTGTTGGCTCTGTACCTGCGGCGCCCCGGCAGCGCGCAGGAGAGGGTGCTCAAGCGCTTCCTGCGAGCGGTGCGCAAGCGCTATCCTCTGGCGAGCGTCGAGCAAGGGGGGCTGTTCGCCTTGGCGGAAAAGGTCGACGATCCGCAGCTGCGGGAATTCGTGGCGATCTATGGCGCGGCGCTTTATCGGGATCGGCGTTTGCAACCCGAAGAGTTGGAGAGGCTTAATGGATTGGTCGGCAGAGTGGGGACGCATCTGCCTTGACAGGCTGTCGGCTTTGTTCTAATTTTAGGCGCGACCATTTTGTAACATAAGCAAGGGACACGCATTGGCTTCAAAAAAAGAAAAATTGCTGGACAGCGCCCAGCGTTTCGTGCTGAAGGGCCAACTGGACAAGGCGATCAAGGACTACCAGCAGATCGTCGCCCTTGACCCCAAGGAGATCCGCTACCGTCAGAAGTTGGCCGAGCTCCTGGTTCGGGACAATCGCAAGCAGGAGGCGATCGGCCACTATGAGGGCATCGGCAGGCACTACGCCGACAACTCCTACTTCCTGAAGGCGATCGCCGTCTACAAGCAGATCCAGCGACTTTCCCCCGACAGCATCGAAATAGCCCTCACCCTGGCCTCGCTCAACCACAAGCAGGGGCTGACCGGCAACGCCATGGCGGAATACGGCCAGGTGGTGGCGCGCCTGGAGAAGGAAGGCTCTTGGCCTGAGGCGCTCAAGGTGCTTCAGCAGATGGTGGAGGTGGACGGCGATCACGCCGCTACGCGCCTGAAGTACGCCGAGCTGCTGCACGCCACGGGCAACAACGATGCTTCCCGCGCAGCTTTCGACGTGCTGTTGAGCAAGCTGCAGTCAGCCGGGCACGCCGAGGCGGCGCACAAGGTAGCGAGCCGGATGGCGCAGCTATTCCCCGGTCAAGAAGCCGGCCAGCAGCAAGCGGGCAGCGCGAGTCAGCCGGATGCGGCGCAGCATGGAACGGCTCCGCATGGAGCGGCGCAGCATGCAGCGGCGCAGCATGCCGGGAGTCACCATGGAGCGGTGCACCATGGAGCGGTGCAACATGAAGTTGTGCGCCATGAAGCCGTGCACCATGAATCCGTGCACCATGGAACCGATCCGCATGCAGTACAGCATGAAACCAGTCAGCAAAGAGCGTCGCAACATCAAGCGGTGCTGCCGTCGTCAACGGCCGCGGCCAATGAAAACAACTCTCCGTTGCCGCAACCGTCCGGGGAAAAGCGATCCGCTCGAAAACATGCTCCGGCAGCGGCAGGGTCGGCGGGACAGGGCGGGCCGCAACCCGCAGTTACCTCGGTTGCCTCCTTGGCAACGACCGCGGCGGGCGAGCTGCCGAGCGCTTTTGGTGACGCTTGGGCAGATCCAGCGCCGACCGGCGCCGCCGCTCCGGAGCTGGCCAAGTCGCCGCAATTTCTCCCTTTCCCTTGGGAGGAAGAAATACAACTGGATCTTGGTGACGATCCCCCGGTCCCTGCCACCGCTGCCGCGAAAGATGTCGAGATCGAACTGACCCTTGATCTTTCCCTCGATCTGGATTTTTATGAGGCGCAGGCGGCTCCGGCAAAGGAACAATCTGCCGCAACCGACCCGACTCACCTCCGCGATTCCGCGACTGCGGCTCCGGCCGCGGCTCCAGTTGCGGCTGCCGCTCCGGCTGCGGCTCAGATTCCGACTCCGGCAGCGGCTCCGGTTCCGGCTCCGATTCCGGTTGAGGATTTGCCGCAGGAGATGGAAATCGAGCTTGACGACGAAGGTCCATTTGATTTGAAGTTGACCGAAGAGCCTGAAGATCTGGTAGATTTCGGTGGACCGACGGCGCGACCAGAAGCCGAAACTGCCGCCGGTTCCGGTCCCGGACCAACTACACCCCGCCAATTGCGCGGCTGGGAGGAGATTTATCCGGCCCCGGATGCCGATGCCGATTCCGTTATCGATCGCCTGGAGCTTGAGTCGCATTACGATTTGGGCATCGGCTACAAGGAGATGGGGCTTTACGGCGAGGCGATCAAGGAATTTACCCTTGCCGCGGCGAATCCACAGCGCCGGCTGGACTGCCTGACGTTGCAAGCCATCTGCTATCGCGAAAAGGGCGAACCCGCCAAGGCCGAGGAACTCCTGCAGCGTGGGCGCGCGCTGGAGGTCCTGTCGGTCGAGGAGCGGATGTGTCTCGCTTACGAGCTGGCTTTTTTTTACGAGAAAACGGGGGACGTGGAGATGGCGATCCGTCTGTACCGCGAGGTCAAGAAGATCGATCCCGCTTTCCACGACGTGACGCGCAGGCTTTCGGAGCTGACCGGCGACGAGGCTTTCGAGATTATCGATCTGGATCCGGAAGATGAAGATTTCTAGGATCAAAGGCTCGCACACGGTTTAGACGGAGGTAACGGATAAAGTCGGATACGGCGATGCTTTGGGGTAAGCCAAAGACTTGCGGTTGATCTGTTTTTATCCGTCCGATCCGTTTAATTCGTGTGCGGGCCTTTGAATTTGAAGTGCATCAGACGCTCTGGGCGTCGACCACGGCGATTGCCGCCATGCTGACGATGTTGGAGACGTCGTCGCCGCGCTGCAGCACGTGGACCGGCTTGTTCATCCCCATCAGGATCGGGCCGATCGCCTCGGCCCCGCCCAGATGGTGCAACAGCTTGTAACAGATGTTCCCGGAGTTGAGGTCCGGGAATATCAGGATGTTGGGAGGGCCGGTCAGCGATGAAAACGGGTAGTTGGCCAGCAGTTCCGGGGTCACCGCCGTGTCCGCCTGCATCTCGCCGTCGATCTCCAACCCCGGCGCCTGCTGCTTCACCAGCTCCACCGCCTTTTTCACCTTCACCGCCAGCGCGTGGTTGACCGAGCCGAAGTTGGCGAAACTGAGCATGGCGATGCGCGGTTCTATGTCCAGGAGCCGCACCTTTTCCGCCGTCAGTATGGCGGTCTCGGCGAGCGCCTCGGCGCTGGGTTCGATGCTGACCGTGGTATCGGCCAGGAAATAAATCCCCTTCTTGAAGATCATCATGTACATGCCGTGTACGCCGCTTAGCTGCGCCTGTTTGCCGATCACCTCCAGGGCCGGCCTGATCGTTTCCGGGTAGTGCGCGTCGATGCCGGACAGCAGGGTGTCCGCATCCCCCATGTGCACCATCATGGAGCCGAAATGGTTCCGGGACTTGCGGCGCATGATGCGGCGCGCCTCGGACAAGGTCACCCCCTTGCGCTGGCGCAGGCGATACAACTCCTGGGCGTATCCTTCGGTGAGTTCGGAATCCTCCGGGTCGATGATGGTCACGTTCAGATCCATGCCCAGCTCCGCCATCTTGTCCAACACCTTTTTCCTGCTGCCGATCAGTATCGGCTGGGCGATCCCCTCCTCGATCAGCGCGCCGGCCGCCTTGAGAATCTTCTCGTTGTCCCCCTCCGGAAAGACGATCTTCTTGGGATCGCACTTGGCCTTGTTGATGATCAGGCGCATGGTCTCTTTCGCCTTCCCCTGCAACGCTTCCAGCGACTCGGTGTATTTGTCCATGTCCTCGATCGGCAGGCGCGCCACGCCGGAATCCATGGCCGCCTTGGCCACGGCGGGCGCCACCCTCAGCAAAGCCCTGGGGTCGAAAGGCTTGGGGATGATGTAGTTGCGGCCAAAGGAGAATTTCTCGTTGCCGTAGGCGCGGCAGACCGAGTCCGGGCAATCCTCCCGCGCCAGTTCCGCCAGCGCCATCACGGCCGCCTTCTTCATCTGCTCGTTGATGGTGCTGGCGCGCACGTCGAGCGCGCCGCGGAAGATGAACGGGAAGCCGAGCACGTTGTTCACCTGGTTGGGATAATCCGACCTGCCGGTGGCCATGATCACGTCGGAGCGGACCGAGAGCGCCTCTTCCGGGGTGATCTCGGGGTCGGGGTTGGCCATCGCCATGATGATCGGGTCTTTGGCCATGGCGCGCACCATCTCCCGGGTAACCGCGCCCTTGGCGGAGACGCCGATGAAGACGTCCGCCCCCTGCATCGCCTCTTCCAGGGTGCGCAGTTCGGTCTCCACCGAGAGCCGCTCCTTGTAAGGGTTCATCCCCTCGGCGCGACCCTTGTAGATGATCCCTTTGGTGTCGCACATCGTCACGTTCCGCTGGCGCGCTCCCAGCGATATCACCAGGTTCGCGCAGGCCACCCCGGCCGCGCCCGCGCCGTTGACCACGATCTTGATCTCCTCGATCTTCTTGTTGACCAGCATGACCGCGTTGATCAAGGCAGCCGAACAGATGATGGCCGTGCCGTGCTGATCGTCGTGGAACACCGGGATGTTCATGGTCCTTTTCAGTTCTTCCTCGATATAGAAGCACTCCGGCGCCTTGATGTCCTCAAGATTGATGCCGCCGAAGGTCGGTTCCAGCAGTTGCACCACCTTGATGATCTCGTCCGGGTTCTCGGTGTTCACCTCCAGATCGAAGACGTCGACGTCGGCAAAGCGTTTGAAGAGCACCCCCTTGCCTTCCATCACCGGCTTGCCGGCGATGGCGCCGATGTTGCCCAGACCCAGCACCGCCGTGCCGTTGGACACCACGGCCACCAGGTTTCCCTTGGCCGTGTATTTATAGGCGTCCTCCGGGTTTTTCTCTATTTCCAGGCACGGTTCGGCGACGCCGGGGGTGTAGGCCAGCGACAGGTCGCGGGAGGTGAGGCACGGCTTGGAGGAGATCACTTCGATCTTTCCTTTGCGCCCCGTCGAGTGATATTCAAGTGCGTCCATTTTTTTCATTACTTGCTCCTTAACGTAGGTTGGCCGATGGCGCCCTCACAGCCGGGAGAGCGCGGGTGGGTGAGCAATGTCTGGATGCTGTAGCTGCCGGGCGAGGGGTAGTCGAATGAGCAGTGGTTAAATGAATTGCGCTAACGGAGTAGTAAACCTCAGGCACGCGCCGTGTCAAGGTATTCCCGTGAAATGGAATACAGGCCTTGGCCGCCGCTCAGACGGTTGTTGTAAAATCGGGGCATTTGTCCGATAATTCGCTCAGCATCGTCTAAGAAATGCAGCAGTGAGGCGGAAGGGAGGGGACATGGACAGGCTCTGGGCGCCGTGGAGAATGGAATATCTCACCGAAGAGAAAGATACGGGGTGCATCTTCTGCCGGCCGGGAGACGACCGGGAGCTGTTGGTCTTGCGGCGCACCCCCTTGGTGCAGATCGTGCTGAACCGCTATCCTTATACCAACGGGCACCTGATGGTGGTGCCCAACAGGCACACGGCCGAGCTCGGCGGGCTTTCCGACGCCGAGATGCTGGCGATGTTTCGGGGCGCCGCGCTTTGCCGGGAGGTGCTCAGCCGCGCCAGCGCGCCGGACGGCTTCAACGTGGGCATGAATCTGGGTAAGGCGGCCGGCGCAGGCGTCAAGGACCATCTGCATCTGCACGTGGTGCCGCGCTGGAACGGAGACGGCAGTTTCATGCTGGTGGTGGCCGAGACCAGGGTGCTCCCCGAGGCGCTGCTTGCCACCTATGATCGCCTGCTTCCCTTCTTTGCCGAGGCAGTCGGGGAGGTGAAGTCGTGATGGAGAAGGTCTGTATCGGGGTCGACGTGGGGGGCACCAATCTGCGCTGCGCGTTGGTGAGCCGTGGCGGCAGCATCCTCAAGCGGGAGAGCCAGCCGACCGACATCGCTGCCGGCAGCGCCTCGTTTCTGTCGCGTCTGCTCATGGTGCTGGGCGGGATGAAAACGCAGGCGGAAGCGGACGGCGCCCGAGTGCTGGCGGTAGGCCTTGGCCTGCCGGGGGTGCTGACCGGCGAAGGGGTGCTCAGTTGCAGCGTCAACCTCCTGCCGCTGGAGGGGCTGAACCTGGCCCGGGCCGTCGGTTCCGGCATCGGTCTGCCGGTGCTGGCCCTGAACGACGCCAATGCCGCCGCCCTCGGCGAGCGGCGCTTCGGCGCCGGCAGGCCCTACCGGTCGTCGCTCTTGCTGACCATCGGCACCGGCGTCGGCGCCGGGCTCATCCTGGACGGCCGGCTCTGGACCGGCATTGACGGCGCCGCAGGCGAGTTCGGTCATATCACCGTCGAGCCGAACGGGCGGCCGTGCGGTTGCGGCAACAAGGGATGCCTGGAGCAGTACGCCTCCGCCACCGCGATCGCCTCCCACGCCTTGCCGGCGGCGGCAGGGCGGCAGGGGCAGGGGCAGGGGCAGGGGCAGGGGCAGGGGCAGGGGCAGGGGCAGGGGCAGGGCGCGGCCGCCGTTGCCGCCCGCGCCCTGCAGGGCGACGGCGAAGCAGCCGCGGCCTTTCAGGAGGCGGGACGCTATCTCGGCATAGCCGCCGCGGGGGTGCTGAACCTTCTCAACCTGGAGGCGATCATCTTGGGCGGGGGCGTCGCCGAGAGTTTCGAGTTGCTGGCGGCTCCCATGCGTCGAGAGATACTGGCCCGCGCCTTCGCCATTCCCGGCCAACGGGCGAGCATCGTCAAGTGCGAGTTGGGCGATGACGCCGGGGTGCTGGGCGCCGCGGCGGCCGCCTTCGATGCCGTGGCCGACTGTGCGGACGAAGCGCTTCGCGCGCATTTGTAGGTCGTGTTGAACGGCTTCATCGTGAAACGCGACGTTGCGACCGTGGCGCCGATGCGACGTCGCGTTTCGTACCTCAACGCGACCTACGGAAATAGGTGTCCTTGAACCTGCGACGCTTTCATTTTATTGAAGGCATTTTTTTTGCGATTGTGCTAAAGTGACCGCTTAAGTCCCCTTATGGACTCAACTAATACTCAACGGAGGCGTGGTATGTCCTTTAATAAGAAGTATCTTGCAGGTGTTTTGTCCGGAGCGGCGCTGCTTGTCGTTGCCGGCGCGTCATTCGCTTCCTCCGACGCGGTCAAACCCGAGGCCGCTATCCGCGCCGCTTTTCCGCAGGTTAAGGTGGACAGCATTTCTCCTAGCGAGATACCCGGTCTTTACGAGGTAGTGTCGGGTCAGAACATACTGTACTACTACCCGGCGAAGGATCTGATCGTGGCCGGAGACATTTACGGCAAGGATCTGAGGAATCACACGGCTGAGCGCAAGGGCGAACTGGCGGCGAGGCTGGTCAAGGATCTCCCCCTGGACAAGGCGGTCAAGATCGGCGAAGGGAAGCATGTGGTGATCGAGTTCACCGATCCCGATTGCCCTTATTGCCGCAAGGCCGCCGAGTATTTTACCAAACGGACCGACGTGACCCAGTACATATTCTTTGCGCCGCTTGCCCACCCTGCGGCCATCACCAAAATCCAGTACATACTCGGGGCGAAGAACAAGGTCGAGGCGTACGACGCCATGATGCTCGGCCAGGAGATCCCTGCTTCGGCAAAGCCCGCCAGCGACGCCGTGAAGGAATTGGCCCAGGAACATATGGCTTTGGCGAAAAAAATCGGCATCCAGGGAACCCCGGCCTTCTTCATCAAAGGCCAGCAGGTTATGGGCGCCGACATCCAAAAGCTGGAAGAGTTGCTGAAGTAGCGTAAGTTGTATCGGCTTCATGCCCGATTGGGCAAGCCGGGAAAACGGTCTCGGCTTCAGGCGCCGGCGGCCAAGCAACTTGGCGAAATTTTCCCGAATTCGCCGTCGTAGCCGGAAGAGATGCGCACCTCGCCGGCCCGCATCTCGCCGATGCCGCCTGCCAGAGCCGCCGAAGAGGCCGCGCCGATGGCATCCAGGGGCGCGTCCCTGAGGATGTGGAACTCGTTGCCCATCTGTCTCAGCAGGTCGAAGTACAGGGCCTGCGCCCGCTTGGACGCCGTGCCGACCCCGAGCGTCCAGCCGATCAGATCAAGCAGCGGAATCACCGATTGAAAGGGGGGCGAGCCGGCCGGTCTCGCCCCTTGAGCCCTGTCCGCCAGCAATTCCACCCTGTGCAGCACCCCGACCGTCACCTTTTTCCCGCAGGCAGGGCAGCGGTAGCCATGGGCGATGGTCTCCGCCGGCGACAGCCTCACGCCGCACCCCCTGTGGCCGTCCGCGTGATATTTCCCCTGCTCCGGAAAAAATTCGATGGTGGACGCCACCCCCCTCCCGCCGGCGATGGCCGAATAGACGCCGCGGTAGGAGAGCTCCGTGTCGAAGACGGTCGCCTCCCGCCCGAGTTTCGCCGGGGAGTGGGCGTCGGAGTTGGAGACCAGGGTGACGCCGTCCAGCGCCGACAGTCGCCAGTTCATGGCGGGATCGGAGGAAAGGCCGGTTTCGATGGCGTGGACCTGCGGGGCCAGGTCGTCGAAGCATTCCGCCAGCGAGGCGAAGCCGGAGGCCGCCCCGAAGATCGAGAAGTGCGGCGTCCAGGCATGGGCCGGGATCAGCATGGCGTCGGGCGAGGCGTCCAGCACCATCCGCAGCAGTTCTTTCGCGTCCAGTTTCAGGATCGGCCTGCCGTCCGAGGCGAGGTTGCCGATGCGCGCCAGGGCCTGGTTCAATCGGTGCGCCGCGGCAAAATCGGGAAGGTGGACCAGGCAGTGCACCTTCCTCGTTCTCCCCGCCTTCCGATAGATGCAACTGATTTCGCCGGAGATAAGGAAGGAAACCTCGGCTTTGCAGCTGGCCGGCACGTCGGCGTCCCTTGGCGGTTCGCGCAGAGAGAAAAGGCCGCAGTCGCTGGCGACCAGCTTGCTTTCCAGTTCGCCGAGCCAGCCCGGGTGGGTGCAATCGCCCGTTCCCAGCAGGCGGATTCCCTTCAACTGTCCCCACTTCCAGAGTGACTCGGGGGTGAGATCCCGGCTGGTGGCGCGGGAGTAGTGGGAGTGAATGTGCAGGTCAGCGATGAATTTCATTCGCCATGTATAGCACATAGGCCGCGGCGCCGACAATAGCCGAGAACCCGAGCGCCGCTCACCCGGAGAGCCTGTTGTCAGGATTGCCCCGCCAGCCTTTACGTGATATGCTTCGCTCTGCTTTCGGGGCGTCTCGACGGTCAAGGAACTCCAGTTACTGACAAAAGTCGTCATTTTCGGCGCTGAGAGTGGAGAACCGGCAGAGGATTCAGTCACATTCTCAACTGAGATCTGGCACAAGGATTTTCATATGGCAAGATCACAGTATGCCGCCACCGTCACCATGCCCAAAGTAGACAAACCGTATCCTTCGGTGCTGTCATTTCTTTCCGAAAGATTTCCCAAGATAGAGCGAAGCAGTTGGGAGAGACGCATCGCCGAAGGAAAAGTCCTCGGCGAAGATGGATCTCCCCTTACCACTGCCAGCGAGTACGCGCCTCAAAAGAGGATCTTTTACTTCAGGGAAGTGTCCGAAGAACAGGTCATCCCTTTTTCGGAGAAGATCCTTTTCCAGGACTCGGAGCTGCTGGTCGCCTGCAAGCCGCATTTCCTGCCGGTGACGCCCGGCGGGCCTTATGTCGACGAGTGCCTGTTGCACCGGCTGAGAAAGAGCACCGGCAACCACGATCTGGTGCCGATCCACCGCATAGACAGGGAGACCGCCGGCATCGTGTTGTTCTCCATGAACAGCAAAACCCGCGACCTGTACGGCGAGCTGTTCCGCAGCGGCAAGGTCGAGAAAAGCTATCACGCCCTTTCCGCGGGCTGCGGCGACGGTGAAAAGGCGGCATGGCTGGTCGAGAACAGGATGGTCAAGGGCGAGCCGTGGTTCAGGATGAAGACCGAGCCCGGCCCGGTGAACGCCCGTTCCCTGCTGCGGCTGGTGGCAAGAGAAGACGGAGTGTCGCGATTCGTCTTGCAGCCGTTGACCGGCAAGACCCATCAACTGCGACTGCACATGAGCGCGATAGGATTCGGGATACTAAACGACAGGTACTATCCCGACCTGCAACCTGAACGGCCCGACGACTTCGCCAAGCCTTTGCAGCTTCTCGCCAAGGCGGTTAGATTTCGGGACCCGGTGACCGGCAGAGAAGTGGAATTCGAGTCCGATCGGAGCTTGCAGGCGGCCACGGAGGTAAGGTGATGTCCAGGAACGTGCTTTTGCTGATAGACTTCGGCGACAACAACGTCATTCATGTGGCGCTCTTCAAGGATTCGCTCAAGAAATCCGGTTGGAAAGAGGGGATCATCGAGGGGGTCTTCGAGAAGAGCATGGACCTGCCGGATTCCCGGATCGAGACCACGGCGCAGGAGGAGGTGGACGCGGCCGCGAACCATGCGGTGCTCAAGAAAACCTACTGCGAATTGGTGGTCGCCCACGATGAACTGAGGTTCTGCTGGGATTGGAACACTCCCTAGCTGAGAGCCCGGCAGCGACGCTCCCCTTGTGGTGCGCCGGCTTCGGCGGCGGCGACCTTTATTTTCGGATTAAATGTCTGGACAACGGCAATTCATATGGTTACTATCCGTCCCTATGAACAGACCTGCGGCAATCTTCATGATGCTGTTTTCGCTATCGGTAATCAGTTTTGGCACCTGGCAGTTTTTTAGGGGAAACATGGAGGGGGCTTTGTCTTCCTTTCCATTTCTGCTTATCATCTACGTTTTCCTCAAGCCTTTCAAAAAGTAGCACCTTAGATTTTCATGTTATGTCGATGGGAGATTCTCACATGTCCAGCTGCGTGCTTGTGATTGATGACTCGGCTGCAATTCGAGAACAGGTGTTGCGCACGCTGAAAGAGGTGGCGGTTTTTGATCGCTATAAGGAAGCCAAGGACGGCCTGGAAGGCTTCAAGACCCTGATAGAGTCCAAGGCCGACCTGGTCATCTGCGACGTCGACATGCCGCGCATGGACGGCTTCAAGTTTTTGCAGTTGGTGGACGCCCGGCCGGAACTGCAGGGAGTGCCGATCATCATGCTGACCGGCATGATGGACTTCAATTCCAAGATCAGAGGGCTGGAACAGGGAGCAAGCGATTACCTCACCAAGCCTTTCGACTCCGGCGAGTTGGTGGCGCGGGTCAAGGTGCAACTGAAGATCAAGTCCCTGCAGGACGAGCTGAAAAAGGCCAACGAACTGCTGAAGAGACTCACCAACATCGATCACCTCACCAATCTTTTCAACCGGCGCTACCTGGCGGAGATCCTGGACGGAGAATTTTTCCGGGCGCGCCGCAAGAACGAGCACCTGTCGCTGATCATCGTCGATATCGATTATTTCAAGACCGTGAACGATACCTACGGCCACCAAAACGGCGACGTGGTGCTGGCGGCCGTCGCCAGCCTGGCCCAGAGCCAGTTGCGCGTCTATGACAGCGCGGCCCGCTACGGCGGAGAAGAGTTCGTCCTGGTGATACCGGGCACCTCGCTGCATGGCGGGGTGATGGTGGCCGAGCGGCTGCGGCAGGCGGTGCTGGAATATTCCTTCCCGTCGCCCATGGAAGACATGACCGTCACCGTCAGCGCGGGCGTGGCCACCTTTCCCTCCCCCCAGATCGACAGCGTCGATTCTCTGTTTCGCCAGGCGGACGAGGCGCTCTACCGGGCCAAACAAAACGGCCGCAACCGCGTCGAGACCATGCTGGTCACGGCGTGATTGCGCCGCATCATCGACACCTTTCCCTCCCCTAAGCCCCCCACTACCTAGTACTCCTCGACCAGGCAGCCTTCCAGGGCCGCGAGCAACTTTTCCAGGTCGAGCGGCTTGTACAGGTAGGCGTGGAACCCTATTTCCTTGAACTGCTCCAGAAACGCCGCATCGCTGTACGCGGTGAGGACGATGATTTTCGTCTCCGGTCGCAGGGATTTCATCTCCCGGGCCATCTCGATGCCGTCCTTGCGGGGCATGCTGACGTCGGTGATCACGATCGGGGGGAGATGCTCCTTGAAAAGCTCCTTCCCGGAAACGCCGTCGGCGGCCCGGTAAATGGCGGCATCGGGGAACACCATGGCGAGCATGCGAGCGATGAGGTCGCCTGCCACTTGGTCGTCTTCCACGATCAGCATCGAAATCCGCGGCCCTGCCTCTTCGTGGGTCATCTCAGACCTCGATCCTGAACTCGGCGCCCCCCTCGACGTTGCGCACGCTGAGACGGCCCCCCATGCTTTTCTCGATGATCGTGCTCGACATGAACAAGCCGACGCCGGTCCCTTTGCCCAATGGTTTGGTGGTGAAATAGGCGTCGAAAACTTTGCCGATGATCTCCTCGTTGATCCCCCCCGCGTTGTCGGTGATGGTCACCACCGTTTTGCCGCCCTCGCTGAAGGAGCGCACCGCGATGCGCGCCTGCCGAGGCTCCGCGGCGGTGAAGGCGTCCTTGGCGTTCATCAGGATGTTGAGCAGCACTTGCCCGTATTCGTTCGGGTAGCCGTTGATCTGCGGGTCTCCGCCGGCATGGACCTCGATGGTTATGTTGCGCTCCCTGAGGGTGCCTTCGATCAGGGAGATCGATCTCTTGATGACCTCGTTCACCTTGAACGGTCTTTTTTCCTTGTCGAACGACAGAAAGTCCCGGAAGTCGTCGATGGTCTGCGACATGTGCTGAATCAGTTGCAGCGACTTGTCCACCCCCTTGTTGAGGAGCTCCTCGGTTAACTTGCCGTGCTTATGGGCCATGCGCAGTTCCTGCACCTGGAGTCCCAGCACGTTCAGCGGCTGGCGCCACTGATGGGCTATGTTGCCGAGCATCTCGCCCATGGCCGCCATCCGGCTTTGTTGGACCATCAAATGGTCTTTTTGCCGCAGTTGTTCCATGGCCTGGATGCGCTCCTCGCTCTGCTCCTCCAGTTTGCGGTAGGTCGCTTCCAGCTCCTCGATGCGTTTGGCCAACTCTTCGTTTAGCTTGCCTACGTGCAACTCGGCTTGCTTCACCCGGGAGACGTTGGCGAAGGTGATCACCACCCCCTCCCTGGGGCCTTCTTCGGACCTGAAGGGCATGATGCGGCTCAAGAGCCAGTCCCCGTCCCTGGTGTGCACCTCCTTCTCGATGGCCTTGCCGGCGCTCAGCACGCAGCCGATGTCGGACAGCAGCTCGTTTTGATCGGCCAACTGGTAGGCGATGTGATCGATCGGACGGCCGATGTCCTGGGGCAGCAGTTTGAAGAGCGAGGAGATGGCCGCATTGAACTTGCGGATATTCATATCTTTGTCGAGGAAGATGATGCCGCTGTCGATGCTGGCCAGCAGATTAACCAGATCGACGTTGAGCTGTTTCAGCTCGATGTTGCTCCTTTCGAACTCCGTGTTGACCGAGTACAGTTCCTCGTTGGTGCTGTGTAGTTCTTCGTTGGCGCTGTTCAGTTCCTCGTTGGTCGACTGCAGTTCTTCGTTGGCTGCCTGCAGTTCCTCGTTGGTGGCGTTCAGCGCTTCGTTGGTGGACTGCAGGTTCTCCTGGGTGGCCGAGAGGTCCGCCCGGGTGTTCTGCAACTCCAGTTCCAGGTCGGCGAGGTGCTGCCGATAGAAAAGGTTTGGCTCGAAGGTTTCCGGCTCCGCGTCCGTGAGCGCTTCCGGGAGCGGGAGCGGATCTTTCTGGATGCGCTCGAAGAAGACGTGGTAATGGGCCGAGGTCCCCTTTTCATTGGGGATCGGGTCGACCGTCACGTCGACCAGGCAACCTTCCTCCCCCCTCACGATGCGGATGTTGCGCGTGGTGGTGCGCTGCCCGGTCTTCCTGACTTTTTGCAGGGAGGTGCTCAGGGCGATGTGCAGATGTCCCTCGGTCATGCTGAGGACGTCGGTTTCGATCCGCCCTCTAAGAGTTCTCAGGAATTGCGCCACGTCTCCGAAGAAATGCAGGATGCGGAAATTCTCGTCGATCAGCACCCCGGGGGGGATATGCCTCTCCAGCAACTTGTCGTAGTCGTACAGCATGCGCCGGTCGAGGCCGGTCGGCGGCGGCGCTATCAGCTGCACGCCGCTGCGCGGCAGGACCAGCGCGGCCCCCTTGCGGTTATGGTCCAACTCCACCGTCAATTTGTGATCGCGGATCTTGCGGAACAGCTTGTTCTGCGCCGAGACCACCTCGAACTCGCCCGCCAGCGTGCCGATCCCTTCGCTTTTGCCCAGAAAGAGCATGCCGTTCATGTTCAAGGCGAAGTGGAACAGGGACAGCACCTTTTTCTGGGTCTCCGGTTGCAGGTAGATCAGCAGGTTGCGGCAGCAAATCAGATCGAGCTTGGAGAAGGGCATGTCCCGGGTCAGGTCGTGGTGGGCGAAGGTCAGAAGTTTGCGCAAATCGCTCTTCACCTTGTAGAGGTTCTTGTCCACCTCGACGAAGAAGCGCTCCAGGCGCTCGGGGGTGACCTTGGCCAGACGGTCGGCGCCGAACATCCCCAGGGCCGCGGCGTCCAGCGGGCGCTTGTGCACGTCGGTGGCGAAGACGCAGATCCTGCCGGTGAAGTTCAGCTCGTAAGCCTTCTCCGCCAGCAGGATGGCCAGGGAGTACGCCTCCTCTCCGGTGGCGCAGCCGGCCGACCAGGCGCGAATGTCCTGATCGGGGGGGAGCGACGCGAACAGTTCGGGAATGACGGTGGACTCCAGGCACTCGAAGGCCTTGTCGTCGCGGAAAAATTCGGTGACGCCGATCAGCAGGTCGTGGTAGAGGTCGTCGAGCTCGTTTTGATCGCCGGCCAGTATCTTGGCGTATTGCGCCGCGTTTTCCAGGCGGCGGTACCCCATGCGCCGCCTGATGCGCCGCCCGACGGTGCCTATTTTGTACTTGGCGAAGTCCAGGTTGTACTGGTGCTGCAACTGGTCGAAGATGGCGCTGTAGTCGTCGTCGCCTGCCGGCGGTTCCGGTTCCCGCCTCTCCTTGGCCGCGACGCGAGCATGGTGGTCTACGTGATCCAGGAGCATTGCCGGGATCTCGCCCGGGGGAAGGATGAAATCGCTGACGCCGGTATCGACGGCGCTTTGGGGCATGGCCGGGAACTGGGCGCTTTCCGGGCTCTGCACCGCCACCACCCCCCCGCGGTCGTGAATGGCTCGCACCCCCTCGCAGCCGTCCTTGCCGGTGCCCGACAGGATCACCCCGACGGCCCGCACGCCCGCCTGGCGGGAGAGGGACCTGAAGAAGACGTCGATGGGGAGTTCCACCCGCTGATCCTGGGAAACCTGAGTCAAGAGCAGGTTGCCGTCGTTCACCTCCATCTGGGTCATGGAGACGTTCAGGTAAATGTTATCGGGGCGTAGGGCGATGTTCTCGGTGACCTTTTGAATCGGCATCGAGGTGTGGCGGCTCAAGAGCTCGTCCATCTGGCTCTTGAAGTCGGGGGAGAGGTGCTGAATGACCACGAAGGCCATGCCGCTGGCAGCGGGCATGTGGTCGAAAAACTGCTGCAGCGCGACCAGTCCGCCGGCGGATGCGCCGATGCCGACGATAAAGAGATCTTCTCCACCTGGTTCCGATTGTGCCACTGTGGCCTCCGGTAATTTCGGGGCAATCCCGCCGGGAATGCGAGCGCTTGGGATTCGATAGTCGCTCTGCAACTCATTAATCTGCCCAGAAGTTTTACTCCATCCCGAAGCCCCTGTCAAAATATAAAATAAAGCCGCGAAGCGGCGCTGCGGCGGTTTCGTCGTCTCGAAACGGCGCCGCGGGTTCGGTCTTAGTCGTTGGAGAAATGCCCGGCCGCGCGCAGAGTGAAAAAGAAAGTCGCGCCTTTCCCTTCTTCCCCGGTGGCCCACACCCTTCCTCCGTGTCTGGCGACGATCCGCTGCACGGTGGCCAGACCGACGCCGGTCCCAGCGAACTCGCCGACTCGGTGCAGCCTTTCAAAAGGAAGGAAGATCTTCGCGGCATAGGCCATGTCGAAGCCTATCCCGTTGTCCCGCACGAAGTAGACGGTTTCTCCCTGCTGAGATTTGCTGCCGAATTCGACGCGCGGCAGCGGCTCGCCGCCGGCGAACTTCCAGGCGTTGTCCAGCAGGTTTTCCAGCGCGGGCCTGAGGAGAACCGGATCGCCGTCCGCTGCAACGTCTTCCTCGATGGCGACGTCAGCCCCGCCCTCCGGTTGCCGGGCGCGAAAGCTCCCGACGATGTCATGGGCAAAAGCGCTGAGATCGACCCTTTCCCGGCGCAACTCGCTGCGCGTCACCCGGGAGAGATGCAGCAGGTCGTCGATCAATTGCCCCATTCTCACCGACGCGGAGCCGATGCGTCTGAGGTATTCCTTGCCGGCATCGCTCAGGTTGTCGGAGTGCTCTTCCATCATGATCGAGCTGAAACAACTCATGCTGCGCAGAGGGGTGCTCAAATCGTGGGCTATGGAATAGCAGAAGGCTTCGAGTTCCTCTTTGGTGGCTTGCATCTCCAGGGTACGCTCTAAAACGAGCTGTTCCAACTCCCCGTTCAGGCGCTCCAGTTCCTTATTCAGCTGCTGCTCCAGTTCCGGGTTTTGCCGGCTGGACCTGTCCTCGTGAGGCGTCTTCTTTTGCCGCCCCGAGGCGACCAGCGCCAGGCAATCTTCTATGGCTTGGAACAAGGCGTCCAAGTCCACCGGTTTCAGCACGTACCGTTTGATGCCGTTATTAATGGCGTCGAGCAGGTCGGTTTCGCGGTTTCTTGCCGTGACGGCGATGATCTTGGCGTCGGCGTCCAACTCCAGGATCTTGCGCGCCATCTCAATGCCGTTGACCACCGGCATGCTTATATCAGTCAAGACGATATCCGGCCCGTGTGCCCTGAACATCTCCAGCCCAGCTTCGCCGTTTTCGGCGGTAAAAAACAGCGCGGTCGGGAAGTTTGCCGAAATGACTCGGCCGAGCGCTTCTCTGGCGTCCGGGTCGTCCTCGACGTACAGCAGTGAAACGGCGGAAACGCGCGTAGCCTCGGTTCCATTCACACCTGCCTCCTTGAACGCATTTTTTTAATTCCGCATGCTTGCATGATTGTTAGGATACCTTTTTGAAAAGGGCGGGCACTAAGAGAGGCGGTTTTTCATTTGCGGGTTCTATCGCGGTCGAGCCGGTGGGTGCTCTAAAGCAAAGTCCATTCCGCTTCTAAGCTCGACGGACCGATGCCAGCGCCGAAAGAAACCCTTTTTGATCGGTTCGCCCTGTTGACACCGCTCGATCCCGCTATTTCACAGGGCCAAAGAGCGCATGCTTCTCGCAACGCTCCCTTTTCCCCGTCTCGCTGCGCGCCACCCGGCAAGGAAGGTTGCCCGAAATTATACAGGTGCCAAAATTTTTGCAGGGGTAGAATGTGCCGCAGTTTAAGCCTGTTGAGGCGAAACTCGCTTCGACTGACGTTATTTTTTCGCACCCGTCCCGAAAACGCAGGTAGCGGTATCTTTTTGATATTAGGCATATTGGATGAGTTTGTTATAATGGCTCGATTCGTGAAATAACGGCGGGATGAAGAGACGCCCTTGAAGCTCGGGGCGGAGATCGCCGGCCGCCGAGGAGGTTCGCATGCAAAACGACGCGTTGTGGGAGGGGAAGCATTCCGGTTTTCCGAATGAGGGGCCGGGGTTGGGCGCGCTGGCATTTGAGTACGTCGAAGAGGCGGAAGAGCCGGTCGAGGACGACGAAGCGGGCGAGCCGGAGGATGAGGGTGGGCCGGAGGAGGACGAGAGCGGGCCGGAGGAGGACGAGGCGAAGGCCAAGGCGACGGTCGAGCATTTTGACGACGCCATCAAGATCTACCTGCGCGAGATCGGAAGGAGCCAGCTTTTGACCTGCGCCGAGGAAAGGGAGTTGGCCGCGAAGGTCGCTCGGGGCGACAAGGCTGCCCGGGAGCGGATGATCGTCAGCAACCTGCGGCTCGTGGTGAAGATCGCCAAGCGCTATATAAATCGAGGGCTGCCGCTTCTGGATCTGATCGAGGAAGGGAACGTCGGGCTGATCAAGGCCGTGGAGCGTTTCAAGCTCTCCAAGGAGTGCCGCTTCTCCACCTACGCCACCTGGTGGATCAGGCAGTCCGTCGAGCGGGCCTTGGCCAACCAGACGCGCACCGTTCGGCTGCCGGTGCATATCTCCGACGATATCGGCAAGATGCGCAGGGCGACCCGCCAACTGGGGCAGAAGATGAACCGGGAGCCGACCGGCCAGGAGGTGGCGGATGCGCTCGGCATGGAACTCCCCTACGTGCTGAGGCTCTCGCTGTTGTTGAAGAAGGACTTTTCCATGGAGCGGCCAATGGGTGAAAACAGCGACTATTTCCTGATCGACACACTGGAAGACACCTCGACCGTCTCCCCTGCTGCGCTTTTGGAGGACCTGGACAAATTCAAACTGCTGTCCAAGTGGCTTCCTACCCTGAACGAGGCGGAGAAGAAGGTGCTGAGCCTGCGCTTTGGCCTGTACGACAAGGAACCGCAGACCTTGGACACCATCGGTCTCATTTTCGGCGTCACCCGTGAGAGGATCCGGCAGATCGAGATGAGGTCCCTGGAAAAGCTGAGAGCGTTCCGCGAAGTCAGCGAGACAATGGAGCGCAGCGCCGCGTCGGGCTGATGCCCCTGCGAAATTTGATCATATCCACTAAGGGGGAGGTGAGATACATTGGGAGCTGTTACCGACGTTTTACATGTTGGGCCAAAAGAGCTGTGCCTGATTAAAACTGAATATCCCGATTGTCTGCTGATCAATCAAAGCAATACCGAGTTTACGATTCAGAAAATCAGGGTGATCATCCCGAATGAGGATGAAGAAAGCTATTACCTGTTCCTGGTGGACAACTGCATTGCCCTGTCTTCGACCAATTTCCTCTGCCGAGTGGAGAGCGATCGGAAATTTGCCGAGAGTATGAGAACCCGAATGAGGAGGGCCATCGAAAATTGCGGACCTGCCTGCTAAACTGACTCGCCTTCACCCCCCCGACCCTCCCCGCAAAGGGGAGGAAGCTTCCGGTCCTTCCCGATAGCCAATTTCCGGTTGACAATTGTCCGCAGCGGCGTGAAAATGCCGGACTTTATCCGATTGCGCAAAATACGACCGAGGTGGCTTGCATGTCGATGGCAGAACAGCAAAAGAAACTGTTGCAGGGAAACGAGGCCCTGGCGCGGGGAGTGGTGGAAAGCGGCTGCGTGGTGGCCACTTCCTATCCCGGCACTCCCGCCTCGGAAATCCTGGGCGCGGTCATGGTTTGGCAGCAGCAGGAAGAGGTGGCCATGCACCTGGAATGGGCGGTGAACGAGAAGGTGGCCTTCGAGATCGCCTATACCGCCAGCCAGACCGGGCTGCGGGCGATGACCGCCATGAAGCAGGTCGGGCTGAACGTGGCCAGCGATCCCCTGATGAGCGCCGCCTACCTGGGCGTGGTCGGCGGTTTCGTGGTGGTGAGCGCCGACGATCCCGGTCCCCACTCCTCCCAGACCGAGCAGGACAGCAGGCTCATGGCCATGCTGGCCAAGATCCCGGTGCTCGATCCCGATTCCCCGGCGCAGGCCCGCGAACTGGCCGGCCTCGCCTTTCAGCTTTCCGAGCGCTTCTCCATTCCGGTCATGCTCCGCCCGACCACCCGGGTCTGCCACGCCTGTCAGGACATCGCCCTGTTGCCGGTGGAACGCCTGAACAGGGTGGCCGCCTTCGAGAAGAACCCGTCCCGTTGGGCGGCGACCCCCAAATTCCGCTACCAGCTCCATCTCGAGCTGAATCGAAAACTCGCCGAGATCGCGGCCTATGAGCCGAGCGCGCCGCGCCGCCTGAACCCGCAGACCGAAAGCCGCCTGGCGGTGGTCGCCTCCGGCCCGGCCGCAAGCTACCTGAAGGAGACGCTTTCCGACCTGGATCTTTGGGAGCGGCTTAGCTGCTATCAGGTGATCCAGCCCTACCCGCTGCACAGCGCCTTCGCCGGGGAGCTTTTGGAGAAACACGACCGGATACTGGTGCTGGAGGAGACCTACGGCGTCATCGAGATGCAGCTTCGGGACCGCTACAAGGTGCAGGGGAAGCTTTCCGGCGCGGTCCCCGAGGCGGGCGAACTGCTGCCGGAGATCGTGGAGCGGATCGTCGCCGACTTCGCCGGACTCCCGGCCGCGGCGCAGACCCCGGCGCCCGCCGCCGGCGGCCGGCGCCCGACCCTTTGTCCGGGCTGTCCGCACCGGGCCAGCTTCTACGCCATCAAGAAGGCCGCGCCCAAAGGGATCTATCCCAGCGACATCGGCTGCTACACCCTGGGGATCAACCTCGGCGGGGTGGACACGGTGCTCTGCATGGGGGCCTCCATCAGCCAGGCGGCGGGGTTCTATCAGGCCTACCGGGTAACCGGCCAACAGCGCGACATCATCGCCACCATCGGCGACTCCACCTTCTTCCATGCCGGCATGCCGCCCTTGATCGACGCCGTGGCGCAGGGGGCCAGGTTCGTGCTGGTCATCCTGGACAACGTGACCACCGCCATGACCGGCAATCAGCCGACGCCGGCGCACGGCACTCCCGCAGGTCGCCCGGTGGAGATCGAGAGCATCGTCCGGGGGTGCGGCGTGGGCTTCGTGAAAAGCGCCGACCCGCTGGACCTTCCCGGCTTCACCGCGCTCTTGAAGGAGGCGGTGAACTTCTCGCACGACCGGGGAGTGGCGGTGGTGATCGCCAAGAGTCCCTGCCTGGTCGATCGCAGCGTGCCGCGGCCCAAGCGGTCGCAGCCGAAGGTGGACGAGGGGTGCGTCGGCTGCAAGGTCTGCACCGAGCGTTTCGAATGCCCGGCGCTGGTCTTCGACGAGGCGACCAAGACGGTGTCGGTGGACACCATGATCTGCAGCGGCTGCGGGGTCTGCCTCGAAGTCTGCCCGGTCGGGGCGATCAAGCGGGAGGTGGGGGCATGAACCGGCAGCAATTGATGATCTGCGGGGTGGGAGGGCAGGGGATACTCTTCATCACCAGGCTTTTGGCCGAGACGGCCATCGCCAAAGGGCTCGCCGTTTTGACCAGCGAGACCCACGGCATGGCGCAAAGAGGCGGCATCGTGGTGTCCCATCTGAAGGTGGGGGGATTCGCCAGCCCGCTGGTGCGTCCCGGACAGGCGGACGTGCTCTTGTCGCTCAAGCCCGAGACGGTCGCCCTGCATCTGCACTTCCTGAAAGAGGGGGGCTTCGTCGCCAGCAACGCCCGGGAAATCCCGGCGCCCGCTGCCGGCCACCCGAGCGCCTGCATCGACGCCGACACCCTGGCCTTGTCGCTGGGAGATCCGCAGTCCGTGAACCTGATCGTCCTGGGCTGCCTCCTTGCCCGGCCCGGACGGCTCTTTTGCAGCGCCGAGGAGGTCGTCGACGTCATCCGGCGCAAGATGGCCGGCAAAGAGACAGCGCTGGCCCGCGCCCTGGAGGCTTTCAGGGCGGGGCTCGAACAAGCCAAGGAGAACGGCATCCCATGTTGAAGAGATTTCCCTCCAAAGCCGCGGCGCCGGCCGATCTTGCCGCGCATCAACTGGCCGGGCTCAAGTGGACCGTGCGGCACGCCTTCGACAACTCCCCCTTTTACCGCGAGCGCTTGGCGGCGGCGGGAGTGACCCCGGAATCGATCACCTCGCTGCAAGACCTCGACCGGCTCCCCTTTCTCACCGCCCAGGACCTGTCCGACGGCTACCCGTTCGCGCTCAGGAGCGCCCCCTTCGCCGACCTGGTGCGCATCCACGCCTCCTCCGGGACCACCGGCAAGCGCAAGGTGCTTTGCTACACCCAACAGGATCTCGACGATTGGCAGTCCATGTTCGCCCGCTGCTACGAGCTTGCCGGGCTGACCCGCGAGGACCGGGTGCAGATCGCCGTCGGCTACGGCCTTTGGACCGCGGGCGTAGGATTTCAGCAGGCCTGCGAGAAGTTCGGCGCCCTGGCCATTCCGGTCGGTCCCGGCAACCTGGAACTGCAGACCAGCCTGATGATCGATCTGCAGACCACCGTTTTCTGCTGCACCGCCTCCATGGGATTGCTGCTGGCCGAAGAGGTGCACCATAAGGGGCTGCGCGACAAGCTGAACCTGAAAAAGATCATCCTGGGCGCCGAGCGGAGCAGCAGCGCCATGCTGGAAACCATGAAGGAGTATCTGGGGGTAAAGGACGTCTACGACATCACCGGGCTCACCGAGGTCTACGGCCCGGGGACCGGGCTCTCCTGCGGGCACGGCAGCGCCATCCATTACTGGGGCGATTACTACATCCTGGAAATACTCGATCCGACGACGCTTTTGCCGGTGGCCCCCGGCGAAGTGGGCGAGATGGTATTCACCACCCTCTGCAAGCAAGGCGCGCCGCTCATCCGTTACCGCTCTAGGGACCTCACCCGTCTGGTCGAGGGCGCATGCCCTTGCGGCTGCACCCTGCCGCGTCACGACAGGATCCTTGGGCGCTCCGACGACGTAGTCATCTTCCGCGGGGTGAACGTCTATCCGGGCCAGATCGACGAAGTGTTGAACGGCGTAGCCGGGACCGGGAGCGAGTACCAGGTCCATTTAGGGCACAGCGAAGACGGGCGTGATTTTATGAAGATCCGCGTCGAGCGGGCCAAGGGGCTCGACCCGCAGGCCGACCTGCAACTGAGAAAGGCCATCGTGTCCGGCATCAAGCACACCCTGATCGTCACCTGCGAAGTGGAGCTGGTCGATTACGGCAGCCTGCCGCGTTCCGAGAAGAAGACCCAAAGGATCTTCGACGAGCGGAAATTCGAGTAGGACGCGACTCCGGCTCTCTCCCATCTTCAAGATACTGCCTTAAGCGTGTTTTTGCCGAGTGCGCCCTCTCCCCATGGCTTGGTGGGGGCGCACCGTCGTTAAGTTAGGCAGCGACGGCCTGGCAGTGCTTGGGCTGCCTGTACGTCCGAAATCCCCTTGCCTTTATCCATAATATGTAGCTATCTTGTCGATATGACCCTGTCATGTGAAACAACAAAGACAACGGAAAATCCAATGCCGCCGGCAGGAGGTACGTTATGAAAATAGAACTAAGTTCAGTCAAACCTCACGAGTGTTCCACCCCCGCCTTGGTCATCGGCTGCTGTGAAGACGCCCGGGACCAACTCTTCTCACTATTCAACGAAGCCCTGGACGGTTGCCTGGAGCGGCTTTCGGCAACCAAGGAGTTCAGCGGCAAAGCCAACACCACCCATTTGATCCATACGCTGGGGAGGCTCCCCGCCGAGCGTCTGCTGCTGGTCGGCCTGGGGAAGCAAGCCGAGTTGAATGGCGAGCGTCTGCGACAGGCAGCCGGCAACGCTGCGCAGGCGCTGCGCGCTCGCCGGGTGGCTTCTTTCGCCTCGGCGCTCCACCTGTCCGCAAGCACCGATGCCGCCTTGGAGGCCGTCTGCGAGGGGACGCTCTTGGGAAGCTACAGCTTCGATCAGTACAAGACCAAGAACAAAGACGAACTCTTCAGCTTCGAAGAGATGACCCTGCTGCTCCCCGATGCCGATCTGGCCGCTGCCGGCGCCAGGATCGAAGCCACCCGCGCCGTCTGCCTCGGGGTGAGCCTGGCCCGGGACCTGGTCTCGCATCCGGGCAACGTAGTCACCCCCGGCTACCTCGCTGCAGCCGGTCGCGAATTGGCGGAGCGTCGCGCCCTGAAATGCAGAGTGCTGGAACTGGAAGAACTGGAAAAGTTGGGCATGAACGCGCTGGTGGCGGTGGGTAAGGGATCGGTGGAGCCGCCGCGGCTGATCGTGCTGGAGTATAAGGGCGCGGGAGACGAGCCGCCCGTGGCGCTGGTGGGCAAGGGGATCACCTTCGATTCCGGCGGCATTTCCATCAAGCCCGGCCTCGGGATGCAGGACATGAAGACCGACATGGCCGGCGCGGCGGCGGTGCTGGGAACCTTGGAGGCAGCCTCAGCCCTGAAGCTGCCGGTGAACCTGGTCGGGATCATAGCCACCGCCGAGAACATGCCGGGCGGCAAGGCGTTCAAGCCCGGCGACGTGATCACCTCCATGTCCGGCCTCACCATCGAGATCACCAATACCGACGCCGAAGGGCGCCTGGTGCTGTGCGATGCGCTGCATTACGCCCTGACCAACTTCAACCCCGTCGCCATGGTCGACCTGGCCACCCTGACCGGCGCCTGCGTGGTCGCCTTGGGCCACGAAGCCAGCGGCCTGATGGGGAACGATGCCGGCTTGAACGAAGAGTTGAAGCGGGCGGGCGAGCGCTGCGGGGAGCGAGTCTGGGAACTGCCGCTTTGGGACGCCTACGGCGAAAGCATGAAGAGCGACATCGCCGACCTGAAGAACTCGGGGAGCCGCGACGGCGGCAGCATCTGCGCGGCGTGGTTTTTGAAGCAGTTCGTCGGCGCGACCCACTGGGCCCATCTGGACATCGCCGGCACAGCCTGGAACGACAAGTCCCGCCCCTGCCTTCCCAAGGGGGCGAGCGGCGTGGGCGTTCGGCTCCTGATCGACTACCTGCGGGGCAAATAGGGCAAGGAGTTTGCTGGAGATGCAACGCAGTTCTCGTTGCCAAAAATGAGGCCAACCCGGTTTGATACGGGTTGGCCTTTTGCGTCAGGGGAAAGGCAATAGAAGCCAGGTGTCATCGCTTGCGGATTCGGGCGCGTCTCCTTTTGGAATTTCAATTTACTTTGTACAAACGTTAACATATATTCTAAAACGATTTGGCGACATGGCTTCCAACAGTGGTGTGCTCTGTGGTAGGAAAAATTTCTTTCGGAACCCAGGCGGGGAGCAGATCTCGTGTTAAAAAGCGGACCTATACGGATTGCTGTTTTTGAAGGTAAGCACATCCGCAAAATACTGCACGAGGGCGAATGGTGGTTCTCGGTAATCGACGTTGTCGAAGTGTTGACCGGAAGTGACAGACCACGCAAGTACTGGAGCGACCTTAAGAAAAAGCTTGCCTCCGAAGGTTATGTTGCAGTGTCCGATAAAATCGGACAGTTTAAAATGCTCGCTCCAGACGGCAAGATGCGTCTCACCGACTGCGCTAACACCGAGACGATGTTCCGCATCATCCAGTCCATCCCCTCTCCAAAGGTAGAGCCTTTGAAGCGCTGGCTTGCCAAGGTGGGTAAGGAGCGAATCGACGAGATCGAAAACCCAGAACTATCCATGGAGCGTATGAAGTCCCTCTATGAGAAGAAGGGCTACCCCAAGGATTGGA
>CAIYDQ010000353.1 GCA_903925075.1 uncultured Geobacter sp.
ATTGCGAAGAAATGGACCAGGCCAATTCAGAACTGGAAAGCTGCGATGGGCCGGTTCGCCATCCTCTTTGAAGACAGACTGCCAAAATCTTAACCGAAGCCATTTACACAAAGTGCTTTACACGCCCCTTATCGGCCGCAGTCAACGAGTCGTAGGTCGCGTTGAGGCACGAAACGCGACGTTGCCATGCCGGCCCAGCTGCAATGATGACGACACTGCCATGTTGCGTTTCACGATGCACCCGTTCAACGCAACCTACACTCCTTCCCGACTGCTCCGCGCCACCGCTCAACCACAGGTCCGAAAACGGCCAGTTTTTTCCGCCTTCATGCTATAAGGGTAGGTGAAGGAGAAAAAAATGAGACCTGAACGGACGCTGCCTCTGCCGCTTGACCGGGACGCCTGCTATGCCGCCATGGGCGCCCGCGACAGCCGCTTCGACGGCCGCTTTTTCTGCGGCGTTTCCTCCACCGGCATCTATTGCCGCCCCATCTGCCGGGTAAAACTTCCCAAGGCGGGCAACTGCAACTTCTTTGTCAGCGCCGCAGCCGCCGAAGCGGCGGGCTACCGCCCGTGCCTCAAGTGCCGCCCGGAACTGGCGCCCGGCCTCGCGCCGGCCGACGCCGTCGCCCGCCTGGCTAGAAGCGCAGTCGGCGTCATCGAGGAGGATTGCCTGGCCGACCGCAACCTCTGCGAGCTTGCCGAAAGCCTGGAGATCTCCGACCGGCACCTGCGCCGCGTTTTCTTCGCCGAGTACGGCGTCTCCCCCGTCCAATTCCTGCAGACCCAGAGACTGCTCCTGGCGAAAAGCCTGCTCACCGACACCCGCCTGGCCGTGACCCAAGTGGCGATGACCGCGGGATTCGGCAGCATCCGCCGGTTCAACGACCTTTTCAAAAAAAAGTACCGGCTCGCGCCGAGCGGATTCAGAAAAAGTAGACAGCCCCCTCCCCTCGACGCCGACGCGATCGTCCTCTTCCTCGCCTACCGCCCGCCTTACGCCTGGCGCGAGCTGCTCTCATTCCTGGAGGCCCGGGCCGTTCCCGGGGTCGAAAGCGTGACGCGGGACGCCTACCGCCGCACGGTGGCCATCAGCAAGGGGGACGCCGTCCATACCGGCTGGATCTCGGTGGCGCAGGCGCCCAAACGCGACGCGCTCGCGGCGACCGTGGCGTCGAGCCTGCTGCCGGTCCTCCCCCGGGTGCTGGCCAGGATCAGGCAGCTCTTCGACCTCAACTGCGACCCTTGGTCGGTGCAGGAAAAGCTGGAGACCATGGACGCCATATCCACCGGCATCCGGGTGCCGGGCATCCGCCTGCCGGGAAGCTTCGACCCCTTCGAGATGGCGACCCGCGCCGTGCTGGGGCAGCAGATCACCGTCAAGGGGGCGCGCACGCTGGCGGCGCGGCTGGCCGAGACCTACGGCGGCGAAATAGCAACCCCCTTCGAGGAGCTCTCCCGCACCTTCCCGTCCGCCGAGAACATTTGCTCCCTGCACGCCCCCATCGAAGACCGATTGGGGACCCTCGGCATCATCGGCAGCAGGTCCCGCTCCATCCTCGCCCTGGCTCGGGCGTTGGCCGCCAAGGAGGTCACCCTTTCGCTCCATGCGGACCCCGGCGTGCAGATGCGAAACCTTCTGAAACTTCCCGGCTTTGGTCCCTGGACCGTCAACTACATCGCCATGCGCGCCCTGGGTTGGCCCGACGCCTTTCTCGACACCGACTTCGGCGTGAAAAAAGCTCTCTCCGGCCTGCCGGCAAAGGAGGCGCTGGCGCTTGCGCAGGGCTGGAGCCCCTGGCGCTCCTACGCGACCATAACCCTCTGGGCCTCTTTAAATAACGCAGCCAAGTAACCGCAAGGGAGGTCGTAAAGATGACATACACCTGCAACATCGAAACGCCGCTTGGCGCCATGACCGCGGCCGCCGAAAACGGGGCACTCATAGGCCTTTGGTTCGCCGGCCAAAAACACTACCCCGGGACTACGGCCGGTTGGCATCAGCAGGGCGATCTCCCGGTCTTCGCGGCGCTCAGGCTGAGGCTCGCGCGCTATTTCGCCGGGGAGAAGGACGGCGAGCGGATTGCGCTCGCGCCGCTCGGGTCCCCCTTTCAGGAGGCGGTCTGGGCCGCATTGCTGCGGATTCCCTACGGAACAACCGTCAGCTACGGAGAGATCGCCAGGGAGATCGCGGGCGCCCGAGGGCTGCCGCGCATGTCGGCGCAGGCGGTGGGAGGCGCGGTCGGGCATAACCCGATCACCATCCTGATACCTTGCCACAGGGTGTTGGGATTCAATGGAAAGCTGACCGGCTACGCGGGCGGGCTGGACAGGAAGGAGGCTTTGCTGCGGCTGGAAGGAGTTGCTTTGCCATTAGGTTGAGGATTGGGTGAATCCAAAAGCCCCCTCTCCCTTGATGGGAGAGGGCTCGGGAGAGATCATGTTTTTGTGACTTTTGTGCTTTTTTGTGGCAATGAACCGCCGTATTCAGGTTAAATCGGCTGGGCATCGAGCTCCCGCGCCAACATCTCCACCAACTGATCCAACCCTTTGACCACCTCGTCCGACATCGAGAGCCCGGTGTCCAGGTTCTTCGGCTCGATGCCGAAGAGTACCAGCTTTTCCGGCAGCGAGCCGATCAACCGGGCGGTCGCCAGCAGATCGGCGATCCCCAGTTGATGCGGCGAGATCTTCTGCCGGAACTGGGCCGGCACCTCCTCTCCCGCCATCCTGACCACGCTCCCCGGCGGCTCGCCGCGCCTCACCACGTCCACGATCACCAGGCGGTCCCGGCCGTCCAGCTGGTGCAGCAGTTCAAGGCCGCTGGTGCCGCCGTCCAGAAGTTCCACCCCGTCCGGCAGGCGATACTTATTTTCGAATTTCTCCAGCGCCCGCACCCCTGCCCCCTCGTCTTGCAGCAGCAGGTTGCCGACCCCAAGCACCAGTGTCTTCATTACGCCTCCCTTGTGACTTTTTACGCCGCCTTGATCCGCACCACTTCCTTGTGCTCCTTGTCCACCAGATGGATGGCGCAGGCCAGGCATGGGTCGAAGGAATGCACGGTCCGCAGCACCTCCAGCGGCTTCTCCGGATCGGCTATCGGCGTGCCGACCAGCGAGGCTTCGTACGGGCCGGGGCTGTCCTGGCCGTTCCTGGGACCGGAGTTCCAGGTGGAGGGAACCACCGCCTGATAATTCTTGATCTTGCCGTCCTTGATGACGATCCAGTGGGAAAGCATGCCCCTCGGGGCCTCGTGGATGCCGACGCCTCGAATCTCTCCTCTCGGGAAAACGGGTTGGTTGCAGGTCCTCAAATCTCCTCTGGCGATGTTGTCCATCAGCGCCTGCCACTGCTTTTGCAGCGTCTCGTAGAGCACCGCCGCGCGCACCGCCCTGGCGGCATGGCGGCCGATGGTCGATTGCAGCGCGCTCATCGGCACCGGCTCTTTCGCCAGGCTGCTGATGGTGGCGAGCGCCTTGTCGGCGTATTTCCTGGTGGCGGCGTCCCCGGCGGCGTACATGCAGAGCACGTTGGCCAAGGGGCCGACCTGGGCGGGCTGGCCGTGCAAGGTCGGCGCCTTCACCCATGAATATTTGCCGTTGTCCTGGAAATCGGTGTACTGCGGCTCGGTCTCTTCTTCCCAGGGATGGCGGTCCCAGTCGCCGGCGTACCAGGAATGCTTGATGCTCTCCTGCACACCTTTCTTGATAAAATCATCCTGGAAATTGTTGATCGGACGGAACATTTTCAGATTGCCGCCCGGGATGTACCCTCCCGGATGGTCAAACACGCTGCTCTTCACGTCCATCGGAAAATCGGGCACCGAAAGGTAATTGGTGACCCCCGCCCCGTAGGCGGTCCACCCCTTGTAAGCGGCGCCGATGGCGCAGACGTCCTGGAAGTACACCTCGTTCACGAAGCGCCCCAGATCGTCGATCAGCGTCTTCAGGTAGTAAAGCCTCTCCATGGTGAGGGTGGAGGGGCTGTCGGTATTGATCGGATTCGCCACTCCGCCCACCGCCAGGTTCTGGATGTGCGGGGTCTTCCCTCCCAGGATGGAGACGATCATGTTCGCCTTGCGCTGGATCTCCAGCGCCTGCAGATAATGGGTGGTGGCCAAGAGGTTCATTTCCGGCGACAGGATCATGGCCGGGTGCCCCCAATAGCCGTTGGCGAAGATCCCCAACTGGCCGCTGCCGGTGAAGTTCTGCAGTTTATCGCGGGTTTCCGCGAAGAGTTGAACGCTGTTCAGCGGCCAGTCGGAAAGGCTCTGGGCCAGCGCAGCGGTCTTCTTGGGATCAGCCTTCAGGGCCGAGACCACGTCCACCCAGTCGAGGGCCGAGAGATGATAAAAATGCACGATGTGGTCCTGGATGGCGTGCGCGGCGATCATCATGTTCCTGATGTACTGCGCGTTCAGGGGGACCTCCAGGTTCAAGGCGTTCTCCACCGAGCGCACCGAGGCGATGGCGTGCACGGTGGTGCAGACCCCGCAGATCCTCTGGGTGTAGATCCAGGCTTCGCGCGGGTCGCGGTCCTTGAGGATCAGCTCGATGCCGCGCCACATCTGCCCCGAGGACCATGCCTTGGTGACCTTTCCCTGGTTTATTTCGCAATCGATGCGCAAGTGTCCTTCGATGCGCGTGACGGGGTCGATGGTGATTCGCGTGGCCATGATCTCCTCCTTGTGGCAAAGGGCGAGCGGCTAGCGCTGTTTCAACGCCAGGCGCCGCTCGCAACTTGCAATGCACTTAGTGATGCGTCTCGGGAAACAGGTTCAGGTACTTAGCACATATTTTGAAACCGAGGATGGCGAAAGCTATCATCCCCACGGTCAGGGCCAGCTCCATCAGCGACGGGAAATAGTCGCCTCCCGAGCCGGTCGCGTACTCGGAGACCCCGGAGATGCCGACGTTCATCCGGTTCAGCAGCACCCCGAGCACCACCATGATATCGACCGCGAAGATCCTGTTGAGATTGGTCCTCACCGAGCGCAGGCAGAGGAGGCTAAGCGGCACGATCACCCCCACCACCATCTCGATCAGGTACAGGTTGCCGAGAAAACTGCCGTCCAGCACCGCCCCGAGTCCGGGTCCGGTCGCCAGGTGCCAGATCTTCAGGAACAGGTAAAACGAGCCGACGATCATCACGCCGCGGGCCAGCCCTTCGATCACCTCGCGCGGCACCTTGTGGTTGAAGACCTTGCCGGTGAGCAGGGTCTCGAAGCTGACCAGCGCCAACCCCAGCATGATGGCCGAGACCAGGAAGTGGTAGGGGAGCAGGTGGCTGTACCAGATGGGGTTAAGCTTCCCCGGCACGATCAGGTAGTTGGCACCCAGCGAAGATTGATGCAGAAGCGACAGCGCCACGCCGAACATCACCACCCCGACCATGCAGCGGTTGACGAAGCTCAGGGCGCCCTGCCAGCCGAGCTTCTCGAACACCATCGGACTCGATTCCGTCCCCAGGGTGGTGAGGTAGAGCACCAGGTGCAGGGCGACGATGAACATCACCGAGTTGAGCTGCCACATCACCAGCGGATGCCAGATGACGAAGGAGCGGCCGACGTCCAGGGTGATGGAGATGGCGGCCAGCAGGTAGCCGAAGAAGGCGTTCAGGATCGAGGCCCGGGCGATGCATTTGTACTTCTTCCAGTTGAAGATGTAGACGGCGGCGGCGATCAGGAAGGCTCCGGCCGCCATGGCCACCCCGCCCAGGACGTCGAAGGAGATCCACAACCCCCAAGGCCAGGCGTCGTTCAGGTTGCTGGCGGCGCCGATGCCGAACAGCAGCCGGTAGACGGCGATCAGCGCGGCCACTCCGATCAGGGCCACCAGCGCCAGGGTAAAGGGGGTGTTCATCTTGATCCCCAGATGGGCGCTGATGGAATCGTCCAAAAGCTTGTTCAGCAGTTCGCCGTAGCGCGGACCCAGGTAGCGGGTCATGTCCATCCCCAGGCCGTTCTTACGAAAATCCTCCGCCAGTTGCTTGGCCGCGCCGCCGTAGCGGGGACCGAGGTATTTTGTCAGGTCTTTCATGGCTAGCCCTCCTTGTCGCTGCGGTGGGTCGCCTTGTAGATGGCGGTTCCGCCCAGAAAGACCCCGGCGAATACCCAGGGGATCTTGGCGATGTAGCCCCAGGTGAGCGAGGGGAGGTCGAACTTGGCGATGTTTTTCCTAAAGCCCAAGAGGTCGAAGGAGACCCCCGAGAGCATGATGTTCTGGGTACCGCCGGCCTCGATCAGCCCGTAGACGCCGTCGGCGTACTTGGCCGCGGCTCGGCGCGTCTTTTCGGTCGCGTCCACCCTTTGCAGCGGGAAGTCGTAGCTTTCCCCGGGCCGCAGGGCCAGCCGGCGCTTGGCCTCGGCCCGCAGTTCGACCACCTTGCCGAAGATGGTGGCGCCGGTCGGGCAGAACTCGGCGCAGGCCGCGTATTTCCCCTCGTGGTAGCGATGCCGGCAAAGCTGGCATTTCCTGACCTCGGGCCAGGCCGAATCCCATTCGTAGCGGGGAATGCCGAAGGGACAGGCGAGTTGGCAATAGCGGCAGCCTATGCACTTGTCGGCCAGATAATAGACGGCGCCGGTCGCCGGGTCCTTCCTGAAGGCACCCGCCGGGCAGACCGAGACGCAGGCAGGCGAGACGCAGTGCAGACACTGCTGTTTGAAAAAGGCGTAGCCGTCGACGGCTCGGTCCTTTTGCTGGCAGTTGCCGTTCTTGTAGACCTTGATGATATTGAGCGTCTTGCCGCTCAACTCCCGGGGGGCGTCCCAGATCGCTTCGTCCCCCTTGGGTCCCCGCTCATAGGGGGGAGCCGTCATCCCTTTTTTGTAAAGCGCGCCGCCGGGGACGCTATTTTCTTTCTTGCAGTTGACCATGCAGGACTTGCAGCCGACGCAGAGGGTCGCGTCGTAAAGAAGACCCACCGCCTGGGCGGGAAGTTCCTTGGACATGCGCGCCTGCGCGCAGGGGATGCCGGTGGCGAGCAGGGCGCCGCCGCTGCCGGCCAGGCTTTTCAGGAATGCTCGTCTGCTGGTTTTCATGGCTAGGCCTCCTTATCGCGGGGAGGCTGCTGCTCTTTGTCCGCGCCGGCTTGCCGGTCGCCTTTGCCGCTCCCCAGGCTCATCAGCGCCGCGGCGCCGGCGGCGCCGACCACGATGCCGGCCGAGCCGCAGGCGAAAGCCTTGATGCCGGGGGAGATGCCCGGGGTGTTGGGGAAGGCCTCGCTGAAGAACACCGGCGGGGTGAGGTTTTTCAGGTCCGCCATTTGATGCAGCGGCGCGCTGAAGCCCACCCCCTTCTCGGTGCAGCCAAAGCACGGGTGCCCGATGCCGACCGGCCAGGTGCCGGCGCCGGCGTCGCCGAACAGCACCGAGGGGCAGTTGGCATAAGTCTCGGGTCCCTTGCAGCCGAGCTTGTAGAGGCAAAAACCGCTGCGATGCCCGTCGTCCCCGAAGTGCTGCGCGAAGCGCCCGGCGTCGAAATGGGGACGTCGTTCGCAGTTCTCGTGGATGAGCCGGCCGTAGGCGAACTTGGGCCTCCCCAACGTGTCCAGCTCCGGCAGTTTGTGGAAGGTGATCAGATGCAGCAGGGTGGAAAGGAGGTTATAGGGGTTCGGGGGGCAGCCCGGGATGGTGACCACCTTGCTGCCGGTGAGGATTTCCGGTATCCCCTTGGCTCCGGTGGGGTTGGGAGCCGCGGCGGCGATCCCGCCCCACGAGGCGCAGGAACCCATGGCGACGATGGCGCCCGCCTTGGGCGCGATTTCCTGCAAGATGGAGAGCGCGGTTTTGCCGGCGATCCGGCAATAAACGCCGCCGTCCTTGGTGGGAACGGCGCCGTCCACCACCAGGATGAAGCTCCCCTTGTTGTCGGCGATCGATTTGTCCCTGGCGGCTTCCGCCTGCTTTCCGGCCGCGGCGCTCAGCGTCTCCGAATAGTCGAGGGAGATCAGATTCAGCAGCAGGTTTTCCAGGGTGGGGTGGGTTGAGCGCAGCAGCGATTCGACGCAGCCGGTGCACTCCTGGAAGGAGAGCCAGATCACTGGCGGTCGCTTGGGATCGGCCAAGGCCTGGGCGATCTTGACGCCCGCGGTGACGGGGAGTCCCATGCCGACCGCCATGATCGAGCAGAACTTGAGAAAGTCTCTGCGGGAGACGCCGCCCAGTTCCTTTTGGATAGGGATAAAGTCTAATGTCTTCATAGTGCCTCCGACATTTCAGCCATGTGAGAAGTCTCAAGATGGATCTGATACGAAGCAAAACGATGAACAGTTAGCGGTGTTTATCCCCCCTTTCTCTTAGAGTAAAATTAAAGCTGTCTTCGGAAACCATCTTAGCACTTTTAATACGCGCAAATAAATAGTTTTCACGATAATAAATTATTAAATGCAATTAATCTATTTTCAGGCGATGAATTAGTCGCGGGGGGGGAAGTATCGAGCTGCCGAGGGATGAGCGTCAGGGGATGCCGAAATAGAAAGTCGTGCTTTTGCCGAGTTCGGACTCGCCCCAAACCGTGCCGCCATGCCTTTCCATGATGCGCTTGACGGTCGCCAGTCCGATGCCGGTCCCTTCGTACTCCTCGCCGTGCAGTCTCTCGAAGGTGCCGAAGAGCTTTTCCTTATAGGTCATGTCGAAGCCGGCGCCGTTGTCCCGGACGAAGAAGACCCGCCCCCCCTCACAGACGGTTTCGCCGAATTCCAACAGCGCCGAAGGGGTGCGGGAGGTGTATTTCCAGGCGTTGCCCAAAAGGTTCAAGAGCAACAGGCGCAGCATATTCTGGTCCCCCAGCGCCCAAAGCTCCTTGGCGATGGCGAACTTCGCGACGCGCGTCGGCTCCGTTTCCCGCAGCATTTCCGCGATGCCGCAGGCCAGCGCGCTCAAGTCCACCCACGTCTTGGTGAGCTCGGCCCGGCCGACGCCGGACAACTCGAGCAGGCCGTCGATCAGTTTCCCCATCTTCACGCTGGCGGAGCCGGCCCGGGCCATGTAGTTGCGGGCTTCGGCGGGGAAACTGTCGCCGAAGTCCTCGACCAGGATGGCGAGATAGCTGTTGATGTGGCGCAAGGGGCTGCGCAGATCGTGCGAGACGGAATAGCTGAAGGTTTCCAGCTCCTTGATGGCCGCCTCCAGCAGTTGGGTGCGCTCCCATACCCGCTCTTCCAGCCCCAAATGCAACTGCCGGATCTCTTCCTCCGCCTGCTTGCAGTCGGAGATCTCCCGGGCAAGCTTGACGGCCATCTCGTCGAAAGCGCGGCCCAGTTCACCCAGTTCGCCCCCTGCGACGAGATGGGACACCCTGGTTTGCAGATCCCCCGCCGCCAGGCAGCGCGACGCCGCCCGCAAGACGGCGACGGGATCGATGATCGAGTATTTGGCGATCAACCACACCAGCAGCAAAGCGCCCAGCATGAAGGGAGTCAAAAGCGCCAGGTTGACCAAGAGGGCATGGTTGGCCTTGGCCACCGCCATATCCACCGGTATGCCGGCTCGCACGTACAGGTAGGGAATCTTTTCGTTGTCCAGGCGCAGCTTCCGATAGCCGACGAAGCGCATGACCCCAGTGTTGCTCACCCCCCGGTAGCTGCCGCTGTCGGCCATGGCCTGCATGCGCGCAAACAGCGCGGGAGAGTCCTTTTTGCCGATGAAGCGTTCCGGATTCAACCCGCTTGTTATTATCATCCCCTGGTAGTCGATCAGGACGTAACTGGAACCCGGCGGGAGCTTGGCGCGCTTCAAGATGCTGCTGGTGAATTCCAGATCGATCCCGACCACGATCACGCCGGAGAAGGCCCCTTTCTTATCCTGATAGGGATATCCGAAACTCATGGTCGGCTTTTTCAAGAGCCGGCCGATGATGTATTCGCCCGAGGAAAACTGCCCGCTGCTGCGCGCGTTGAGGAAATAGCGTCGGTCGGCGGCCGAGAGCTGCGCCCTGGAAAGTTCTTTGGCGGAGGACCTGACGCGACCGGTGCGGTCGGTCACGAAAATGTTCAGAAAAGGCGGGTTTAGTTTGAGGACATCGGCGAGGATCGGTTGCACCTTGACGTCGTCTCCCGATTTGATCTCGGGGAGTTGGGCCAGGGCGCTCAACAACTGCTTTGCCGAGGCGACCTGCGCCTGCTGTTCGATGGCGATGTTGTCGGCGAGCTTGTTGGTTTCGGTAAGCGCCTCGGCCATGGCGATTCTGCGCTGGTCGAGCCCGGAATAGACGATAATGCCGGCGGCGGGAAGCGCCACGATGAAAGCCATCAGGTAGAGTTGCGTTTTGATCGGCAGCGAAAAAAATCCGGACATGTGCCTTGCATCCCGTTCCATGGCAGTTATGGTGGCAATCCGTGTCCGTCGGCCTGATCGCCGCCAAAGCAGATTTTTTTTAACGTGTGGAGATTAAAGTAGCCGCGAGAAAATGTCAAAAGGTTTTTTAATCGTCGAGGTCGTGAAGCCGAGCATCAAAGTTTGGACTGAGCCAGGGTTTCCTCAATTAGCTGTAGGGTCATTTTAAAGTCGATCGGCTTGGAGATGTAAGCATCCATGCCGGCCTCGATACACTTGTCCCGGTCTTCCTTGAAAGCATGTGCCGTCATGGCGATAATGGGGATGTATCCACCGCGGATTCGCTCTTTCTCCCGTATGGCTCCGGTGGCCTCAAAGCCGTTCATGCCCGGCATCTGGACGTCCATGAGAATAATGTCGTATCCCCCCATCTCCCAAGACTCGACCACTTGCCGTCCGTTTTCAGCGAATTCGATTTCATAAGGCAGCCGTCGGAACATGGAGCCGAGAACCTGCCTGATTACCGAGTCGTCCTCTGCGATGAGCAGGCGCGGTTTTGCCGGTGCCTCAGCTAGCTGCGCTTCCACTGCTTCCACTGCTTCTTCCACCGCTGTCACTACTTCCACTACTTCCACTACTTCCACTACTTCCACCGCTGCCGGCGATGTTACCGGTACCGCGACGGCGCCGTGATCGGACTTGATCTCGCCCAGCGGAACGGTACAGGAAAATGTGCTCCCCTTCCCCACCTGGCTCGTGAAACTGATCTTCCCCCCCATCCGTTCCACGATTTCCTTGCAGATGGCAAGCCCGAGACCGGTGCCGCCGTAACGACGCGAATGCGATTCATCCGCCTGGGTGAAAGCCCGAAACAAAAGGTCCTGCTTGTCGTCGGGTACGCCGATACCGGTATCGGTAACGGTGAAGGTTACCGGCCGCTTGGCACCGGGCGCCCGGTCGCCGGCCGTCACGCGTAGCTCCACCTTCCCTGTTTCGGTAAACTTCAGAGCATTGCCGGCCAGGTTCGTCAGGACCTGGTTGAGCCGCGCCTTGTCGCCGACCAAGAGCTCGGGAACATCCTCTGCCACCGTCAATTTGAGATCCAGCCTCTTGCCGTTCGCCACGGGAAGCAGGATATTGAAGGTGTTTTCCACGCACTCCCGCAAAGGAAACGGTTTTTCCTCGATCGAAAATTTCCCCATTTCTATCTTGGTCAGATCGAGGATGTCGTTGAGGATCAGCACCAGGGAGCGGGCCGCCGTTTGCGCCATTTCCACGAAGGCGCGCTGCTCGTCATCGAGGCTCCCCGAAGCCAGGAGATCCAGCATGCCCAGGACGCCGGTCATCGGGGTGCGCAATTCGTGGCTCATGTTGGCGAGGAACTGGCTCTTGGCCCGCGTGGCGGACTCGGCCGCCTCTTTTGCCAGCTGCAGCCCTTGTTCGAAGCGCTTGCGCTCGGTGATGTCGTGGGCGATGTGTACGGAGCCGACGCTTTCTCCCTTTTCGTCCAAAAGAGGGGCCACGGTCACCAGGAAGTCGCCGTCAAACCGGTCCACATGCAGTTCTTCGACGTATTCGCGGCCGTCCGCCACGGCTTTCGAATGGGAGCAGAACTCGGGCGGGACGGAGGCCCCGTGCACGACTTCATGACAGGGAAGCCCGATGCACTCCTCCGGGCTGAGCCCCAGGCGCCTTGCCATGGCGTCGTTGACCCGCAGCACCCGGTGCCGGCTGTCGAGGGTCGCTATCAGGTCCGGCACGCTGGCGAAGGTCCTTTCCCACTCCTCCTTGGCGCGTCGCAGCGCCTTATTGGCGGAGCTGATTTGCTCGGTCCGCTCCAGGATCCGCTCCTCCAAGGTATCGTTCAGTTCCTTGAGGGCGTTTTCCATCTGTTTGCGCTCGACGGCATATTTAATGGAACGCACCAGCAGGTGCTTGTCCGCCTGCCCCTTGACAAGGTAATCCTGGGCGCCTTCCCGGATCGCGTCCACCCCGGTTTGCTCGTCGTCGTTGCCGGTCAAAACGATTATCGGCAATTTGGCGACCTGTCGCCGCATGGCGCGCAGCGTGTCCAGTCCAAAGCTGTCGGGAAGTCCGAGATCCAAAAACACCACGTCGAAGCGACTCTCAGCCATGCGTTCGAGGGCCTCGGACAGTCGGGACGCGCACCGGACGTCCAATTGCGTCGAACCGTCCCCGTGCAGCAGATAGAGGAGCAGATCCGCATCTCCGGGGTTGTCCTCCACCACCAGAACTCGCAAAGAATCGCTCATTTCCCCGTTCCTTTAGGCGGCAGCACCACGATGCTCAGCCAGAAATCCTCGATCGACCTGACCACGTGCAGGAACTGGTTCAGATCTATGGGCTTTGTGATGTAACAGTTGGCATGCAGATTGTAGAATTTCAGGACGTCTTCCTCCGCCCGGGAGGTGGTGAGGATGACCACCGGTATCCGCTTGAGGGCCTCGTCCGACTTGATCGCGGCCAGTACCTGTCGACCGTCCATCTTGGGAAGGTTCAGATCGAGCAGAATCAAGTCGGGCCGTTGCGCATCCGCATACGGGCCCTCCCGGCGCAGGAACGCCATGGCCTTCTCGCCGTCGTCGACCACGTCCAGCTCGTTGTTCATCTTGCCGCCGTCGAGCGCCACCCGGGCCAGTTCCGCGTCCCCCGGATTGTCCTCCACCAGCAGGATATTGATAGACTTGGCCATCGTCATGTCGTCTCCTCTCCCTTGGAAATCGTGAAATTGAACGTGGAACCGCGGCCGGGCTCCGACTCGAACCAAATCCTGCCGCCGTGGCGCTCCACTATGCGCTTGCAGATCGCCAATCCGATCCCCGTCCCCGGATATTCCTGCCTGGTGTGCAGGCGCTGAAAAATCACGAACACCTTTTCCGCGTACTGGTTTTCGATCCCGATGCCGTTGTCACGCACCGAGAAGCGCCACTCGCGGCCGAGGTCGCCGGCCGAAATGCGGATCAGCGGCGCCGCGGCGGCTCGAAACTTGACGGCATTGCCGATCAGATTCTGGAACAGCTGGCTCAACTGGGTGGCGTCGGCCCGCACGGTGGGCAGATCGTCGACGGCGACGCTGGCCCGGCTCTCCTCGACGGAGCCGGCAAGGTTTCGCAGGGCCTCGTCGAGCGCCGCGCGCGAATCGATCGTCTCCAAGATTTTTCCCTGCGTGCTGACGCGGGAGTATGCCAGCAGGTCGTTGATCAGCCTCTGCATGCGCACCGCGCCGTCCACGGCGTAATCGATGAATTTTTTGGCCTGCTCGTCGAGCTGCCCCTCGTAGCGCTGGGCGAGGAGCTGGGTAAAGCTCGATACCATCCTGAGCGGTTCCTGAAGGTCGTGCGAGGCCACATAGGCGAACTGCTCGAGTTCCTTGTTGGAACGCTCCAATTCCGCCAGCGTCGTCTGAATCAGCTCGTCCGCCCGCTTGCGCTCGGTAATGTCGCGGGTGATCTTGGAAAAGCCCCGCAGTCTTCCCGAGCCGTCGCGGATCGCGGTAATGATCGCGTCGGCCAGGAACCTTGACCCGTCCTTGCGCACCCGCCAACCTTCCTGCGCGATGCGTCCGCCGGATGCGGCAAGTTCCAGTTCGCGCCGAGGCTCTCCGGCGGCCACCGACTCTTCGGGATAGAACAGCGAAAAATGCCTCCCCAGGATTTCCCGCTCGCTCCACCCCTTGAGCCGCGTGGCCCCTTCGTTCCAACTGGCCACGCGCCCGTCGACGTCGAGCATGACGATGGCGTAATCCCTGGCGCCGTCGATCAAAAGGCGCAGCCTCTCCTCGCTCATTTGTCGCTCGGCCATTTCCTCTTCCAGGCTGTTGAGAGATTGAGTCAGTTCCTCGGCTTGCTCTTCCAGCAGATTGCGGCTTCCCTCCAGCTCCTCGGTGCGCCGGGCGATGCGAATCTCCAGCTCCTCGTTCCACCTAGCCAGCGCCTCTTCGGCCAAGTGCTGTTTGGTGATGTCTTCGGCAAAGATGACGATCCCGCCGACGGCGCCGGCCGCGTCGCGCCAGGGGCGGATCTCCCAGCGAAGCCACTGCTGCGAGCCGTCGATCCGTTCGAACCGGTCGGCCTCGGCGCGCAGCACCTCTCCCGACAGGCCGCGGCGGTGGTGATCCTTCCACTCCTCCGATATCTCCGGGAATACATGGTAGTGGGAAATCCCGACAAGGTCGCGCTCCCCCAGGCGGTAGTCGTCCCGCCAGCGGCGGCTCGCGCTCAGGTAGCGCATTTCGCGGTCGAACATCGCCAGAGCCGCGGGAGCGTGCTCGATAAAGAGAGTCAGCCGCTCATTGCTCTCGCGCAGGGCGAACTCGGCGCGTTTGGACTCGGATATGTCGTTGAAGAGGATGGCGACCTTGCGGCTCCCCTCTCCTCCGACCCGGTAGGCGTTCACGTCGTACCAGCGGTTCAGCATTTTCGCCTCGTTGACGAAATGCGTCGATTCGCCCGTCAAGGCGACCTTTCCGTAAATTTCGAACCAGTGCGCCTCATGCTCGGGCGCCAACTCGCGCATCAGCTTCCCTTGGGCGTCGTGCAGGCCCGTTTGCCCTGCAAAGGCGGGATTGATTTCCAGAAAGCGGTAATCGACGGGACGCTCGTCCGCGTCGAACAGCACTTCGATGATGCAAAACCCCTCCAGCATCGAGTCGAACAGCGAGCGATAGCGCTCCTCGGACTGGCGCAGCATGGTCGCGGCCCGCTCGCGCTCGGTGACGTCGGTATTGGTGCCGAACCAGCGGAGCACCCTGCCGTCCGGGCCGCACAACGGCATCACCCGGGTAAGGAAGGGCCGGAACACGCCGTCGCCCCCCCGTAGCGGGAACACCATCTCGAACGGCTTGCCGGTCGCTATCGAGGACTGCCAGCGCTCCATCACCGAAGGCAGCACCTCGGGATCGTGGACCGACTGCCACCCCCACCCCTCCATCTGCTCGGCGGTGGTGCCGGTATACTCGTACCAGCGCCGGTTGTACCAGAAGATCCAGCCTTCGGCGTCCGCGGCCCAGCAAAGCTGGGGAATGGCGTCGGCGAGGGTCCGAAAGCGCCCATCGCTCTCTTTGAGCGCCGTTGCGGCCTGCTCGCGCTCGGTGACGTCCCAGAGAACGCCCAGCAACCGCGCCGGCCGCCCCGCGCCGTCTCGATGCATCTTGCCTCTGGCGGCAATGAAGCGGACGGCGCCGTCCGGCCCGATCACGCGGTAGTCGGACGCGTAGTCAAGGTCGGCAGTAAGTGCCGCGCGGAGGGCGCCTTGCACCGCGCCCCTGTCGTCCGGGTGCACAACCCGGAAAAACTCGTCCGAGGTCCCGGTGAAGGTCAGCGGGTCGGTCATCAACAGCCTGTGCGCATTGTCGTCCCAAATGCGCTTGTCGTTAACCACGTCCCACTCGAAGGTCCCCATCCCGGCCGAGTTCAAGGTGAGCATGAGTCGTTGCTGGCTCTTGGCCAGCGCCTCCTTGGTCCGACTGGTTTCATCCCATAACGCCGTCAGCTCCCGGTTCTGCGCCAGAAGTTCTTCCGCCTGGCACTGCAACTCCTCCCGCTGCGCCTGGAGTTCCTCCCCCTGTTCGTGAAGCTGTCGGTTGCTTTTCAGGAGGCGCTCGTTGACGGCCCGCAGGGAGACGCTTACCGCCTCCGCCAGCCGGGCGCGGTGCAGCCGCTCCGCCAGCACGCTCAGGAACATGCTGGCGCTGCCGAAGATGCCCAGTGCGATCGCCTCGTTGGGAGAGCTGATGCCGAATTGGCCGACGGGCTGTAAGTACCAATAGTCGGCTGCCAGCACCGAGACGATGGTGGTCAGTATCCCCGGGCCGCCTCCCGCGAGGGTCGCCACCAACAGCACCGCCGGATAGAACGTGATGAAGGGAGGCATGGGTCCGAAAGCGCTTGCCAACCGTTGCCTTGCCAGCATGGCCAGCGCGACCATGGCCAAGGCGAACAGGTAACGGATCGCGCGCCCCCTCCGGGCTCCGCCGTTGTCGGCCGGTCCCGCGCCCTCTTCGGCGGCCCGCAGGATGCGGATCATAAACAGGGCCACGGCGGCCAACCCCGTAAGCGACAAAAGCATGCCGATCCCGACCATCCAGGAGTTTTGCAGGGCGGTATCACCGGCAATTCGGCCGCGTTTTTCCAGCAATTGCCACTCTCGGGCCTCCATCCGGCCGACCAGCGAGCGGATCTCGTCCATGACGCGCTTGCCGCGGTCGCTGCGGACGACGGCCAGGACCTCAGCCTGCCCCCCTTCCCGGCGCAGACGTATGGTCTCCCGCAATTCTTCGAACTTCTCCCCGGAAAGCCGTACCAGCTGCCTGATGCTCTCCTGTTGGGTCGAGTTGTCCCGGGTCAGGGCGGCCAGGGAATCGGTGGCATTGCCAAGTTCGCCGACAGCCGCGTTGAACGGCCCCAGATATCGTTCTTCGCCGGTGAGGATAAAGCCGCGCTGGCCGGTTTCCGCGTCCTTGAGCAGCGACAGGACATGCTCCAGTCTAGCCAATACCTCCTGCGTGTGAGCCACCATGCGATTGGACTCGGCCGTCTTCTGCATCCCCAAGAGGGAACTGATTCCGATTGCCACAATGAGCAACAAACCCAACCCAAAAGCAACGGCGAGCTTAAAGTCCAGTTTCACGCGCCAATCTCCTTTATCCCCGCCGCCTTAGGCCACCGGAAGTAATTGATTACCACAACCAGTGCATATATATCAAGCAATTAGGAGTCTTCGGCGATTTGTACCCCCTGGATTACCGGCGCAAACCTTGTGGAAGGGGCTGGAAGTTCGACCCCGGCGGCCGCCTCGCTTCTTGCGCTGCCAAAAAAAAACGACAGGGAGCACCCTGTCGTTTTTCGTAAAACCGCGCACGCGGATGAGAAGGATGGGACGGACCAGGTGGAGCTGCGTTTTGATCGGCAGCGAAAAAAATCCGGACGTCTGTCTTGCATCCAGTTTCCCGGTGTTTTATATGGCAATACGTGTCCGTCGGCTTGAGTGCCACCAAAGCAGATATTTTTTAACGTGTGGAGATTAAAGCAGCCGCGAGAAACCATCGAAATTTTTTAATCATAGAGGCCGGCGAGGCCGACCATCTCCGGCCAAAAAACCGGCGATTTGATCGGCTTTCTGCCGCGCCTGCGCAATGCCGAGCAGGACTCGCCTCGCCGCGAAAACAGCCGGCGCGGCCATGGATTTAACCCTTGACATGTTATCGAGCACTCATGTAATTTGCGAAAGATTTCTCAACCATAACTGGATACCAGATCCCTGATGATAAATCCCGCGCACTATCTGAAAAAGGAATGGGCGATGCGCCACCTGGAACTGGCGCTCCCCCTGCTGCCGCCGGGCGGCGCCGCCGCGCTCTGGCTGGGCCGCAAGC
>CAIYDQ010000354.1 GCA_903925075.1 uncultured Geobacter sp.
CCGCAGAAGATGATCCTCGGGAATCCGTTTTCCCAACTCAACCGGTTCAACCCACAACTCTGTTTGTTTTGACAATCGCCCCATCATATGTGACTGACTGAAAGCATATTACATGCCAAGTATTATTTGGGCAACAGCCCGGCAAGGACTGACCCCTTCGACGGGTCGATTCGACGATTTTTTTTGATATTTTTCCCCCAGCGGGAATTTTTGCCGGTGATTGCGGACGGGAGAGCTTGGGGAGCCGGGCCGCGCTTTCGCGGCCGGGCGGCTCGAAAAACGATGTCAGGCAAAGCCGGCCGAGCGGGGGAGCGAGGAGCTTGCGACGGGCGATGCTGATCGGCGGGCTTTGCCTCCGCGCTTCGCGGGTCGATTTTCTTCCGGTTTGCTCACTGATGAGGCAAGCGAGCGCGAAGCGTTTTCCGGGTTGCCCGGAAAATTACCCGCTGCCCCAAATCGGGGGAATGTTTCGTTTCGGTTTTTGACTGCTCGCATGCCAGCAAAGTCCGCTTGTCTTTTCCTTCCGGCTCAGATTCGGAAGATCCAGAACGCCACAGGAGCCTCGATCTCGGACATTCTGGGGCAGTGCCCCCGATAATCTCGCGGTTGCCGCTTGGTGCCAGGCGCTACGGCCTGGCAGACAGTGACGCCTTCGGATCCGCTTACTTTGAATCTCTCGCTATGGCTAAGCAGAAATCAGGCCCGGGGGCGACTTGGATGATGTCTTTTGCTGCTGGCGGGAAATCTAGTTCCCCATTGTCGTTGCTACCCCATCCGACAATTTTACCATCGCGCTTGACGACAAACGAATGGTCATTGCTGGTGGAGACCTGAATCACATCAGACAGCCCGATCGGCGCATTACATTGGCCGGTATCGTTTGGTCCCCATGCGGCGACCGTGCCATCTATGAGCAATACTGCTACATGACTCGCCTGGTCATTGTGGCACTGTGGCAGAGAGGCGACTTTCCCCATGCGCTTGGGGACATAATAAATGCCTTCATCTGCCTCCTCCTGGGGTGACAAAAAGGCAACTTTGCCATCCTCCGTCAACGCAATTGGATACCGTCCTCCCGAAATCTGGACAATCCGGCCGAGGTCTTTCATCCGTTTGTCAAAGTCTCTGTCAGGATCTCCCCCGCTCTTTACTACGGTGCCATCAGCCTTTAAAAAATAGCAGTTATCCTGATGAATTGCGACCTGCACAACATTCGAAAGGTTTGCTGGAATGGTATCTGGCTTCATTTCGCCCCATAATACCACAGTGCCGTCATCTTTTAGCGCAGCGCAAGTGTTCCCGCCAACGGCAACTTGAACAACCCCGGACAGACCCTCGGGCACATCGCATTCACCGTTTTCGTTTTTACCGCCCCAGGCTATAACGGTGCCATCCGGTTTGAGGGCGATGCTCGTTCCTTCATACGAAACCGCTACTTGCACCGCCCTCAAAGATTCAGGAATCCGGCCTTTTTTTTGACGTTGCTCCTCGGCTGCTGTCTCCGAGCTGAACTTTGGGTCCCCCCACGAAATCACAACCCCGGCTTCCTTCGGTCGCTCCAAAGGGAAGCTGCGCGGCAGTTTAGGCCGCGCCGGGAGATAAGAGGCCATTTTTAGGTTGTCTGGTTCGATTTTAAACGCCGACGGACTATAAGTGCGAAACGCTTCCTGAATGACGGGAATAATGACGCCGGCTAAAAGCCTTTCGGTGGTTGCGGCGTTATATCCAACGGCTGCCGCCCACCCCTTGCCGTAATCCCACGAATACCCTTGCGATGTGAAAGGGCGACCCCTGAGCCTGTTGCTGCCGCCGTCTATCCCTGCGGCGTAACAAAACACATTCTTCCAGCAAACGACGTCGCCAGGGCGCAATACACTGATAGCCTTAATCCAGTTGATTTCCTTGCCGTCGCTTTCTGCCCAAGGTGCATTTGCCCATCCTGAATTCCCATTAGTCTGTTCAAGATAGCCTTTCTCTACCTGCGCGCGCAAATAGTCGGCTTCCAACTTGTTGGCTTCTTTCTTATCTGGAATAAACGGCCACGGACCTCTTTTTTGGCCAATAATTACAATTTTTCCGAGGTCTATCGCCTCGTAAATAGTTCTTTCCAAATCAGGTGAGCGATCCTGTGCCAGCACTGCGTCAATCTCCGCGAGACGGAGGTCGCTGCGACTGATCCAGTCCTCTGGGGCAAAAGCCATCTGAGCATCGTCTGGCTTCATGTCTTGGGGGCGTCCAAGAAGACGAACATCATGGCCCTTTTCTTTTAATTGCTTCGCTATCTGCCACATTATCCTATAACCACGATCCGCAGGGCTAGATGGAACAACCAGCACTTTCCTTCTTGGCACGGCAGGACTGTTGGGGGCGAGAATGGGGGCGGTTGATGGTGGAAATGTCGCCACTTCATCCTCGGCGGGCTGCTCCGGCAACTCAATCCTATCCGCATCCGGATCCCTGATTGAACCGTCGGTTCGAGGCGTAATGGCAGACGTCGCCTTTGCCGCAGGGGGAGGCGTCGCCTTTGGTGTTGGCATTGGTGTCGCCTTTGGCTGCGTTGGCGCAGGTGTCGGAACGGACTCCTGAGCGGGTGCGCCCGCAAACTCAGAGAATGAAGATTTTGGCAGAACAACCGGCTCGAACCCATTTTTCTTGACCAGGACAGACTCGCCACGGTCTTCGATCAAGGCCACCTTCGCGCCAGAGGGGGCATTGACAGATCCGGAAGGTTTTCCATTGATGACAATTGGGATCTTTGTTTCGCGGTTGAGCGTGAGGGTGGATTCTGCGTGTGCAATGGGCGCTGTTGAGCCAAGGCAAACGAAGATGAGGAAGCTGAGCGGGTATTTCATGCTGATCAAGATACTTGGTTACGTGAAATGTCTCAGATATTCGATGCAATTCTTCATCCTTGGACAGGCCGCGCGCGGGCTTTCAATCAATTTTGGTGACTGCGTCTCGATGCTACCTACGGAATGGCAATTTTGATGGTTGCC
>CAIYDQ010000355.1 GCA_903925075.1 uncultured Geobacter sp.
CCTCAAAAATGGCAGCGATGCCACGCTATCCTAGAGGAAAACCTGTTGGCTGTCTACCGAAACTTTGCGACAAAAAAAATCCGAGGCTGCGCTGAAGGGCCACCACACCTCATCTTGTTGTTTTGCGCGTCAGTGCTGACTCCGCCGGCCATCCCCCCGCCAAGGCTTCCCCCTCGGATTTGGACGATGAAGTTAATCCTGAAAGCGAAGGAGCCGGATACGGTGCCTCGTGGGCTGTTGAATTTGAGCTTTGTGGGGTTTTCACACCTTTGCATGAATGGGCCGGCGCAGAGGGCGCATCCCTTGCGCGTCACGGCAGCTTTGCGACGATGGTGACCGCCTCGGCTATGTAACCGAGCACCTTGCCTGCGATCGCCATATCCTTGACGATTTTTTTGATTGAGTCCTCGCTTGCCTGCAGGGCGTTCGCCTGCACCTTCAGGTGGGTGGTCGCTTGCTCGAAAACCTCATCATCAGCGATCATCTGGACTCTGATCAGCGCGGCCGCCATCGCGGTGAGTTGGTCATACACCGAAGAGAGGGCGAGGAGATTGCTGGTCTCGGAGGTGGCGGCTATCAGGTCATCAAGCTCCTGTTCCGCCAAGCGGATTTGCTCCAGCGCGGCGACGACGTCTTGTTTCGTGTTCTCCGTTGGCATCGAAAACTCCTCCTTGTGGTTTATTTTATTGCGTTATCGCTTTTTGAAACGCCGCAGCGTCCTTCGACAGAGCCACGAGGTTGTTCACCGCGCTCACAAGATTGGTCTTATTCTTTTCGGGCTCTTCCGCCAAGGCGTTGTTCGCCGCCACGATGCCGTCCAATGCCTTGTTCAACTGCAAAACCGCGCTGAACTGATTGACGTCCGGGCTCGGTTTGTCCGGGGATGGCTGCCGACTATCCGTGATCGTATCGTCGGGCAGAATAGTCATGGCGGAACTCGACAGGTTGATCGATCGCAAGTAGCCGCGCGCGCTGACCAGGTAGGTGAAGACGGCCGGGCCTTGCTGGTCCCGGATAGCCGATGCGATGCCCGCCAGTTTTGAGCGTATCTCTCCGATATCGCCGTTGACGCCGTAGGCGATCATAAGGTTTTCCTTCTTGAGAGCTTCAACGACCGTGGCGAGGTTGTCTTTCTGACTCTTTGCCGCTTCCTTTATGCCCTTTATCTTCTTTTGCTCCAAGGCCATTTTCGTGAGCTCGGCGACGGCGGTCTCCACGTAACTAGCGATACTGACGTCATCCTTTGACAGTCCGGCGGAGGAGGCGACGCCGTTGATTCCTGTTGCTTGCGCCTGCAGGCTCGAATCCAGATTCTGGGCGTCTTCCCCTGAAGCGACCGCCTGCAGTTTGTCCACGTACAGCGTGATGGCTTCGAACAGTTTCCTGCGAGCCTCGATTTGTCTGCTGGTCAGGTAGAAACGATCGTCGACAACGCATTTTTCCCGCAAGTCGATGTTTTTGGCCTTCAGGACGGTATCGAACGCGTTGGCGTAAAACTGTCGTTCGCACTCGACCGTGTGCGCTCCGTTATAATAGGCCATTTGCGAGGTGGTGATCGAATGAACCGCTTGGTCGAATTCCCATATGGGATCGTGCAGTTGGCTAAGAGGAGCGCACCCGGAGAGCGTAAAAGCGGCTGCGACGAAAAAACATTTTTTCATGGTCGGTGTCCCCTTTGATGTATTGTGGAAGTTATCGATGCGAGCGAACCCTGTTCACTGGCCTGAGATGCCCCGGCGGAGTAGCCGCAACTATATCAGATCCGTCGCCGTGTGCAGGCGCGAAGATCCCGTCGCATGACTGCAAGCAGCCGGCTCGCGTGCGGGACGGTACGACAGTTCGAAAAAGTAGGGAGGTCGGAAGATGTCGATATTGGTGGGCCAGGAAATATTGGCTGCAATCAGTCGAGGTGAAATAATCATCGATCCGCTGGATGATTCTCAGATTGGTCCCGGATCGGTAGATTTGACGTTGGGGAATGATTTCAGGATCTTCAAAAAGCAGGTAGCAATCCACCATGTACATAACGAATCGGATTTTGCCGACGTTACCGAAATGGTATCCTTGGCGGACGGGGAGTATATTTCGATCTCCCCTTGCGAAATGATTCTGGGCATTACCAGGGAACGCATAACGCTTGCCGAGACTATCGCGGGATGGTTGGAGGGTCGCAGCCGCTTTGCCCGTTTTGGCTTGGCCGTCCATGTCACCGCCGGGTTCATGCAGCCGGGTATTTCGAATCAGCAGGTGCTGGAGATTGTGAATTTGGGCCATACGCCATTGGCGCTGTATCCCGGGACGAGAATCTGCCAGTTTGTGTTTGAACGCTGTTTGGGTTCGGCGAAATATCGGGGCAGATTTGCCCATCAAGAGAAACCGTGACAGGTCGGCTAAGACCCTGAAAACGAGGTTATCACCAACTGCAATTCGGATAGCGATACGGAATTGGTGGCGTCCCTGTCGACACAGGTCTGCAGACCTGAGCGCCAAAATGAAATGAAACCTTTCCGCCTTCTCCTGCCAGCGGAGCAGGAATTGTTCGACGCTGCCTATTATTAACGAAACGCAGGTGCCAAACCTTGGCCAGGATTTCCTCGACAAAGTTGAACTCGCCTTCCATGAAACTTCCAACAATACCGAACGATGCCTCTCATTTCTAAAGATATCCGGCGCAGCCATTGAAATTGACGGCAGTAGGTAGTTCTACCAATTGTTTCTTTTTTTGACCGGGACGACAATTGATTCAGTGATGAATCCGAAACTTGAGGAGGTTACCCATCATGGTTTGCGATCATAGAGAACCGCCGGATCCGGCGTCCCTCGTTGTCAGAGTCCTCCGGCAAACGACACTTTGCCTGCTGTTGACCGCCTCCCTCGCCTCGGCGGCGCAGCTCGACTTCTTCGGCGAGCCGCCGGTCGGCGACCCTTCCGCCTTCACCGGCCCCTTCATCGGCCTGGACTTCGCGGGCGATATCCTCGACAAGCTCCCCCCCGCCAATCAAGGGGCATTTCAGGGGGGTGCAACCGGCACCTTCCGGGACGCGGGCACCAACAACGCGGTGCCGCCGGCGCGGCAGATCAGCGCCAACGTTCCCACCAACAGTAAACCGAGCCCGCTTTTCGGGGCGACCCCTTTCAGCCAGCAGATGCTGCTCTTCGAGGAGTTCGGCCTGGAGCCGCTCGACCCGGCGGCGCCCGCGCCGCCCGCCCCCTTTCCACGCCCCACCCTCGGGTCCCCCCCTGAACAGGACCCGGCCAGCGTGGCGGCCAGCGGGCCGGCCGGCGCCGCCTTGGAGGCCTTCCTGGCCCAGCCGGGGGTCGCTCCCTTTCCCTCCCGGCTCGCCAACACCCTGGACGGCAACCCCTGGCGTCCCGATATCGAAACCTTCCTGAACCGCGCTCCGGTGGACTCTCCTGCGGAGGGGCGCCCCCCCGGAGAGGGTTGGGCGCATCAGCGCTATAACGAATTCCTGCCCCGGGTCTTCTTCAAGACGGCCCAGGCCGGAGCGAGGGTGAACGGCGGCTTCCGCGATGCCCGCCAGTTGCATCGCTATCTCGCCGGCGAGTTCGGACCGGGGGGGCTCTACCACAACACGGCGGGGCTTCCGACCACGCAGGGGACCACCCGCGGCATCGCCATACGGTTTCACCCCGCCATGCCGGTGCAGGACCACACCTCCGTCTGGACCTTCGACGGCACCCTGCCGCCGAAACTGCTCATGGCGCGCTACGGCGAGCCGCTGCTGAACAGGCACTACAACGCGCTCCCCATCGACCCCGCCGCCAACCGCGGCTTCGGACTCCACACCATCACCACCCACGAGCATAACGGCCACTCCCCGGCCGAAAGCGACGGTTTCACCAACGCCTTCTTCTTTCCCGGACAGTTCTACGACTACCGCTGGCCGCTGCAACTGGCCGGCTACGACACCGTCAACACGGACGCCGCCGACCCGCGCGCCGCCTTTCCCTGCGCCCCGGGAGAACAGATATTCGTGAACGACCCGCACCCCAGGTTGAAGAGTTGCCAAAACGGCAGCATCAAGATTCGTGGCGACTGGCGCGAGACCATGAGCACCCACTGGTTCCACGACCACATGCTCGATTTCACCGCCCAGAACGTCTACAAGGGAAACGCCGCCATGATGAACTACTACAGCGCCCTGGACCGCGGCAAGGAGGATCTGGACGATGGGGTGAACCTTAGGCTGCCGAGCGGCACGGCGCTCCCCTGGGGCAACCGCGATTACGACGTCAACCTGCTGATCGCCGACAAGGCCTGGGACCGCGCAGGCCAGCTCTGGTTCAACATCTTCAACTTGGACGGCTTCATCGGCGACCGGATACTGACCAACTGGCTTTACAACCCGTACCTCAACGTGCGCGCCCGCAGGTACCGCTTCCGCATCCTGAACGGATCGGTGTCGCGCTATTTCGCCATCGCGCTGGTGCAGCAGGTCCGTGGGACGACGGGCGAGTTGCCCGGCCCTGCGGGCTCCGGGCTTTCCTACAACCGGGTCCCGGTTTTCATGATCGCCAACGACGGCAACATCATGGAGCACGCGGTTCCCTTCGACGGGGTGACCGATCTGGACGGCAGCGGCCATCCGCTGGACCACAAGGGGACCCTCCCCACCCAGGGGATTGCCGAGCGCTACGACATCGTGGTCGATTTCGCCAAGTCCGGCATCACGCCGGGAGACCGGCTCTACTTCGTCAACATTCTGGAACACACCACCGGCAGACTCCCCGGCAAGCGGATTCCGCTTGCAGATATCCTCTCCGAGCGCTACCATCCGGTCACCCGTGACGACGACGGGGACGGGCTGCCGGACCGCTGGATCAACGGCGATCCCGGGGTTGGCAAAATCCTGGAACTGCGGGTGCAGGCCTATGCCGGGCAGGACCAGAGCATGGACCCCAATGATTTCGTGGTGGGGAAAAAGAGCATGATCCAGCTGCCGATAAACCGCGACGATCCCGCCGACCAGGCGCGGCTGGCGGTGGCCAGGCATCGCAGCTTCGACTTCGTCCGCTCCTCCGGCACCGACCAGGCGCCCTGGACCATCAAGACGGACGGCGGTGGCGGCTTTCCCATGGACCCCAGGCGGGTCTCCGCGGCACCTCAGCTCGCCACCGGGCCAACCGACGCCGGCTTTACCGGGGAGGGGACGCTTGAGGTCTGGAGCATCAACGGCAACGGGGGGTGGAGCCACCCGGTCCACGTGCACTTCGAGGAAGGGGTGATCCTCAGGCGGGGAGGGAAGGCGCCGCCGGCCTGGGAAACCGGGGCGAGAAAGGACGTCTACCGGGTCGGCGCCGAGGCCGACAGCACCGACAGCGTGGAGATAGCCATCCATTTCCGTGAATTCGCCGGAACCTACATGGAGCACTGCCACAACACCCAGCACGAGGACCATTCCATGTTGCTGCGCTGGGACCTGGAACATCCCGGACAGGTGAAGCTGATGCCCGCTCCCATCCCGAGCTGGGACGGGGTCGACTTCGTCGATTCCGCCGCCCTGCCGACCTTCCGGACCGGCGACGGCGTCGGCCCGTCGTTTCTGAAGAACACCGGTAGCGGCAGCGGCGGCAGCGGCGGCAGCGGTCCTCACTAGCATCGAAGCGCGCGGCATGGCCTCGCCCGCATCACGGTCGCCACAAACAACGCCCGGGGAGGCTTCCCCCCTCGGGCGTTCATCTATGAAAAATAAGGAGCGCGCATGAAGCGACACCACCCTGCCATCCGCCAAACCGTCCGCCTGTTACTGATGCTGATCTTCCTGCTGAGCTTTTCCGGATCCTTGGCCCGGGCCGCCGGGAGCGGAGCGTCCGTTTGGGGCGCCGACTACTTCCCCAACGTGCCGCTGGTCACCCAGGAGGGGAAGACGGTGCGCTTCTTCGACGATCTCATCAAGGGGAAGGTGGTGGCGATCAACTTCATCTACACCAGTTGCCCGGACGCCTGCGCCCTGGAGACCGCCCGCCTGCGCGAGGTCCAGAAGATCCTCGGCAGCCGGGTCGGCTCCGACGTCTTCATCTACTCGATCACCATCGACCCGGAGCACGACACCCCTCGGGTGCTCAGGCGTTACGCCGAGAAATTCCAGGTCGGTCCCGGCTGGCTCTTCCTGACCGGCAAGGAGGCCGACATCACCTTGCTGCGCAAAAAACTCGGGCTCTACACCGAGGAGAACCGCGACGAAAAGCTCGGCGAACACAGCCTTTCCAACATCATCGGCAACCAGGGGACGGGGCAGTGGATAAAGGGATCTCCTTACGAGAACCCCTACATCATGGCCAGCAAACTGGGGAGTTGGCTGCACAACTGGAAGCTGCCGCCCGAATCGAAGAGAAGCTACGCCGACGCGCCGGCCGTGCGCACCATCTCCAAGGGGGAGGAGCTATTCCGCAGCCGCTGCGCCTCCTGCCACACCATAGGCGCCGAGCATAGCGGCGGACCGCAACTGCGCCCCATCGGCCCCGACCTCATGGGAGTGACCAGGAAGCGGGACGGAAAATGGCTCAGCCGTTGGCTGGCCGAGCCGGACAGGATGCTTCAGGAAAAGGACCCGCTCGCCCTGTCGTTACTGGCCCAGTTCGACTACGTGCCGATGCCCAACCTGCGGCTTGCACCCGCCGACATCCGGGATCTTTTCGATTTTATGGAGGAGGAGAGTCACCGGATAGAGCACCACCAGCACGGTGGGCATCAACACGGGGAACACGAGCATCAGCACGAGGACCATCGGCAGTAGCGTGGGAATCGCTCTGGCCCGCCCCGGTCGCCGTGCCGGGTGCAGCCACCGGGGGAGGGGGGCAAACGGCTGCCGTTCCATACATGGAAAAAAGCTCGGCCGCTCAATGCCGCGTAAGCATCCGCAGGCGGGTCTGGATGTCATCCGACAGGGTCGCCTGTTTGTAACGGATGATCCCCCCGGCATCGACCAGGAAGACGGTCGGCACCCCCCGCACCCTGAAGGCCTGCCCCATTTCGAAACGCCCGTCGAAGCCGGCTGGAAACCGGTAGCCGTAACCCTTCCAGTAGGCGCGGGCCTTCTCTTCGCTGTCGTTCAACGCCGTGTTCACGGCAAGTACCGAAAGCCCCGCCGGGCCGAAGCGCCGGTCGAGCCGGCTTATTTCCGGAAGTTCCCGAAGACAGACCGGACACCAGGTATTCCAGAAGACGATCAATAGCGGCCTCCCCTGGAAGCTTGAGCGGGTAACGGTCTGTCCGTCGAAGCTCCTCATGCTGAAATCGGGCATCCGCCCGCCGACCTCGCCGGCCCCGCCCGACTCCCCCCGGGAAACAGTTGGCACCAGCAGGCTCAGCAGCAGCGACCAGGCGGCGAACCTCGCCAAAACGGACATACCCCCTCCTTTCAGTACCAGGCCCGTCCCGCCTGCAGCAGGTAATGGACCGCCAGGCACAGCAGCAGCACCCCGCCCCCCTTCTTGACCAGGACCATCCAACGCCCGGGCCTGGGGAGCGCGGCGCCGAGTCCGGAGAAGGTGCCGGTCGCCACCAACAGCGCCCCCATCCCCAGGGAGAAGGAGAACAACAAGGCCCCGCCGTAGACGACGGAGCGCATGCCGGCAACGTAGGTCAAAAGGCTCATCAGCACCGGCGAGACGCAGGGAGAAGCGACCAGGCCCGAGGTGGCTCCCACCAGGAAAGCCCCGACCAATCCCCCGGCAGCGGGCGCGAGCGTGCGCCGCCCGAGGAGGGCCGGCAGCGAGATCAGCTCCAGGATCTGCAGCGCGAACAGCGACAGGATGCAGCCGACGGCAAATAGCGTCCACGGGCTGGTGCTGATCATGCCGAAGAGCCTGCCGGTCAACGCCGCGATCATCCCCAAGAGGGCGTAGACGATAGCCATGCCGACCACGTAGGCAAGCGACAGCGCCAGCGACCTCCCCCGGCCGGCGGCGCCGGCGGATTTGGCTGCCACGTACGCCGAGACGATCGGGATCATCGGGTAGATGCAGGGGGAGAGGCTGGTAAGCACCCCCGCCGCGAAGGCCGCACCGATGGCCAGCAGCGGCGAGCCCCCCAGATACGACTCAATGCCCTCCATATCGACCTCCTTGCCGCCGGAGCCGGATTGCCGCTCCAGCGGGGCCGGCGCGAACCGGTCGCTGAAAATAGCGGCGCGGCCCACCCCGACGCCTCGCTCCGTCGGTCGCCTTGGACCCTCAAGCCGCCGGTGGAGCGCCGCCCAGATAGCCGTTTTCCAGTGCGTACCTCACCAGTTCGGCCGTGTTCTTCAGATTCAACTTGTGCAAAATGGCGGCGCGGTGAGCCTCGACGGTACGCACGCTCAGGCTCAGGAGTTCGGAAATCGCCCGGCTCGAACTTCCCCGGACTATGTGTTGCATGATCTCCCCCTCCCTGCGTGTCAGGGCGCGTGGGCCGGCGGGCGCGCCGCGTCCCTGCTCCCTCAGCCGGCGTGATACGTAGATCTCGCCCTGCCGGATGCTCTCCAGGGCGAGGAAGAGTTCCCGGGCCGCATCCTCCTTCACCAGGTAGCCGGCCGCGCCTGCCGCGAGCGCCTCCGGCAGGTATTCCCGGTGCATGGTGAGCACCAGGATCTTCACCTCCGGAAACTCCTGTCTGGTCAGGCGGATGGCCTCCAGGCCGTGCAGTCCCGGCATGGACAGATCGAGCACCACCAGCCGGGGAGACGTAGCTGCGAGGAGTTCCAGCAGTTCCGAACCGTCTCCCGCCTCTCCCACCACCTCCAGGTCGGAAACGCCGTCGATGATCCTGGTCAACCCCTGCCGGAAAAGGGGATGATCGTCGGCGATGACGATGCGGTAACCGTCCATGTCAGTCCCTCCCCGATGACACCGGAAGGCTGAAGGCGACCCTGGTCCCTTCCCCCTGTCGGCTCGACAAATGGAAGCTCCCCCCGAGCATCCGCACCCGCTCGCCCATGGTGAAGAGTCCCACCCCCTTTTCAGCCGGGGCTCGGCCTCGCGCCTCCTCGGGATCGAACCCCCTGCCGTCGTCCGCCACCAGGAAGTCGACCCGGTCTTCGCGGTGCAGGGCGCTGACCGTCACCTCGCTGGCCAGCGCATGCCTGCCGACATTGGCCAGCGCCTCCTGCAGCACCCGATAGACGGTGATCCAGTGACCTTCCGGAAAAAGGTCATCGATATCCGCGACCTCTGAGGAGACCTTCACCGGATGCACCCTCGTGAAGTTGCCGATGAGCCAGCGCAGCGCCGGGGCAAGTCCGAGCTCTTCCAGGGCTGTGGGACTTAGGGCCAGCGACAGCCTGCGCACCTCCTCGATCTCCTCGTCGAGATACTCCAAAAGCCCCTCGCATTCCTGCCGCGCCGTTTCCTGTTCTGGGTGCAAGCCCCCCTGGATGCCGGTGATCCTGAGTTTCATGACGTTCAGGGCCTGCCCCAGTTCGTCGTGCAGTTCCATGGATATTCTCTTGCGCTCGATCTCCTGCGCCTTCAAAAGCCTCAGCGAGAGTTGCCGGATCCGCAGCTCCGATCCCCTGAGGGTCTCTTCCGCCAGCAGCCGTTCGGCGACCTCGTTCCTGAGAGCCGCGTTCGACGCCGTCAGTTCGGCCGTTCGCCGCTCGACCGATTTTTCCAGCTGCTCGCGGTGCGCGAAGAGTTCCTCGGCCTGGCTGCGCAACCGGGCGTTGGCTTCCCAAAGCGACGATTCCGCCGCCAGGCGCCGCATCTCGACCACCCAAATGCCGGCAGTGGCGCCGATGGTAAAAAATCCCCAGATCAGGTAGAGGACCGGAGTGAGCTTGTCGTTTGCTCGCTGGGCACTGAGCCTGTTTGCCAGGCAGATTGCCTCGATCACCGCCCCCTTTTTCAGGATCTCGTTGAACGCCAGGTCGAACCGGCGATCGGACGGCGACCCCTTCCCCGCGTTTTCCCGTTCCCGGACGCGCTGTACCCCATGGGCCTTGAAGGCGAGCAGCAACGACTTCATCTCCGCCGCGCGCTGCCTGAGACCAAGAGCCTCCACCCCCGACAAGGGTACCGGGTCCCCTCCTCTTTTTTGCATGACATCGACACTCACGAGCGCCGCATCGATCATCGCTACAGCCTGCGGCAGCCCGGCTCCCGGTTCTCTATCGACGATGTCGTCCACCTGCAGGTGAAACATGGTGGTATCGACCTCCAGGCGCAAGATTGCCTCGTTGAGGGTGGCGTTTACCTGCTGCTGCAGCCGGATACGGTGCAGGGCGCACAATAGCAGCAGCGAAAACATCCCTATCGCCACCAGGGTGAGCGGCGCCCTATATCTTTGCCATGAGTTTACTGAAGTCTTCATTTGATTTTACTTATAAGCCAGAGGCCAGGCCAACCTATAGCGGCACAATATACTGCCAGTTGCTTTCAAAGATTGTGTGCACAGGCAAATTACTGACTTTCGCCTCTACCACATTCTTAGCTGAATATCGATTTACGACGAAATTATTACCTGAAACTGTTGCATGTCAACTCGTGACAGTGACAGTGCAGCTGCAGCTGCAAATCCCTCTGACACAATGTGGTAACTATCGGTCCAAAACCTATGACGCCGGCCGAGACTCGTCTTGTTCTCTCGCTGACCACCGGCTGCCGGTTAACCAAAAAGGGCCAGGCTGAATTGCCTGACCCTTTTTGGTATGTTGGTCGTTTTGCCTGCGAGCCTGCGGTGTTTCCGGAAAAGACGGAACCAGCTTAAACCGGTGATTCGGCTAAGGCCCTGAAAACGAGGATACCACCAACTGCAATTCGGATAGCGATACGGAATTGGTGGCGTCCCTGTCGACACAGGTTGCGGGCTTTAGGAGGCCAAGCATCATATTCATGGCGTTCCGGACTTCGGATATGGTCACGACTCCGTCGCTGATGCAGTCTCCCGGCGTGATTGGCGAGACCACAGCCGCTAAAAGGCCGCTGTCTGTCAGCGCATAAAGGGTCTGATGATCGGATGGGGCAATGACGATCAGGTAAATCGAAGCAATCGAGGAACTGTCCAGGCCATAATCGATGGCACTCCAGTTATTGCCGCCGTTTACCGACCTGAACGCGCCCTTGGGCGTCGGCAGATAGAGGAGTTGTGGATTGGACGGGTCGATGGCAAGGTCGTTGGTGGCAAGGCCGGGAAGTCCGTTGTTGATGGAACTCCAGCGCGCCCCGCCGTCGATTGTTTTGAACACGCCCCCTTTGAGTGAAGCTGCGTAGACTACCCGTGTATCGGTCGGGTCGATCATCAATTGAAAGGCCGTTCCGATAGAGCCGCCGGCAACGGGATTCCAATTTCGACCTCCATCGACGGATTCAACTACCCCAGACCAGTCACCGACGTAAAGATGCTGGGAATCGGCAGGATCTATAGTTACGAAAAAGGTGAAACTGCTTCCCGGTCTTACCAGGCTCCAAGTCGTGCCGCCGTTGATGGATTTGAAAACTCCCATGTCCATGGTGCCCGCGTATATTACCTGTGGATTGGATTTATCGATAGTAAGGGTAATGACAAGAAAGTTTGGGTCCCCCGCCGGGTTCCAACTTACACCTCCGTCGGTTGATATATAAAGGCCGGAACCCCACGTTCCGGCATATATAAGCTGAGGGTTGGAGGGGGAAATAGCCAAGGCCAAGACAAGCCACTGCTGAAGACCGCTGGCGCTCCAACTCGATCCGCCGGTCACGGACTTATAGACACCTTTATTCGATCCCGCGTAGAGAATTTGAGGCGCGGTAGGGCTGACAGCGAGGCTGTAGATTTGATCTCCAATGGTCGGGATGGTGTTGGTTGCATGCCAGGAAATCAAATCAGCGACGCACTCTCCGGGGGAAAGCGAGAAATAAATAGTTATCGAAAAAAAGATGGCAACAAACATTCGCTTCATAAAGCGGGCTCCTATCGGCCGAAAAACGGGCGTTGGTGGCTTGGGGATGCGAATGGACCGTGGGCATTTGCCTTGATGAAATGCCGATTATATCGTAAACTCCTGCCTGAATATGGATACTTCCCAAACGGAGGCAGCCGTAATGACCGACATGAAAACAATTGAAGCAAAAGCAATGGCCCTTCCTGCGCCTCTGAGAGCGAGCCTCGCGCAGCGCCTTTTGGCGAGTCTTGACGACCTTGACGAGCGGGAAATCGAGCGCCTCTGGCTGGAAGAGGCTGAACAGCGCTACCAAGGGTATAGGAGTGGTTCAATACCGTCTCGCGATGCATTCGAGGCGCTTGCAGACGTGCGCGCCAGGATGAAATGAAACCTTTCCGCCTTCTCCTGCCAGCGGAGCAGGAATTGTTCGACGCTGCCTACTATTACGAAATGCAGGCGCCAAATCTGGGCCAGGATTTCCTCGACAAAGTCGAACTCGCCTTCCATGAAATTTCAAACAATCCCGAACGATGCCCTATCATTTCTAAAGATATCCGGCGTCGCCTGATTCATCGTTTCCCCTACTCCCTTCTGTACCGCGTTGACCCTGATATAGTCGTTGTCCTGGCAATCATGCACCAGAAGCGGCGCCCTGAATACTGGCTTTCCCGTAAGTTTATGAAGGAATGACCGCAAGCAATCGACTCGCGTTGCGCATTCCGCTGATGCCGACCGGCAGCGCAGCGGACCCAGCTTCGGAGCCCCGATTGTGGTCCCGGAACCCCCAAATTAAGTATTGTCCCCGGATCTGGATCTCCGTCCGGCACATTGCCCCCTTGACACCTTGACAAGCAAAGAAATGCTTCCACTATTGTCAGGAATTGACATTTAGTTTGCAGTTAGAATCTATTCTTTTCTGAGGGTACATCTATGAACGTTCTGAAAGAGTTCAAGGAGTTCGCAGTAAAAGGGAACGTAGTCGATATGGCGGTAGGCATTATTATCGGAGCCGCATTCGGCAAAATAGTGTCATCCTTTGTAGGAGATGTAGTTATGCCTCCGATTGGCGTTCTGTTGGGTGGTGTTGATTTTCAACAGTTGTCAATCATAGTCAAAGAAGCTGTCGATGGAAAGCCAGCAGTTGTCATCGCATATGGAAAATTTTTACTTGCAATAATAGATTTTGTCATTATTGCACTGGTTATATTCATTGCAGTGAAAGGCATTAGCTCGCTAAAGAGAAAAGAGGCAGCTGCACCTGAAGTACCACCTGCGCCTTCAAAGGAAGAAATGCTCCTTACTGAAATCAGGGATATACTCAAGGGCAGCAGATAATTGAATTTGCAATACTTTCGGCCATCTCACCCCCACTCGAAATCAACAAAGACGTTTTCTCAATATGGGGGGATGAAGTTCACTTCGAATTCCCAGTAAGTGAACGAAGTGACCAGCGTCCCCCCCCCGCAAAATCAGCCTCGTAAGGCTCGGGGGCTTCTCGCAACTCAAACCGGGCTTCCTGCCGCTCTTGAATTCTTCTAGCCGTTGCCTTCCACTGGGATGTCCGCCTGCCTTTGGACTACTCGTTACCTTTCACTGATACTTCCGGCACGCTCCGGGAAAGCGACGAGTTCGCTCCCGATCACACCTAAGTTCTCTGCCGGAGCGACGAGCCGGAAACCGAGGAAATACTCACGGGCGTCCGGGTCGTTGACGCCGCGATGGGTCGCCCGCACCTGTCTCGCGTCGCGTCCCCAGCTCCCGCCGCGCCCCACACGGGAAGGCCCCCTTTTCGGACCCTGCGGATCTTTCTGGGGACCGCTGCCGTAGTCCCCTTTTAAGTCCTGGACCCATTGCCAGACGTTCCCGCTCATGTCGTAGATGCCAAGATCGTTGGGCTTTTTCTGACCGACAGGATGGGTGCGGCTCCCCGAGTTGCCGCTGTACCAGGCCACTGCGTCAACATCGTTCCCCCCGCAGTATTTCTCGTGCTTGCCGCCGCTGCGGCAGGCGTACTCCCATTCCGCCTCGGTTGGGAGTCGGTACTTTCCGCCGCTTTGGCGGTTCAGGCACCGAATGAACCCCTGGACATCGTGCCAGGAGACCTGCTCCACCGGGCAGTCAGCCCCGCAACTCGAGAAATAGGACGGGTTCTCACTCGTGACCTTCTTCCATTGCCCTTGGGTCACGGGGTATTTCCCGATCAGGAAGGTGCCGACGCAGACCTCGTGCACCGGCTTCTCGTCACCGTAACCATCGTCGAAGGTATCCCCCATGAGGTAACAGCCGCCCGGCACCGAGACCAATTCCAGGTCTGCCAGAGGACCAGGTCCGCCGGTTGCCGGTGACGCAGGCTTGGAACCCCCGCTGACCCGTTTCGGTTGCGATGTGGGAGGCTCCTTTGCCGCCAGGTCTTCCATCACCGTCCGCACCCGGAACGCCACCTTGACTTCAACCTGCTCTCCCCCCTTGTTGAGAAAGGAGAGGAATTTCACGCTGGTGATCCTCGCCTCCTTGAACTCCTGGGTGTCCTTTCCGCCGAGATATTGGTTGCTGACCACCGTCGTAGTGGTGCTGGAATGCTGAATCCTTGCGTTGTTCTTCACCTGCTCCAGTTTGTCGATGATCGTCTCCGAGCAGGCGTCTGCCGGAGTCTGCTCCCCCTTGATGGCGGCGAAGGCCGGCTGGATGATGACAGTTTCCCGCAAGTTGTTCACCTGCCGCAACCTGGCGTGTCTTTCCTCCATCTGGAGATCCGCGCGCTCCTTGGCGGCCTGGGCTGTTTGCATCTCGGCGTTCAGGGCCTTGGCCTCGTCCGCCCTGCGGGCCAGGATCTCCTGCTGGCCCAGCCGGTCAAGCTTCGTGCTCTTGATCCTCTCCTCGAGGCTCCTGAGATTTTCCTGGAACATCCCCAACAGGTCGTCGCAGTCGCGCTTGGACTCCGCATTGCGGCTGTTGGTCTGCTGTATCACCGAAGCCACCGCCGCGAGGCCACCCTCCCTGACCATGAATCCCTCGCTCTGTGCGAACCCCAGGACGTCCTGCGCCGAGCTGACGATGGCAGCCTTCACGGTAACCGACGACGGGATCCCCGTCCGTTTGTCCTGCCATTCCTGAAACGGGTACAATTCGTAGCGCTTGATGCGTAGGAAGGTCGTTCCTTGGTTGTCGGAGGCGAGTGTGATGGTGATCGGATTTTCCGAAATCCAGCGCTGGGTCCCGTAGGCTATGGAATTGATGTAGTCTGCGATCACCCTGTCGTTCACCACCTCGGTAAACGAGCGTATGAACACCCCCATGTACTCAGACATAAGCGGAGAAGAAACCATGTCGGCCAATTTTTCCAAGTCGTGTTTCTTGTCCTTGAAACCGATCCGGTAGATGGTCGCCACCACGACCTCCCCCTGCTTCATCTCCTTCATCCGCTTCTTCATGCTCTCCTGCTGGGCCGCCAGGTCGGACTCGTAGCGTAACAGCGAGCTGTCCAGATTGCCAAGGGTGTTGCCGATGTTCTTGATATTCTTCTCGGCCTCCTCCGCCTCTCCTGCCTTGCGTTGATATTGCGCTGTGAGGGCGTCCCGGCGGGCACGGGCGCTCTTGAATCCGGCGTCCGCCTCATAAGCCGCCTGGGCGGATTCGCTGTCCGTCTGGCTCTTTTCCTCCTCGACGCCTCTTGTGTTGTCGTTGTCCTCCTGCTGCGTAGAAAAGCCGTGCCTGTTCACCTCCGCCTGGATGATGTCCCTGACCGTCTCCTTCGAGTCGGATGGCAGCTCGACCCAGCGGCCCGCTGGGGTCGCGAAGGCCGCTTCACACAGGAGAACCAGCAGAGTGATGACAAAAAAGAAGACGGCAGCGACGGATGTGCCCGTCGTTGCCGAGGCAAGAAGTCGTTTCGCTGCAGGCATTCGGTGTCTCCTGAGGCGTAAGAGTTGAGTCGAAGCTCGGGACTTGGCGTTCCGGGCCGCGGGGCGGCGGCTGGCTAGGGCGCAAAAAAGGAGGCCAACCCGAAAATTGCCTCCTTTTCCGCACCGCGCTCTCTTCAGTACCATCGGATCAGGGCTTGAGGCTGCTGCCGCGCACGGGCCACAGGCAATAGGGCTTATTTTCCGGCTTGGGCTGCACCTCGCCCTTGGCCAGGTCGGCGACCCACATCTCCTGGGGGGACTTCCTTGTGGAAGTCCAATAATCGTAGTCGCGTACGTCGGAGAATCCAGCCTGGCGCAGCTTCTGGTAGGGCCAGGTCTCGTAGCGGTCGGCAACGTAGCCAAGGCTCTTGGCGTACCGGATGAGAGACTCCATCTCATTCTTGGTCGGCACCCGCCAGTCGGCGTACCCGGCATAATTGCCGCTGTTCAGCTTCAAGATGAAGGCGTAGACGTTGTCGTCGCCCCTCCACTCCAGCGGCTTGCCCGGCATATTGGCGTTTTTGGCCCAAACCAGTCCCGTCGTCTGGTCCAGCACCGTCGTCTCTTTCAGTACCAAGCTGTGCTGTGCCGCGCAGGCGGTGAGAATTAGACAGGCGATCAGGGTAAGTATCCTTTTCATAGGCTAGCTCCCGAACATGGACCGTTGCATTACCTTCCTGATTTCCTTTTCGTCGGACCATTCGAGGATTCCGGTCTTCAGGTTCTTGAGGTTCATGGTGAACTTGTAGTAGATGTCGGTCATGCTTCCCTGTCTTTGCCTGATCTCGGCGAAATTAGCCGTCAGCAAGAATTCGGCCCCGATCTGTTGGCCGAAGTTTACCGCGGTGCTCTTGTCCACCATGCCGCTGTCCTGCTGGGTTCTGATCTCGTCGACGGCCGCGGCATCGGTGGAACGGTCGATGAATCGGAACTTGCCCGAGCGGATCAGCTTTGCGCGGATCGAATCGGTGATCGCCTCTGTGTCGATGTGCTGCATGGTCTTGTTCTTGACCCGGTCGACGGTGATCACCGGTCGGCGCTTGCCGGTAAGTTCGACGACCGGCGGAAAGGTGACGAGCGAATCGACCATGGAACCGGCGATCTGCTGCAGATCGGAGGAACCGAAATCGGTGGAGACGGCCTTCATGGCCCCGGCATCGCCGTACTGCACGGAAGGACCGGCACACCCCGAAAGGGAACCGGTCATGGTGAAAAGGGCAAGGCCAAGGAGCTTCGCAACGGCTTTATTCATCTTCTTCCTCTCTATTTTGAAATGAATCGTCTCTCTACGTGGTGTCAATCGGGTGTCAATCGGACTCGCGGAGCCTCAGCTTGAATTCGCGAGCTCTGGGATCAGGGGCAACCCCCCGGACGGTCCTGAGCTCTCCGGCATAGATGATCAGCGGGTTCCAGGCGGCCGGGTTGCCGCTTAACTCCATTCCCTGCTGATCGTACCAGGCAAATCTGTACTGAAGGGGAAGTTCGCTGCTCTTTTTGGAGCGCAAGAGGACCTGGGCGCTCATCAGGTCACCCGCCAGGGCGCTTTTAAGGTCGACGATCTCGATGCGCCCGTTAAGCGAGCTGTTTTCGATCTGGACCTTCTTGAGCAACTCGGGTGCACCTTCGTCGTTCCAGCCCCTCTTGCCGCTGGCCTCAACGGCGGCCGTGGTGGCGCAACCGCCCAGGGACAAGGCGCAGAGCATGGCTGCAGCCAGGACGGCCGCGGATGTCGTCGCCTTTGTCGTGAACCTAGAAAACCTCATGCCTGCCTCCTTTTCAACTACCATTTCAACGGCTTCTCGCTGGAGCCGGGAGTGATGTCCCCGGCGCCGGCTCCTTCCCGGGAGAGCTGCTCGTTGCCGCCCTGCTCACTTCCTCGCGCTTCGTGCCCGCGCTCGTCCCCCCGCGGGTCGTTCTCCGCCTGCTCCTGAGACTTGACGGTGCGCACCACGCACCCCTTGGCGATCCCCAGATTTTCGCCGAGGATGGAGGCATAGGACTGCTTCTTATCCAGTCGCACGACCTTGGCCTGGCCGACCGGGACCTCGTTGCGGAAGGTCTCCCCGGTATCTTCGTCCTTGACCTCCTGGGTGGCATAGATCTCAACCAAGTCTCCCTTGCTGAAGCCGGATTCGCTTCCCCGGTTGATCATCAGCTGTTTTCCGGTCACGGCGAGCACCTTGGCGGGACGCAGCAGGGAGACCAGTTCCCTGGAGAGTTTCTGGGCCATCTCCTTGGCAAGTTCCACCACGGCCCGGTCGCTGCCGGTTGCCTGGCCGGTGCGCACGTTCTCCACGACCTCGATCTTGGTGAGTTGCACGCTCGGCGAGTCGGGAAGGAGCTTTCCAGTGGTGGTATCGACCACCTGCACCATTACCGACAGGAAGATCTTCCTGTTGAGCGCCGCCCTGCCGATCGCCTGGTACTCGATGGTCTCGGACCGGTCTTCGAAACCGTCTATCGCCGGCAAGAAGGCGAACTTTGCACCGGCCATCTTACCGGCCTGGGCCAGGTTCTTGTCGTTGGGATCGACCGCCACTGACGCGAAACTCTGTTCGAGTTCCAGGTCCTCCTTCCTCCTGCGTTCCACCAGTTGGAAGACGCGGGTGGCGTTGAGGGCGGTGACGAACTGGGTGTCGAGCGACTGCATGGTGGAGCGCAACTCTCCGCTTCGTCCCTTGGAGGTGGCCGACTCGATCACCGCCGACTGAACCTTGAGGGCCCCTATGAAAATGGTGTCTTTTTCCCCCTGGCTGAGTTCGGCGGCGTGCGAAAGGGCCGGAAACAACAGGATCGCCGCCGCCGTTACCGGAAAGAAACGGCCTATCATGATGAAAATATGCATCCCCTCGTTCTCCTTGGTACCTTCTTGTTCGATTGTTGCGGCCGGCCCGGATCAACGGTGAGCGCCGGTGCCACCTGCCGAGCCGACGGGCAGGACGCCGATGGGGTTTATGAAGCCGATTTGGCTTGGTGTACTGGGGGGAGGGCCTTCCAGTCTTTCGTAGCTCTCCTCGCGTCTTTTCTGCTCGCCGGCAGAGATCGCCTTCTTGGCATAGGCGTCCGCTTCGCTTTGCTCCTTGGCGATGCCGATGCCGGTTTCCCGTTCCTTGACCCCGGTCTCCCTCTCCTTAAGCTCCATGTCGTTGTTCATCCTGGCCTTGGCCAGTTCGACCTTCAACTGCTCGATGGTGGCGAAGCGCGTCAGCCCCTCCTGGGAAAGCTCCAACGACACGGTCAGTACCTGGTTCTGGGCGATATTGACGGTGCGCTCCCAAGGGGTGAGCATTTCCTTGGATACTTTGAGTTGGTGCAGGCCCGGCGCCGCAGTAAAGCGACCGGGGGTGGATCCGATCGCCGCGCCGTCCAGTTCGACGACCGCGCCTTCTACGTTGCTATTCAAGGTGAATTCCACGACCGGGACCGACTTGATCTTCACGTTACGGATCCTTTCCAGCCTTCCGGACAGGTTGTCGGCGATCTTCTTGGCCCCCGACTCGATCAGCGCGGGCATGATGTCGGTGGTGGTGATCTCCAGGTTCATGCCGACCACCTTGCGCTCGGAGGCGGTGACGGTGTCGCCATAAACGCTCCCCCCCTGGTTCCCGTCCAGCACTTTCAGGGAAATGCGCAGGTTATAGAGGGTCGATTGGTTGCTGGTGCCGTAGATGGTCCCCTCGCCGGAAAAAGTCCGGGTTTCCTTGCTGAGTGAGTCCAGGGTGGCGATTACCAGGTAGTCCGCACCGATCATCTGCGCCACGCGCAGAGCCGAGGCACCGGTCACGGCGTCTTCCACGCAGCGTTCTCGCTGTTTGTCCTGGTCATCCTCCTGCGACTCCTTGAACTTCGCCAAGACGACATTCCTGTCGATGATGGAGAAACCCCGGTCGGTAAGGCCGGCGGTCAGTTGGTTGTTGAAGGCATCGAGATAGGACTGCAGCTGCCGGCCGGCCCGGTTCTGGATGAAGATGGCCGCTCGCAGCGGCGGCTTGCTCTCCGGGTTCTCGCCGCCGGACTCCGCTGTGGCGATTAACGGGCAGAGGAGCCACAGGGCCGCCAAAAACAGAAGGGAGATTTTTCTTTTCATCTACCGCTCCTACTGGACTTTTTCGGCGCGCGCAGTCTTCTCCGCGCTCTTGCCGGCATTGAGGGAGATCACAGAGGTGTACAGATCCTTGCCGTTTCCGGCACGGACAACATGCACAATGGTCTTGCTTCCCGCGGCGACCTGAACCGGCACCTCGATGGCCGCAGCTAGGCTGCTCTGCTTCAGGGTGAGTTGATGACTCCCGGCAGGCAGAGCCACGCGCAGCACCTGGACATTGGCCGGCAGCGAGACCCAGCTTCTCAGATCCGCGTTTTCGCTCAAGCCGTTCCAGGCACTCATTCCCAGCTCTCCCAGGAAGCCGCCCTTGTCCTTGGCCATCTTGGTTGCGATGGCCTTGGCGGCCAAGCGCACCACCTGCCGGGTAGCCAGCACCGGGATCTGCTCCTTGAGCGCCTTCACCGAAAGTGCTCGAAAATCGCAGATGGGGTCGGTGCTGCCGAGTTTCTCGCCGTTTCTTTCCACCAGCAGGGCGTTGTGGGAGGTCCATTTTTCCTGGTAGATCGGGAAGGCGATCATCAGCAGCCCGAGGTCCTTCACCGGCAGAGGGATCTTCACCTCCTGCTTTTGGGGGGCGAAGCCTTCTTCGAACAGCACGAGAATGTCCGCCTTGTCAGCCGGAATCGCGGCGGCGTCCACCTTGAACCTTCCCTTGATCGCCTTCAGATCATCCCTCATGCCGAGGCTCTTGGCCAAGCGCGCGGCGTCCCGCTGCAGGTAACGGTTCTGGGGGTAGATCTCCAGGGCCCGTTTGTAGTCGATATAGGCGTCGTTAGGCTGCTGGAGGGCCTCGTAGATGAAGCCGGAGAGGTAGAAGGTGTAGGCGTTCTGAAAGGAGTTCTTGACCTTGCCGGCGACCTCATCCATCTGGGCATAGGCCTTGGCGACTTCCTCGCTATCCATGGGAGAGGGCATCTTTTTCTCACGCGTCGCCTTCTTGGCCTTTTCCAACTCCTGCTCGTGACGCTTGAGAGCGTCTTCCTGCTCCGCATTGGCGCGCCGCACCTCGACACCGGCCCCTTCCAGGTCGTTCTTGGTCAGGTAGTTCAGGGCCTGGTAGTGGTGCAGCATGACGCGCTCGTAGCCTGCGCCCTGGTAGGGGATCGCGTTGTCGTTCACCGCAGTGGCAGCCAGGTTGGCACCGATGTCGGAAAGGCTGATGATCGCCTTTTCGTCGTTTAGCTTGATCTTTTCCATGGCGACCGTGAAATCAAGCATGCTGACGTCGGCGTTGCCCTGGATCTGGGCGAACCGGCCACGCTCCATGTTATAAAGGATGGCGTCGTTGCTCTTGCACTCGCTGAGCAGGCACTGAGAGAAATCGATCTTCTGCCTAGTTTGGACGCTACTCAGCATGGGGTTGATCTTGGTGGGGTAGGCGGTGAAGGTAGAGGTCGAAGCGCAACCGGTCAACCCTAACGTCGCACTCGTGAAAAGGCATAGTGCGATCGTGCCGAGAAAACCCCTTGCCGTTACGGCGTGCCTGATGCGTTGTCCGAACCTTTTCATAGCTAAATACCCTCCATTTTTTAATTATCCGCCACCACAGAGGCCGCGGAAATTGCGTAGTCCTGACAGAGATGCGCTTAGTGTACTTGTTCGCGCTATTTGGAAGGTATGGTGAATGCCTCGCTAGATGGATATAACTTGCTGTAATAACAGAAGCTGACTTGCTAGTAGTTAAATCATTTCATGTATGTATGTTGAATACATTAGAAGATTGGCAAGTTGGTTGTTCGGTTAGTGGGCTAAAATTAAATATATTATTTTTAAAGTTTTGTAAATAAAAAAATGTTTTTTAAATAATTTTGGTGCAGTCGATGCTTTTCCTCGCAGCGATCGGGCGGGCGGGGGGCAGTTCACTTGGTTTACTTCCTCCCTTCCCCTGGCAACTTATCGCCTCCCTTCTTCCGTCATCAACCCCAGCAAGTGAACGAAGTGAACAGCGTCCCGCTTTCCCCCGCTTGGGATAGAAGGACATGGAGATAGCTCCAGCTTCATATCTCTGCCTTTGCGCCGCAGGCGGCTCATGGTAACCGTCCATAAGACCCGGTCCCATCTATACACGACTCAAAACATTGTTACAAAGCAAATCATAATGTAGTTGGTCACATTGAAAATGGTAATAAAATTACCACTCGTAAAAAATCACATTGATTTTCAGCTAGATACAGCTAGGGTCAAAATGGTAATTTTATTACCATTTGTCTGCTCTTGTGCAAAAATAATTGAAATAACGCAGAGTTATGTGAGGGACTGAGATTTTAGATATCAAATTATTTATTGCTAATTTATTGGGCTGATGACGGGAGCAGGGTGGGGAATTGAAAATCCTAGGGGCATTTGAGCGGGTGGCCGGAATTGAAAGATGGCTTTTTGATGGGAGCTTATTGTTGATCTTTTCGACCCGTGCAGTGGGGGGAAGTCCTCTCGCAACTCAGGGGGCGTCGCTTGGTCCTTTGATTGAGCCTTGGTCTCCCAAGGTCGGACGAGTTTACGCCGTTAAGGATCGAGCGCAGCGAAGCCGCCGACAGTCAACGCTGTCGAACCCGTTCTCACACGGAGGCACAGAGGCACGGGGAAAGGCTAAAAACAATTTGTTTTGTTTTGCCCCAAAAGACGTTCAGCATTTATCCCGGTTCTTGCGGCTTTTGTGCCTCAGTGTGAGATGCAAACACCAAAGAAACACCATGAAATTAAGGCCGTTGTTCAGCCCCTATGGTATAGGTACAGGTTTTTGACCGCGCCCCGGCTGCAAATTCCCGCGTCTGCGCATCTTCCGCTATTTCCCTCAAACTGGTGGCTATTTCTTGCAGGCGCTGCGGCGTGTACTCCACGCCGGTGTCGGAAAACGGTGAATCCTTGACGGTCACCAGCGGCTCTCCGTCCTGGGTTTTCCTGAAGATGACGTCTATTGAGGTTTTCATGTCGATTCCTTTTATTTAGGAGGTGAAGGGAACATAAGCGAGAGGTCGGAGCCTTCGCGGGGATCTGGACAAGCCTCCCGACGGGAAAGTATGCCGTCCATTGCCGGGAAATCAAGCCGGACGCTGCGATACTTGGGGAGGCAGCGGGGGCAACCATTCAAGCTGTCAAAACAAACGGCAAACGCCTTAACGACAGAGGGACACAGAGGCACTCAGAGGAAACCTAATCTAAAGTAAATCCTTTAAGCCATGATTTTACTCGTTTATTGTTTGTGCTTCTCCTCTGTGTGCCTCTGAGTACCTCTGTGGTTCAAGCTGTTTTGTCTTTAGGTCTGCAAGATCCGCCTCCTTGGCTCTGCGCCGTGGGATCAATTCCGCTGGGTAATCCACGGTTGCAAGGAGGCGGGTCTCTTTCTTTAACGAGCGGACATTGTGTCTAGTTCCTGACCGTCACGACTATTTCAGCTGACTGCCCCACGTTGCCCGCCGCATCGTATGCCTTGGCACTTAATTTGTAGGTGCCGTTTGCCACGAATATCGTGTACCAAATAAAGTTGTAGGGAGCAACGGTATCGGTACTGTAGAGCCTGCCGTTCACATAGAGTTCCACCCTGGTTACCCTGACGTTGTCGGAGGCCGTGGCCGTCACCGTGGCGAAACCTCTGACCGTCGCGTTGTTGGCCGGAGCCGTCAGGGAGACGGTAGGTGCGGTGGTGTCGTTGTTTACCGTTACCACAATGTTCGTCGATTGCCCTACGTTGCCCGCCGCATCGTATGCCTTGGCGGTCAGCGTGTACCTGCCATTTGCCACGGTTCTTGTGTCCCAAACATAGTTGTAAGGACCAGCGGAATCGGTGGTTTTGAGGCTGCCATTCACGTAGAATTCCACCCTGGTTACCCTGACGTTGTCGGAGGCTGAGGCTGTCACGGTGACGGTGCCGCTGACCGTGGCGTTATTGGCCGGAGCAGTAATAAACACTACCGGTGGAGAGGTGTCGGGGACCAGGTTTTTGACATTTACGATCACCACACCCGACTGTCCAACGTTGCCAACCGCGTCATATGCCTTCGAGGTCAACGAGTAGCTGCCGTTGGCAACCGATGTCGTGTCCCAGTTGTAGGTGTACGGAGCCGCATTATCTGCTGACAGGAGTTTTCCGTTTGCGTAAAACTCGACCAGGCTCACTCCGACGTTATCGGATGCTGTGGCGGTGATTGCCACGGTCCCGCTTATCGTGGCGTTATTGCTCGGCGCGGTAATAGCTACCGTGGGAGCGGTCGTGTCGGCAGGGAGGTCGAATTGCAATACCCAGTCGTTTGTGCCGGTACCATTGTCGCCTGGAGTCGTGAACTGCCGCGTTCCCGAATTGGCGAAGTTGGTCCCGATAAGGCTGTATACGCCGGATGTCGGATTGTACCATCTGGCGCGAGCGGGAGAAGACATGGCGCTCATATCCACGCTGAATGTAGTGCTACCGGTTCCTGTGGGGGGCACATAGGCAACGAGGTTTCTGCCGTCTGCAGTCGCTTGTGACGTTATCGTGGAATCATCGGTTCCTCTGCCGCTGGTTATCAACGTTTTCCCCAGCCTGCCGCCCCCGCTGCCTGAGGGGAGCATGTTGTACCAAGGAATTGAGGCGAATAGGCTGAATATATAAGCCCTGTCGTAACTGAAACCGTCCTCGATGTAATTAGCCCAGTTTGGATAGCCTACACCCTCGGTATACAAGGCTATAGCCGAATGGTCTCCCGCGGTAGATCCGGCGGCGACACCCCACCAGAGTGCGCGTCGAGCCGGTGACCGAGTTGATGGTGTATTCGGGTCATAATACTTTGGCTCTACCATCAATGTGGGACGAGTAGGAGATGTTGCCCATGCACGGTCGGCTGTCCCGAAGTCCTGTCCATTCCATCCGGGACCGGCTGCATAAAAAGAACGAATATCCATGTCAGCCCAGCTAGTAAAATCATCCGGCAAGGAATCTGGCCCGATTCCTTGGAAAAGGGTTATTATTGCTCCGGGCGACGTGTTTCTGATGCCGTCGATGATCTTATGACAGCGAATATCGCCTTCGTCGCCATTACTGAAAACATAATCCCCTGCTGCAACCCAAATAACATTTTTATTGCCATATCTGCTTCCTAACCATTGTCCGTATGCATACATTACTGCTTGAGTGTTCACTCCTGAATTACCGCTGTTCGGGGCAGCTTGGTTATAAATATCGACGGCCCATGAATGCGTTGCTGTCGCGCCTTGAGTTAGTCCCTGAGCTTGTAGATATGCCGGGGCTATAGCCACTACCATCCCGGCTGCGGCGGCTTTATTGACAATGGTGTCAATCCATGCCCAATAAGGTTCGGAATAGACATTCCTGAAATCGCCAATCGCGCCGGTGAATGGATTCAATCCCGCGACAGTCAAAGGTGGTGTGGCGGGTTGGTTGGGTATTCCCGCCAAGGTTGCAAGATAAGGTACAGGGGCCATTATAATGAACGTGTTGAACCCCTTGCTCGTTCTGCTGGAAATATAGGTATCGACATCGGCGCTGGAAGCCCACGAGGGCATCCCCCAAGTAGATTCCATGTTGAGCCGAAACGGGTTGCCGCCACTATCTACCAGATACCGATTTGTTGGATGAACGGACAGCGGAAATATAGCTGGACCTGTTGCAAGCGCAGCACTTTGAGTGTCGGCATAGGCAGGCGTTGCAAGCCCTGCCAGCAGTATCGCAACTGAAAATAACCTTAGCCAGAAAGCGACGACACCTTTTTTCGAACTTCTCACAGTTTTCATGGGGGTATCTCCTTTTGTAATCCACCGCCATAAATCTTCTTCGACCAGGAGTTTTCGTTGTCCAGCACCACCAGTGGTTTCTCACATACCCACGACCACCTCCCTTTCCCGAGGTCTTCCGGATAAAAAAGCCGCTCAACCCTAGTCCGCCCGGCTATCCTCCCAAATGAAGATCCGAGGCGTTCAGTCCTCCTTCGCGGAGGGCTGGCTAACTGCCGGGTTATCGTTTCAACAAGCAAAACTATAGACAAAGAAAAAGCCGAGTCTGCCGATAGAGTATCCTTCGGCAGCTCGGCTATCTTCATTTGGGGGAAGATCCGCGGCTTTCCGCACCTTCTTGGTCGGAAGGTTTGGCTTTTCGGAAATAGCTTACAATGCGTACATTGTTATTGTTTTTAGACTATATACCGATAGGTTTAGGCTCGCCAGTGGCGGAAAAAATTAATTGGTTGCCTTAACTATAATAATGAGCGCCTAAATCTTGGCGAGGCCAAGTCAAAACCTCTCTGAGCAAAGGTCTTAACCACAGAGGTACACGGAGGCACTCAGAGGAAACCAATCTAAAGAAAAATCCTTTAAACCGTCGTTTTTATTTGTTTGTTGTTTGGGTTTTCCTCTGTGTGCCTCTGAGTACCTCTGTGGTTCAAGCTGTTTCATAGCGGACTATCCCCTGCTGATCCTGCGTCCCTTGCAACCTGCCCTGGGAGACGAGATAGTGCAGGTGGGCCAGGCACTCGCCCATGGCCAGTTGCAGGTCGAAGTCGTTGAGCGGATAGGGATACATGACTTGGGTAATCTCGTAGGTGCTAAGGCTTTGCTCGGCGCAGGCGTCCAGAACCACCTGCAACTGGTGCTGGTGATGGTTGCGCAACTCCTCGACGCGGGTTTGGATGCCGCGAAAAGGGAGCCCGTGGCCGGGAAACACCAGGGTGTCTTCCGGCAGCTCGGCAAGCCGGTCCAGCGAAGCGAGCCAACGGCTGAGCGGCTCGTCCTCCGGGTTCACCACGGTCACCGAGACGTTGCTGGAGATGCGCGGCAGGAGCTGGTCTCCCGATATCAGGATCCCCTGGCGCGCCGAATACAACATGACGTGTTCCGGCGCATGCCCCTCGCCGGTCAAAACCAGCCAGTCCGCGCCCGCGACCGGCAACGGCCGCCCCCCCTGCAAGCGGATGAAGCTCGGCGGCAACTGCGAAATTTCTCCGCCGAAGTCAAAGATCACCAGGCTCTTGTCTACCTGATCTTCGGGAAAGCCCACCTTCCGGTAGAATTCGGCGTGCTGCCAGGGGACTTTCTTCAGCTCCTTTGGCCAACCGCTGAGCGTGAAGTACTCCTGATAACTCATGTACAGTGGCACCCGCCAGCGGTCGGTCAGATAGCCGGCGAGCCCTACATGGTCGACGTGATAGTGGGTGCTGATGACGCCGACCACGGTTTCGCCGCTCAGCGCTCCGGCAAAAACCTCTTCCCAGATGGCACGCGACCGGGAAGAATCGAGGCCGGTATCGAGAATCAGCCAACCGCGCTCGACCCGCAGCAGGTAGACGTTGATGTGGTCCAGGGCGAAGGGCATGGGCAGGCGTAGCCACTTCACTCCGGGCGCCACGTCCACCGGTTCCGCCGGCGATTGCGGCAGGGTAAAGGGAAAAGTCAGCGCCGTCATGTCCGGGGCGGTGGTTGCGGTTAGTTCGTCGGTTAGCCTGTCCATGGTCTTTGTCGCGGCTCCTTTTTTGCGAACCCTTCGCCTGTGGCAGCGTGGGACTGCGGTTGCGCGCGTCCATTTCTGCATGACTTTCCCTTCGCTGTCAAGCCCGTACCTGGCCCAATGAGAATATAAAAATGGTTTACATATTTTACGGTTTGGTCATAATGCAAAAAAAAAGCCCGGGTAAGTCCCTGAATAAACCGATAAAAAGCATTTGAACCGCGAAGGCGCAAAGAACGCGAAGGGGAATCAGGCGCTTGTCTTGCTGAGGTCTTTTACCTGATTGGTTTGAGTCATTACCTTCATAATTATTTGCATTTCTTCGCGCCCTTCGCGTCTTCGCGGTAAATGATTTTCCCGCAACCAAGGTGTTGATATGAAAGTAAAAAGCCGGCCGGCGCAGCACGATCCGGAGTTCTTCCTGAAAAAGTTTCACGGCCTGGAGCGGCTGTTCTGCGAGGTTGACTTCGGCGTGGCCGTGGTCGATCTGGATCTGCGCATCCTGCAGGTGAACGAGCGCATGGCGGCCATCAACGGCATGGAGTGCGAGCGGCAGCGCGGCAGGACGCTCGGGGAATTGAATCCCCGGATCGCGCTGGCGGTCGAGCCCATACTGCTGCGCGCCATCTCGGAGCGCAGGCCGTTCGTGGAGCTGGCCGTGGAAATACCGCGGGCGATTGCGGACCTGACCATGTTCGACAAGACCTGGCAGGTGTACTGCCATCCGCTGAAAGGGGAGGGGGGCGAGGTGCTGGGGGCGAGCCTGGTGGTGCAGGACGTCACCGAACAAAAGCTGAAGGAGGCGGCCCAGGTCGAGCGGCTCAAGTTCGAGGCCCTGCTCTCAGCGCTTTCCGCCACCTTCATCAACGTCCCGGTCAGCGAGGTGGACGGCAAAATCACCCAGGGGCTGCAAAGGATAGTGGAATTCCTCGGGTTCGACCGGAGCACGGTCTGGAGGCTCGACGGGGCCAACGGCGGCATGGTCTGCACCCATTCCTACGAGCTGCCCAGCATCCAGCCGCCGCTGCGCCTCCTGCACCCGGGGTTGGTGCCGCTTTGGAACGACATGGTCTTTCGCGACGAGATCTTCAACGTCTCGGACGTGGACGAACTTCCCGACGAGTTCAGGATGGAGAAGCAGTACTGCAAGGACCGGGGCGGCATCCGCTCGATCATGTTCATCCCCGCCAAGGTGGGGGGCGTGGTGGTGGGATTCATCACCTTCGTCTCCTACAGCGTCAAGCGCGAGTGGCCCCAAGACCTGATCCAGCGCCTGCGCATCCTCTGGGAGGTGTTCGCCAACGCGCTGGAGCGAAAGCGGGCCGATCAGAAGATCCAGAAGGCCATGGCGGAAATCGAGATGCTGAAGGACCGCCTGGAGGCCGAAAACCTTTATCTGCGCGATCAGATCAACCTGGAACACAAGCACAAGGAGATCATCGGCCAATCCGACGCCATCCGCGCGGTGCTCTTGCGGGTGGAGCAGGTGGCCGCGACCTTCTCCACGGCGCTCATCACCGGGGAGACCGGCACCGGCAAGGAATTGATCGCCCGCGCCATTCACCGGCTGAGCCCCAGGAAGGATCGGGCCATGATCAAGCTCAATTGCGCCGCTCTGCCGGCGACCTTGATCGAGGCGGAATTGTTCGGACACGAAAAAGGGGCGTTCACCGGCGCCGCGGCGCAGCAGATCGGGCGCTTCGAGGCCGCCCACGGCTCGACCATCTTCCTGGATGAGATCGGCGAGCTTCCCCTGGAACTGCAGGCCAAGCTTTTGCGGGTGCTGCAGGAGGGGCAGTTCGAGCGGCTGGGGAGCCCGAGGCCGATCGACGTCGACGTCCGGGTGATCGCCGCCTCCAACCGCAACCTGGCCCAGGCGGTCAAGGAGGGGAAGTTTCGCGAGGATCTCTTCTATCGCCTGAACGTCTTCCCGATCCAGGTCCCGCCGCTGCGGGAGCGCAACGAGGACATACCGCTCCTGGTCTGGGCCCTGGTCAAGGAGTTCAGCCAGATCTTCGGCAAGACCATCGAGCGCATCCCAAAGAAAAACATGGAAGCGCTGGAGCGCTACCACTGGCCGGGCAACATCCGGGAGCTGCGCAACATGGTGGAGCGCGCCATGATCCTCAGCAAAGGATCGATCCTGGTGATCGACGTGCCCGACGGCGCCGCCACCGCCATCTCGCCGACCATGACCTACCAGGAGATGGAGCGCATGCACATCGTCAGCGTGATGGAGAGGACGGGGTGGCGGGTCCGCGGCAGCAACGGGGCCGCCGAGATCCTGGCGCTCAAGCCGACGACCCTGGACTCGATGATGAAAAAACTGGGCATCGCCCGCAAAAAAACGCCCTACGAAATAGCGTAGCCGATCCGAAATGTCGTAGGCCCGCGCGGCGCCGTCCC
>CAIYDQ010000356.1 GCA_903925075.1 uncultured Geobacter sp.
CAGCGCCGGCGGCGGTCACCCCCTGGGAGAGAAAAGCCAGCACCACCAGCCCGGTCTGGAGGCGTCGCTGACGGACCCCGAAGGAGCCGTCCGGGTTCCGGGCGCCGCGGAGAAACGCCAGGGCTTCCTCCCGGCTCCGGTCGATGGCGGTGCGGGGCAGCGGTGGCGGCAGGACCGGCTCCGCCATGACCGTGGCGGTCAGCAGGATGAAAGTGAAAAGCAGGCGATAAATCATGGGGGCAGGTTTCAGGTTTCAGGGTTCAGGGTTCAGGGTTCAGGTTTCAGGGTTTTGACGCAAATTATATTTCTTCAAAGGTGCTATGTATTCGATAGTTATGACTTTATTATTGACTAAAACACGTTTTACCATTTGCGCGACGATGCTGCGGCGCGTTTCAAAATCGGCACTGTCGAGGCGGTCACGAATGGTTTTTGCAAAAGCGGTAAAACTGCTCATCAGGTCGGCAATTTCCTGGTGTTCCAAGTGTTCTCCGGCGACCTTCTCGCGTTGTCGGGTCAGCTTGGTCTTTCGCTGTTCGAGATCCCGGTATTTTTCCGCGTGTCCTTCTTTGTCGAATATGCCACGCACAAAAAGATCATTAGTCCGGATTATCTGCTTGGTGAGGTCGGCTATCTTGCGGTCCAAGGCTTCAAGTGATCCGGCCGCCCGCGGATGGATCTTGTCACGGAGTTGCGGATACTGTTCTTTAATTAGAGCCGGTTTCTTAAGGATGGCTTTGACTTCGCGCCAGACCAGTTCATCGAGTTGGGCCACGGGAAGACGCCGTTTGTTGGTACATGGGGCGCATCCCCGATCCTTGGCGAAAGTTGGACGCGAGATCGAACAAATGTAACTCGCGCTCTGGGTATCGCAGAACATATGCATTTGACAGCAGTCACATTTGATCAGTCCACGAAGCAAGTAGGGACGTTGGGTTCGTCGTGCCGCCAGCTTTTTGTTCCCCTCCAGGCGTTGCTGGGCAAGTTCAAACGTCTCTTCGGTGACTACCGCCGGTGCCGCGAACGACAGCCATTCTTCGCGAGGACGCCGACGCCTGGAGCTCTTCAGGTTCTTGCGGTATTGCTGCTGAGTTGCATCGTTTTCGGGTTCGACGGCCTCGATCTTGTTGGCATAGCCGGTGCCCGTATAAATAGGATTCTGAAACATATGACCGACATGGCCGCCGCTCCAGCGACCGCCTCGCACCGTGGCCACGCCTTGTTCCTGCAATCGCGTGGCGATCTGGCGCAAGGACAGGCCCTCTTCGGCATACCATTTGAAGATGTTCCGGATCACCAGCGCTTCTTCCTCGATGATTTCGTAATGGGCCGGAATCCCGCCTTCGGATTTTACATAACGATACCCGAAAACCCGCTGTCCACTGACCAGTTCGCCGCGGCGCATCCGGTGCAGGCGACCTCGGCGGGTTCGTTCCAGGATCTTGGCATGTTCGTACTGGGCAATGACTCCCTGCATCTGCAGCAACAATTCTTCGTCGGGACCACGCCCGATGGGACGATTAATAAAGACCGGACGGCACCCTTTTCGCTGCAATTCCTCCAGCAGCATGATCTGGTGCCCGTAGCTGCGGGCGAGACGGTCTGGAGCAAGAATCAGCACGTTGTCGTAATACCCTTCATAAACTTTGTCGAGCAACTTGTCGAGTCCCGGTCGCCGCAGCACCTTGCCCGAATATCCCTCGTCAAGGAAAACGTCGTCAGGCTGATAACTGAAGCCATTCTCGCGGGCATATTTAACCAGTGCATCCATCTGGCTGGCTATGGTTTCGTCTTTCTCTTGCTGTTCACTCGACACTCTGGCGTAGACCGCGGTCTTTCCGTCAGCAAGCCCGGCAGATCGGGTTGCGTCACCAGTCCCGTCGAAGAGGCTGGTACCGTCTCCGCCGGCACCCAGAAGACAAGCTTGCGATACACTTCCAGGACTACTGGCGCGAAATTCCGGTCCGGAACCGGCACCGTCTTTTTTTATATCTTTCACTTGGCGTCTCCACTTGATAAGGCCTGTAAAATCGCAAGACAAACATACTTCAAGTTTACAGATACCGGAGATATTTACGCGTCGATATTCTGTAAATCTCGTATTTATAGCGCCTTAAGAATGTGAAGATATAATTTGTGTATAAACCTCGTTCAGGGTTCAGGGTTCAGGGTTCAGGGTTCGGAGTCCCGGCTTAAGCCGGTGCATTCAGGGTTCAGTATTTCATAATTGTAATCTTAATCTCGCTCTTAATCCCGCTCTTGAATCCGTTTGGGATCTTGGAGCTGAATTAAGAGCGAGATCAGGAGTAAATCAAAATTTGTACTCCATATCTCCGGCGCCAATCTGCCCGCCAAGGTTTTCGACAAGGTTGCATTCAGTGCCGGTGAACCG
>CAIYDQ010000357.1 GCA_903925075.1 uncultured Geobacter sp.
AGCTTCCCGTTGATGGTGCCGACGATCTCGGCGATGTCGATGCCGACCGGGCAGGCGCGGATGCAGCGGCCGCAGCCGGTGCAAAGGGTCTTGCCGAACTTGTCGTCGTAATACTTGAACTTGTGCATGATCCGGTTGCGGTAGCGCTTGTTTTGCACGTCGCGCGGGTTATGCCCCGAGGCGTGGTTGGTGAACTTGCTGAAGCCGCAGGCGTCCCAGTGTTTGCGTCGGGTTCCCTTTTCGGCGCTCCCCTCGTCGTTGATGTCGAAGCAATGGCAGGCCGGACAGATGAAGGCGCAGGCGCCGCAGCCAACGCAGATGTCGGCGATGCTTTCCCAGAGCGGATCTTCGAAGTGCGCCTCAAGCCACTGCTTGATCTTCGCCAGGTCGAATTTTTGGATCGACTGCTCCGGGAAATCGACCGCATCAGCCTTAGGCGCATCGACAAACAGCTCGGCGTGCGCGGCGACCAGCTTTTCGCCTTTTTCGGTTCGTGCCGAGCAACCAAAGCCGCCCCCTTTGAGCGGGGTGAGGAACAGGTCACTCCCCTCCTCGGCGTCGGGCGCGAGTCCCACCGCCGTGCAGAAGCAGGCGTCGTCGCCCTTGGTGCAGGCGATGCCGACGATGGTGCTTTTCCTGCGGCGCTCCAGATAAAAGTCGTCGTGGTAGTCCCAGGAGAAGACCGCGTCCAGAATGGCGGGGGAGCCGGCGTCGCAGGGGGGCGCGCCGATCAGGACCGTTTCCGGGAACAGGGAGCGGTCCACGTCCGTGACCTGCATGCCGTCCTTCCCCTTCTCAAAGCTCAAGATGTCCTCGCAGACCGGGAAGAACAGCTCCTTCGCGGAGCGGCGCGGCAGCGCGTCCAGGGTCAGTTCCGCGCCGGCCGCGAGCGGTTGGTAGAGCGCCATGTCGCCCGCCTGTTTAGGGCCGACCACGAGCTTTCCGCCTTTGATCAACAGATCGACCAGCAGGCGAAGGTTTGATTCGGTAATGGATAAAGGCATTGATGTCTCGTCCTAAATTCGATTGTGCTTAAAGTTGAAAAGCAAAAGAAAAAGCTTCAACCACAAAGGTACTCAGAGGTACACAGGGAAAAACAACAACATAAGCAAGACTTTTTTTTTGTATTTACCCTGTCGTGTTTTTCCCGTTTTAGCTTTCCTCTGTGTACCTCTGAGTACCTCTGTGGTTAACGCTTATCGCCTTTTATTTGATGAACGACTGGTCGTCGTCTTCCTTATATTGCGTAAGCGGCCCTTTTTCCGCAGGGACCATGCCCGCCTCGTAATCGTAGAGTTCCTTCAACTCCCGGGCCATGCGCCGATTCAAGAGGTTCAGCGGGATATCCATCGGGCAGACGCGCTCGCATTCGGCGCAGCCGCCGCAGCGCCCGGCCAGGTGCATGGCGCGCACGATGTGCCAGGCGGTGTTGCCGGCGGGGCGGGGCGAACTCTCCACGGCCTGCGGCCGATTCTTGTCGCACAGGCACTGCTCGCAGTAACAGAAGGGGCAGATCTGCCGGCAGGCCATGCAACGGATGCAGCGCGAAAAGTGCTCCTTCCAGAAGGCCCAGCGCTCGGCCTGCGTCATCGCCTCGATGCGCGCCATCTCCTGCGCTTCCAGCGGAGCGAGCTCGGAGAGGTGCTGGTTAGCGGCGCCGGCCACCAGGTCGGTTCCTTCCGGTAGATGCACGCTGCACTCCCGACATTTCCTGGCGATGTTGTTCTCGCTCAGCGGCTGGGTGCGGTCGGCGCCCGACCCGTACACCCCGGCGCAGGCGACGCCGATGATGAACAACTCCTCCCGTTTGATCTGGGATTCCCCCATCAGCCCGGCCAGCGCGCGTAGGTCGCACCCCTTGGCGACGATGCCGACGCGCCCTTTTTTCAGCACGCCCTTCTTCGCCTTGGTGAGGTAGACCGAAAGGTTGTTGACGCAAGCGGGCGAGAACACCAATTGGGCCGCTTGTTCCACGGTGGTGACCAGCGCGGGGCCGGCCGTGCCAAGGCGCCGGCCCGGCAGGTAGCCGACGACGGCCACCACGGTCTGATCGGTGAGAAGTTTCACCGCTTCCAGCCGGATCGCCTCGGTAACGGCTTGGTAATAATCCGGGTCGATGCCGGCGGTTTTGATCTTTTGAGCTTTAGCGTTCATGTGGTATCGCACCCGTAGAGTTCAATTTTTCTGCTCTCATATGCCTTCGAACGCCTCTTTCAACTCCGGAGAATTGAGCGCGCCCGACCATTGCTCCTCCAGTTCGAGCGACTTGAATTCCTCCATCGGGCCCATGGCGCGCACCCTTTCGGTCAAGTCGGTCACGACCTCCACCCACTTCCCCCCCTCGGCGGCCGAGACCCAGGAGAACTGGAGCCGTTGCAGATCGACGCCGATGAAGTCCAGGAGCGCGCGAAATGCGGCGAAGCGGCGACGGGCGTGAAAGTTGCCGGCCATGTAATGGCAATCGCCGGGGTGGCAGCCCGAGACCAGCACGCCGTCCGCCCCCTTTTGGAAGGCGCGCAGGATGAAGACCGGGTCGATCCTGCCGGTGCAGGGGAACTTCAGCACCCGGACGTTGGAGGGATATTGCATCCGGCTGGTGCCGGCGAGGTCCGCGCCCGCGTACGTGCACCAGGTGCAGACGAAAGCGACGATCTTAGGTTCGAAATCATGGTGAGAAGAGGCAGCGTGCATGGAAAATCCTTTAAAATCGCCTGATTTACAGTGATTCAATCATCGCCATTATTTGTTCGTCCGTATACCCGTCCAACTCCACCGACTTCGAGGGGCAGGTCGCCTGGCAGGTGCCGCAGCCACCGCAGACGCCGGGGTTCACATAGGAAACAACCTTCAGCAAATTCCCCTGCCGATCCCTGATCTCCTTCTCCTCGATGGCCCCATACGGACAGACCTTCTTGCAGGCGAGGCAGCCGACGCAGTACTTCTCGTTCACCTTGGCCACCACCGGGTCCCGCTCCATCTGGTCCTTGGAAAAGAGCGTCATCACCTTGGCCGCCGCAGCCGAGGCCTGGGAGACGGTGTCAGGGATGTCCTTCGGCCCCTGGCAGGCGCCGGCCAGATAAATCCCCGCGGTCGCGCACTCGACAGGCTTCAACTTCGCGTGCGCTTCGGAATAGAAGTTGTACTTGTCGTAGGAGATCCCCAGCTTTTGCGCCAGCAGATCGGCCCCTTCCTGCGCCTGGACCGCGGTCGCCAGCACCACCAGATCGGCCTCTATCTCCACCTGCACGCCGACCAGGGTGTCGCTCCCCATTACCAGGATCTTGTCCCCCTTCTGGTACAGGCGCGACACCATCCCCCTGATGTAGACCGCTTCCTCTTCCTCGACGGCCCGCCGCCAGAACTCGTCGTACCCCTTGCCCGGCGTCCTCGCGTCCATGTAGAAAACGTAGGCCTGGCCGTCGTGCACCTTGTGGTGATAGAGCATGGTGTGCTTGGCGGTGTACATGCAGCAGACCTTGGAGCAATAGGAGATCCCCTTTTCCCTGGCGCGGCTACCCACGCACTGGATGAAGACCACCTGCTTTGGCTCCTTGCCGTCCGAGGGGCGCAGGATCTTGCCGCCGGTGGGACCGGAGGCCGAGGCCAGGCGCTCGAAGGTCATGCCGTCGATCACGTCGGGGATCGAGCCGTAGCCGAATTCGCCGTAACCCTGGATCGCGCTCCCCTCGGGTTTGCGGTCGATGGAGTAGAGCTTGAAGCCGGTGGCGACCACGATGGCGCCGACTGCCTCCACGGTCAACCGGTCCTGCTGCTGGTAATCGACCGCGCCCGGACCGCAGACCTTGGCGCAGACGCCGCACTTGCCGCTTTGGAACATGGTGCAGTTCTCGCGGTCGATTACCGGCGTGTTGGGGACCGCCTGCGGGAACGGCACGTAAATGGCGCTGCGCATGCCGTGACCCTGGTCGAACTCGTTGGGGATCTTCTTCTTGGGGCACTTGGTGGTGCAGATGCCGCAGCCGGTGCACTTGTCCTCGTCGACCGAGCGCGCCTTGTGGCGGATGGTGACCGAGAAATTGCCGATGTACCCCTCGACCTTTTCCACCTCGGAGAAGGACGCCAACTCGATGTTCGGATGGTTGGCCACGTCGACCATCTTGGGGGTCATGATGCACTGCGAGCAGTCGAGGGTCGGGAAGGTTTCGGAAAGTTGCGCCATGTGCCCGCCGATGGAGGGCTCGCGCTCGACCAGCAGCACCTGGTGGCCGGCGTCGGCGATGTCCAGGGCCGCCTGGATGCCGGCGATGCCGCCGCCTATCACCAGCGCCCTCTTGGTGACCGGCACCGTGATCGGCGCCAGGGCCTTCCCCTTCTTCACCCGTTCCACCATCAGCTTGACGATGTCCGAAGCCTTGGCGGTCCCCTTGACCTTGTCCTCGTGCACCCAGGAGCAGTGCTCGCGGATGTTGGCCATGTCGCACATATACGGGTTGAGACCAGCGGCGCCGGCCGCCTTGCGGAAGGTCTTCTCGTGCATGCGGGGGCTGCAGGCGGCAACCACCACGCCGTCGAGCTTGTGCTCGGCCACCGCCTTCTTCAGCAGGTTTTGGCCCGGATCGGAGCACATGTACTTGTAATCGCAGGAGTAAGCCACCCCCGAGATCTCGCCGGCGGCTTTCGCCACCTGCTCCACATCCACCGTGCGCGAGATGTTCTCGCCGCAGTGGCACACAAAAACTCCGATTCTAGACATAGGCTCCTCTATGCGATCCTGGGCGAACGCGCGTCCGCCCGTATCTGCTCGATAATCTTGGGCAC
>CAIYDQ010000358.1 GCA_903925075.1 uncultured Geobacter sp.
AGTATACCATGAGCCGTGAAATACCCAAAGAAGTAAATAACGTAAATCCAAACTATTATAGACACTTAGATAAGTATGAAGCATTTGCGAGCGCATCAACTCTGAGTGTCATATCTTCTGTTACCTGCAGTTATAATAATTAAAATTCATATTCAAAATAAGAGAGTCGCCCCATTTTCAGCGTCGAAGTCATCGACAGACCGATGATTGGCATATCAGCTGCTTCGTGGCCGAAGAACACGGATAGCCCTCACCCCGCCTCTGATTTCCCCCCTACCCTCCTGTACCCTGCCTGCTCCTTACTGCTGCCGTTAATTGGAAATAGGCGGCGTTTTCCTGTCAGAAGAAATACAAATCAAGAAACGTACAATATTATAAACAACTAATAATTTAAATTGACGCAGTAAAAATCCCTGATAACGTTCGTTGGTTGCGCGGCGCCATGATGCCAAAGTCAGGCGTTCAGGAGTGTACGCCTTAAAGGCTTAAAGGAGGGAAACGTGAATGTGAGTGGCCCAAAAGTGAAGGAACCCGACACCGCTAGAGATGTCTTGGTCGTTCTTTTCATCTGCTTTGTTCTTCTTTCGCTGGTGGCGCCGAACGTAAGCTGGATTAAGTCGCCTTTGACGCCGCATATTCATGGAAAGGTCATCGATGCCGACACCGGCAAGCCGATACAAGATATGTTGATAATAGTGAGTCACGAGGTCAGATATACTCAGATTCCTGGGACAGGGACCACCAGTTACCGTCAGTCCAAATTATTGAAGACTGACAAAAACGGAGAATTCACTCTCAAAAGAACTATTAAACCAATATCATTCAGCATCCCCTTGATACTTGATCTATTTTACGATGAGAGTTCTATTATCACAGTAAACAACAACTATGAATACATGCTAGAAACAGTAACGTCAAATGGAAATCTCGTATTTAACATGATATCAATTCGCAACAAAGACAAATTACTTAGAAACTATGAAGTTTATGAGAGTTTTGAAAAACACAATTATCCAAAAGACATCAAGAAAACAATTTCTGAGTATAGAGAGTCTGCCGCAGCGAAGCTTTGGTTTAAATAATGATTTTATATGGAGAATCATTTATGACTTATTTTAGAAATGGAGTGGTAATGGTTTGCACAATACTGTTGATCTCGGTTAATACCTTTGCATATAATACAGCCGATCAAGAGTTTGATGATAAAAAAGGAGGGCACGAAGAAATTACAGACTGGAATGTAAAGTTAGCTGTAAAAGAAGGAGTATCGGTTTTATTTCATAGTCCAGAGCTGAAATTGGGTGCGCACGATGAAGATTTTGGGAATAACTCATTGCATCATTTCTACAACCCACAAACAGGTCAGGGTCTATTTGGGATTCTTCCTACGGCAAAGACAACTGCGGAAAGCTGGTACGAAAAAGCAGTCAAAGACAGATCCTTCTACGCCCTTGGCCATGCACTACATTTATTGCAAGACATGGCCGCACCTTCACATGCAAAGGCTGCCTCACATAGATACGCCTTTAAAAGAAAAATTGGATATGAGTGGTGGGTTACCAAAAATTGGACTCCACGGATTCAAATACTATTAGAAAACACAGAAAAAACAGATCAAACTTTCAACTTAATTCGAGCTGGCAACATAGACGGATATATTGAAGGAATGGCTAACGCTACTTGCGCTGGAGGCTACAACTATGACGATGATTTTATCCATGAACTCTCGATGGAAACCACGGGCAAGGTTCATGCTAACATAGTCGGAGATCAAGATGCAGCATATAATGCCAACTTTTTGATTCCATCAATCGCCCGTCTGGGAGCGGGGCTTTTAAAGACTTTCTGCATCGACATTAATTGTGGCGGCAAACCCGTCCCTTTTGCCATTAACAACACCTCTGGAAACGACCACGGAGACGACACCTTCGACGTTGCATCCAGGCTCATTGAGCTTGAACAAATCGACCCGACCAAGGAACTATGGAAGGACATCTACGGACGGACCGGCATCAAGAAAGGGTATATCGGACTTTTTGTGGAAAATGAACTTTCTAAGGCATACCAACAATTTTCGACAGCCAATACGGATGCGGAATTTAATCAATACGCAGTGGTGTTCCAGTCTGTCCTAAACGGAGCTCAAGCCGCCTCTAAGCATTCCTTCGAAGAAACCTACTTAGCCTCTCCCGATGTCGCGGTCCTGTCCAATGGCTTCGTGGACGAAAGCGCCGATCTCCTCGTAAAGAGGATTCAAGAGCCCGTAAGGGAAATCAGAGACTCTTTCAACGCGAAAGCATTGGCTTCCCAACCTGTCCTGTTCATACCTTCCGGCGGGCTGATGGGACTCACCGACTCCGCCTTCTTCAAGGCAGTTCTCGACGAATACGTCAAAAATGGCGGTGCCCTCATCGTCCTGGCCCAGCAGAATGGCTCCGACTTCTCGGTTGTACCCACTCCGGACGGCAAACCAATTGCTGCATATGGCTGGTCTGAGGACCAGAGCTGCTTTTGGAACGGCACGTATGTCGACACCTACCATCAGATGATGTCTGCGATCGGCACGACATCGGTATCCGCTGGAGTAGACGGCTACTTTGTATCCTATCCCGAGAACTCTACTATCCTTCTGCGACGAACCGTCGGCGGCCAACCCGCCATGCTCATGTACGAACACGGTCAGGGACGCGTCATCGTCAGTTCCTTTTACTCCGACTGGGGGGCAGCCCATGCGCAGGTCACAAAGGAGGAGATCGCCATCATAAGAGATATGATCTCTTGGTCAAAGAAGCCGGCGAAGCTTCCGGAAATCAGATCCGGCGAGACAGTTACCATTCCAGTCACGATTACCAACAACTCCGTCACCGAGGCAACTTCCATCAGACTACAGATATTGAACCCTGACCGCTCCGCACTTCTTGCGGAAAAGATCGTAATATCGCAGGTCCCCCCAGGTCAATCTGTCTCCTCTGATGTAACCTGGCCCAGTAATCTCAGTGCCCAACTCGGCATCTACCACATCGACTACCTCCTCCTCGACGCCGCCGGGAAGATTATCCAACCACAGGCCGAGACAGACTCCGGTCGCTTCGTGGTGAGCAATCCGCCGACGGCTGCCATTTCCAAACCCCTTACATTCAAAGTCAATTCTCCAACAGAAAAGTTTGCCCAAGGCAGCAACGCCACTTTCACCTGGCATGTATGGAACAACACCGACACCGATAAAACCGTAACCGTCAAGTACGGCTTCCCCCACCATACATGGGAAACCGGCGATCAAGCATACGGCAATTTTTCCGACCTCTCCAAAACGATCACGGTGCCCGCCAAAGGGGAGGCCAACTTTGAGCATACAATAGTCGTGAAGACCGAAGATCAGCTGTTTTCGTATCTTTACGATGAGAATAGCAATCAAGTCGGCCAGTCCAACTTCAAAATCTGGCGGATATTTCCGGCTGTCGACATAGGCATACAAACAGATAAAGCTCTTTATGTCAGAGAAGGGACGGTCAATCTGACCGTCAACCTGCAGAATAAGCAAGACCTTGATTCATCGCTTACATTGCAGGTCAGGGTCTCGGACCCTCTAAATTTCGCTGCTTACACCAATTCAACGCCATTAATCCTCGACGCAAAGAGCGCCATCGCTCAGAATTTCACCTTTGTTCTTCCTGCCACCGCACGAGGAGGGATCTACACGATTTCTGCCGAGGCCTTCGATGCATCAAACAATAAGACCGGTGGGAACTCCGCTTTATTTGAATTGCCGCTCAGCCGGATCGTGGTCACACCCGCGCTCCCTGATGCTCTAACTTCTAGAGACAACACATTTGCCTTCAACCTGAGCAACTCTGGAAAGATCGCAGTTACCCAAGGTACGCTTGCAGTGACCCTAAAAGATCCGGATGGGCAGACGGTCGCTGGCGCCTCTCAGCCGTTCACCCTCGATCCGGCGCAAGCCGGCGCTCAGGCCTTTACCACCCTCATTCCTTCGCTCAAGTTCGGCACCTACACCCTTTCCTACACCCAGATCGACGAGACACAGACCGGCAGAGTCACAACCATTTTCTTGGTTAACTCAGCAGATACCACGATTACCTTCGATAAAACCTCCTACCGCGTCAGAGATACGGCCAATCTGGCTGTTAACCTCACCAACACCGGCAGATTCGACCTCGACAATCTCAGCGTCACTGTTTCCGTACCGGACGCTGGATATGCTGACACAAAGATCATGAACCTCAGGCAGGGACAAACTCTTCTCCGGCAGTACCCCATCTCCCTACCCGCCGCCATGACCGCCGGTCAACACACGATGACCTTCACGCTCACCTTGCCAAGCGGTGCGTCGATTGGCAAAAATTCTGTTTTCACCGTTCCCCAATCGTCTTTAGCTTTGGCGCTTAGTCAGAATTCCTATATTGCCGGATCAACCATCAGCCCTGTGATCGCCAACAGCGGTGGCGTTGACACCCAGGCGCAGTATCGGATAAGCCTCTACGACTCCAAATCCGTCATCATCGCAGACCAGAATCTGACTGAAAACGTGCCGGCCAATGGCACGCTCACCATTAATCTTCCTGCACCTACCGGTGCGGTCGACGGTAGTTATAATCTCGTCGTTTCCTATAAGGATTTAAAAACCGGCGCGGCAGCTATATCCCAAACCCCTCTAACTGTTGCAGGGGTGAAAGCTTTGCTAACAGTGCAGACAAACAAGCAGTCATATCTCTCTACGGAGAAAATCTCCGTGACGAGCAATTTACTCAACAGCGGCGCGCCGTTACAATCGGGAAATCTCCATCTACAAGTAACTTCCGCCGGTGGGAGCCAACTGAAGAAGACCTGGACCACCAAGTATGATTTCCAAATGGGGGCAAGAAGCGGCGTTGATACTTTTGAAACTCCCGACGCTGTAACCCTCGTTTCCTACTCGGACGATTTCAACGACGGAGTCCTTGATACCGACAGGTGGACGCTAGGCCCTGCACCCAATGGTCCGCTACCCTCGGAACTGAACAGCTCCCTTATGCTCATCTACCCCTGGTCGCCCGGAGGCTGGTATGGAGTATCCGCGACTACCAAAACTCCGCTGGCAGGAGACTTCGACTCGATGGTGGATTACAACATCTCAAGCCCATGGCAACCGTCATCCGACAACCATCCGGCGTCAATGCTCGTGTACGTTGACAGCTGGAACGCCCGAATCGACGTGTGGGCCTCCTCGCCGACATATGGGTCAATTGACTCCTATGGCTCTTATACCAATTCCGGTGGGGCTACGCTCAACGGGAAATTCAGGATCAAACGTGTTGGGAATACCTACTACATGTACTCCTGGGACGGCTCAAGCTGGGTCAGCATCATGAACTATGCAGGCCGACCTACCGGCCCGGCGTACTTACAACTTTTGGATTTCGGCCCCACAGGGAACAGCAATACAACATTCGACAATTTCGTAGTCTCCACCCAGTCTTATCCTTCATCAGGCACGTTGAACCTGAAGTACGACAGCGGCAGGTCCGACAATTGGAGCAAATTAGCCTATTCCGCAGACACCCCAGCGGGAACATCGCTTAGCTTTCGTACCCGCACAGCGGAGACGGAGGATGCCCTGACCAACGCACTTTGGAGCAGCAATATCACGTCAAGCGAAGCTCCTATAACCAGTCCAAAGGGGCGTTGGATCGAAGTCGAGACAACCCTTGCTACCTCCGATTCCGTTGTTACGCCGAAGCTTTACGATCTTTCTGTCACCCAAGGGTATGACTCTGAGGATATCCTGTGGCAGGCAGATTTTCCTTGCAATCTGGATCAAGGAGCGATTGCCGATCTGAGGGATGAGATTTCGGCTAGGGGAGCGGCAGGAAAGTATTACCTCCGAGAGAAGCTGACTTCGACGACAGGCCAGACAATCGCATCCTCCGAAATTTCTTTCTACGTCGATCAAGGGAACACGACTGTTACCTTCAATGCCGATAAAAAAGCCTACAAACCGGGTGAAACGGTCACGGTTACCGGAGAGGTAAAAAACTTCGCGTTACTTGATGCGACAGGCCTTTCTCTCACCCTCAAGACAAGCGATGCAAGCATCTTAGCATCAAGCTTCTACGCTGAAAATTTCGATATCTTGGCTGGAGCTAGCCATACGTTCACGGCGACGGTGGTGGCCAATGCTGAAGGCGGCATCACCCTAACCGGGACTGTGACGCAAAACGACTCCATACTTGCTCAACTGACTGACCAGTACCTGGTGACGAAACCTTTGGTAACGGCAATCACCTCCATACCTGATGTGGCAGGTAATGCCCCCTTCCCCATGACCATAGAGATTAGGAATGAAGGAATGGTTGCAGCGTCGGTCAATATACAGCCTTCATTCGATGGGCAGTTACTGTCTTTGATCATACCTACAGGTGAAACAAAACTGTTGCAGTTTTCCCGAGAAGTTAGCGCTGATACTTCGTTCACTTTTACCTTTACGGGAGATCTGACTCAGACCGTTGCCAAGACAGTTAAATTTGGCCTCAAGGGAACCATAGCCATAACTCCTCATGCATTTTATCCTGAAGGAAGGATCAACGTGCCGGTGGGCATCAGTAGCGCCGGTCTTCTAGATGGACAATTCTCCGTCGATTACCGACTGAATCAAGCCAACAGCTTGGTAAATCGACAGACCGTAAGCTACTACCTGGCCCAAGGCGTCAATACGACCATCTTGGCCCTCGACCTTGCTGAAGGTAGCTATCAATTGACGGCATCCGGCACATTGCCGGGATTAGCGGCATCGGCAGGATTCAAAGTAAGGAAAGAAGTGAAGGCTGACTTGGTGCTGGCCGTTGCTGCTCAAACTGCGGTGCTCCTTCCAATTGCCGTCAATGCGACAAATTTAGGCTATAGCCAAATAAACGGCATGATTCAGGTGTCGTTGTTGGACGGCAATGGAGCGGCCACCTGGACCGGCGTACAGGACGCGTTGCTGCCCTTCGCTCAAATTCCGGCTGCGCAGTCATTCACATTTACGGTCAATCTCGCGTCTCTAAGACCCGGCACTTACACGATAAAGGCCGAACTGCTTGACGCGGCTAACCGCCAACTTGCGATGCAGACATCTCCCTTCGCGCTGCTCGGTCCCGTCTTCGAGCTGGCTCAACTTCCAGAATACCGAACGGTTCCGGCCGGCGGCAGCACCATCATGACCTTCAAGGTCAAAAACAAAGGCGACCAGGAAGGGAAGTTCGACTTATCCTTCAAGGCCGACGACTTGGCCGACTCCACCAGCACCCAGTGGCTTAAACCGGGCGAAGAGAAAGAGGTCGCTTTTCAATTGGTGACCGCCACCGATTTGGAGGAGAAGGACTACACCGCGACGTTTCGGCTGAAATCCGCCGGGTCAACGATCAGGGAAGGAATAGTAGCCTACCACCTGGCAGGAATCAACCTCGCAGTTACCGCCTCGCTCGACAGGCAGGCATACAGTGTCGGAGAGGCTGCCGGCCTAGCCTTAACAATCGCTCAGCAGGGTTCCGGCCCCGCATTGGACCTTTTCGCCAGGATCAACTACAACGGCTATGAGGAGAAGCGGGACTTCACCTTGAACGGCAGCCAGGCCCTGACCTTTACCGTCCCCCTTTCCAAAATAACCGGAGAAAAGCTCTTCTACGGCATATACAGCCAATCAGGACGATCAATCCACTTGAACACAATATATATCCGGCAAGCCGATGCCGCTCTCACAGTGACAACCGACAAACAGGTCTACAACCCGGGCGAGACTATCACGATATCGGCTGCCGGCGCAGCCACTGGCGAGTTGACTCTTTCCGGTCCCGGCGATTTCAACAGCACCTTTGCTTTCAGCGGCTCAGCTTCCAGGAACTTTGAGTTGCCGTCTTCCATGACAGCCGGAACCTATACCGTTGCCTATAAACTGGTTGATTCGGCAAGCACAGCCGTTAATGGCGCTACGCCATTCGATGTCAAGGGGATTCAGGTGAAGGTGAAGGAAGCGCTTCTCGATAAGGCAAAATATGCCTCAACCGACAATATGAACCTAGCCCTTACCATCGAGAGCAATCAGGATCTGGCTGCCACCGTCAAAACCTGGGTAGTGGACCCGCTCAGCAGCTACACCAACTCCGGTGGCGGCGAAGTGGCCCTGACCGCCGCCGCGCCCGTCATCGTATCCCAGAAAGCCAGTCTCACCACCACCTCGACCGGCATCCACAAGCTTGTCTACGGAGTCTATCAGGGGGACCTCCTCCTTGCCTCGGGCGCCAAGGCCTTCGATATCGGCGAGGCGGTGCTCCTTGGAATCTCTACGGACAAAGCCGATTACCCGGGAACCGACGCTCCAGTTACCGCAAGGGCTGATCTCTACGGGACAGCGGAGGTCGGCGTCGAATTATTCCTGGACGGAGCCAGCATCAGGACGGATGCCGTTGCTCTTGCGGGGTTTACCACCTACACCCAAGCAATTGCTCCCGAAAACATTGCGCCCGGGCGCCACGTCCTCAAGGCTGTCCTCACATCCGGCGCTCTCACCTCGACTAAGGAAACGACTTTCACCTTCGGCAACAATCTCCCCGACTTAACGATACAAGTCTCGGTAGACTCGGCACGGGGAAGTTCACTCAACCTAACCGTCAACATCAGCAACCAAGGGAAGACCGCGTCGGGCGCCACCACGACGGTTCTCTATAGTGGCGATCCGGCGCAGGGGGCAACTCCCTTCGCCACCTTGAACGTGCCTGCGCTTGAACCCGGCGCGACTGCCGCACTGCCCTATGTCTGGAACGTGCTCGGCAAGTCGGGTGACTACGTCATTTATGCCGTCATCGACCCGACCAACGGGGTGATTGAATACGACGAAGCGAACAACGCGACCCATACTTCCGGTTCTTTCCCCAAACTCGCGCTCGGCGTTTCCACTGGAGGAGCCAGTTATCAGGCAAACGCCGAAGTCGGCATAGCCGCCAACTACGCCAACCTCTGCACATCACTTTATCAAGATCTCGTATTGCGGGTGGAACTCGTCAATCCGCAGGGTGTAGTTTTCGTGCTGAAAGAGACCGCCATTGCTTCGATTGCTCCAGTCACTGAGGCCATCGAGGCCATTTCCTGGAACAGCGCCGCCAGCCAAGCGGGAAGCTATACGGTAAAGGCAAGTTTGCTTGGTGGTGGCTCGACCCTTCTTGCAGGCAGCTGCGTTTTTTCGATCGTTCCGATTCCGACCCCTTTGATCGTCACGGCCTCTGTTGCTGAGGGATATTACAAAACCGCTCAGACCGTGACGCTTACCGCGAATCCGTCCCAAAATGCCACCATACTTTACTGTCTCGACACTACCGGCAATGGTTGCGTAGCCGGGAACGTCTATGCTGCGCCGATTCAGATCGCAGCCGTAAACAATTCGGCTACTATCACCGATCTTGTCTTCCTGGCAAAGGACGCCGGCAACAATGCTTCGCAGCCGATAACCAGGAGATACACCATCGATCCAGTCGCACCGACCCTGAACGTATCGATGCTTCCGGACGGTTCCATTACCAACGGAGCGGTGCAAACAATCACAGGGAACGTTGGCGACAATATGCAGATGAGCGGCGTCCACCCGCTGACTTTAAACGGCAACGAGGTGCCTTTGTTGCCCGACACGTCAGGCACAGGCTTCCGATTCTCCTATCCCTATACGCTGCATACGGGCACCAACACAGTTTCCTTGGTAGCCACCGACATGGCGGGGAACACCGCCTCCGATAAGCGAGCAATAACGCTTGACCAGAATGGCCCCGTTATTTCGGTCAGCGCACCGGCCGCGTCCAGTTTTACTAAAAAATCGACCGTGGATATTATCGGCACCGTCGACAAACCGGTTAGATTCGTCAAGGTTACGGTTAACGGCGACACTCCTCAGCCTGCCGGTCTGGAAGGCAATGCCTTCAGCATATCCGTCAGCCTTGTCGCCGACTCGGCCAACTCCATCGACATTACGGCAGAAGACCTCGCAGGGAGTACCAAGACTGTCCATCGGACGGTGACCTACAGTACGAAGGTTCCGGCTTTGACTGTAACTACACCGGTCGATGCCTTGAGAACTTCAGAAAACAACATCATCCTTAACGGGAGCGCATCAGGTTCTTTGGACGCAGCCACAGTAGCCATCGCCATTAACGGCACCGAAACCTATGCGCCAACGGTAACAACGGACGGCAACTTTAGTCAACGCATCAAGATTCCTGCAGAACAAGTAGATGGGACACCGTACGCGATTACCATAAAAGCTACGGATCAGGCAGGGAACCAGTCGTCATTGACCCGCCACGTCTACTACTCCACACCGGATCTGAATGGGGATGGCAAAGTTGACATCGCCGATGTGCTCCTCGCACTGCAGATGGCCAACGGCTTAACACAGCAGCCGGCTGGGTATGAGCTGTACCGTGCAGACATCGCACCGTTTGTGAACGGACAGCCGTCACCCGACGGGATAATAGATGTGTCTGACGCGGTTGTTCTGCTCAGGAAAGTTGTAGGCTTGGTGACCTGGTAAGTTGTCAAACTGGAAGGAGAACGATATGAGATGCAGATATGCCGCTGGTTTTACAATGACAGTAATGTTTCTGTTGGCTATGGCCGGGTGCGGTGGTAGCGGCGTTAATTCCACCCACTCCGGCACGTCTGCGGTTCTGAAACTGAGCACGGTGGGAACCGCTACTACTTTAAGCGGCATTCAGTTGACGGTGACGCTTCCCGCAGATGTTACGGTAAACGCCGTCAACGGTGTCCCTGCAATAGGCGTAGTGACTGCAATCGGAGGAATTGTCTCCGATTCAACTATTTCTGCGCGCTACATACCTGCAACCACCACAGGCGGATCAGCCCAACTGGTTATAGTTCTGGCGAGTTCAACCAATTTCACTACCGGTGAATTTGCCGCCATCCGGTGCGATGTTGGGCCATCCGCCATAGCTACATTTGGCAGTTCATCGTTCACCTCGGCCAATTTTTCGAATGCGAAGGTCGTTGACGGCAATGGTGCGACGATTTCTGACGTCTCGTTTGCAGTATCGCTAATTTGAGAGATTGCAGCTAGGCGGCATTTCTTACGTTCCCTAAGGATGCAAATTGCCTTTTTCCACTTTATAAGAATGCCCATGACGTTGATCGCTGCCGATCAAGAGGTCACGGGCATTTTTTTGCCTTTTCGATTGGCGGGGCCTTCAATTGCAATGACGCAAAAGCTCGTGAAGTAATTCAATTCATGATCTCACGGCCGGGTTGGCGACCGTTTACTCAGGAGCGTTTGGCGTATTCG
>CAIYDQ010000359.1 GCA_903925075.1 uncultured Geobacter sp.
GGATGCGAAGAAGCGGGGCCCAAAGCGTCGCCGACCCAGTATCCGGATTCGCCGTTTAACGATCACAACTACGCTGGAGGCGGCGCTGTACACTGTAATCAATGCTGCCCAGGATGCCAAAACAGAGATTCTGGCTTAGCAGCCCGTGGCAAAAGTAGCTGTTTTCAGACGAGGTCAGGCGGCCCAGAGAAAGCACCGCAAACTCGGAAAAGTAGCTGAAGCGACCTCCGGGAGGCGTCGGATGTCTCCCAACTTCCTCCTGAGGCGCTCCACGAGCTTCCAGAGGCCCAAAATCGACAAGAGTGAGTCGCCGGGGCGGCCCTGAAGGCCCCGCGGCGTGCCCACTTTCAGTTCGCGGCGCAAAATGAGACTGAGATTAAAGGCACTTACATGAATCACTAATCGCTTGAGGATGTTTTCGTGCTTTCGTAAGTGCGTCCGCCGCATTCCTCCCGTCCCGTACACGTGCGCAAACGACCGCTCCACCAACTCCCCTCGTCGCCGCAACAGCGCCTTGCCCCGCTTGCCCCGAATGCGCCGCCGGTTCGCGTAAACCGCCGCTTGTGCGGCTCGCTTGCCCTCCCATTTCCGGGGGCCTCGCTCCGGCTCGGAAATGTAGCTGCGCACACCGGCTTGCTGCAGACCCGCCACCACCTCATTGCTGTGATATCCCTTGTCCGTCGCCACCTCGGCCGGACCTTCCGGATTCACCCGTTCCCCACCCTCTTCACTGTTCACCGCCGCGGCAACCTCGGCGATCTGCTCGCCCGCCTGCGCCACCGTCTCCATGATCGTTGTGGTGTCCCCTTGGTCGGCACCCTGCAACGTCACCGCCACGATCGCGCCCGTCTCCAGGTCCACCGCATGCTCCGCTTTGTGAGCCAGGTGCGTGGAGCCGTCCTTCATCTTGGCAACCTTGGCGTCCGGATCATGGGGATTCACCCACTCCTGGTTTGACGTCCGTTTCTTCCGTTTGCGATCCAGGCGCGCCAATTGCTCTCGCGTCGGCGTCTCGATGCCCGACTCCTTGGCCAACCGCTGGAGAAACTCCTGATACTCCTCCCCCGTGTCCCGTCGCACAATGCTGCGCATCGCCGCGTTGGCTTCCAACGTGATCGCGTCCACGGCCACCGTCGTCCCCTTTACCAAGCCTCTCTCCGCCAACACCCGCAGCGCCCAACGGAACACTTCCTGATGGGTTTCCAGAGAGATCAACCGCCGAGTGCGGGAAATGGTCGAATGATCGGGCGTGCTCTCATCCATGTCGATGCTCAGAAAGCGCCGCAGGCCGAGGGAATCCGCCGCCCGCCAGGCGATGCCGCGCTCGGAATCGATCCCTTCGAAGTAGCCGACCAGCAGCAAGCGGAAGCAGATGCCTGGCGTCAGGCTGGGACGGCCCATGCGATCCGCGTAAAAGCTGGCACAAAGGGCTTCCACAAACCGATCGAATCCCTGCTCGTCCAGCAGCTGATTCAGGCGCTGATAGAACGGGTGCGCGGCCGTGACCGGAAGCTCGGCGGCGGCAATCCACAAAGACTCCTGCCGCTGTCGTCGCTCGCGAGTTCCCATGGCCATACCCTTATTCTAGCCAAAAACATTTCATACCAGAAATGCTTTATGCTCCGGCTGACCACTCCCCCGACTTTCACCACGGGCTGCTAAGGGGGTCCCCATGGTCTCGATGGCCGCCCAAAGTGGCGCGGGCTTTCAGCCGGCCGCGCCGGCATTCGTGCCGGCGTCTTCACCGCCCGCAAACAGTAACCCCATTCACTGGACCCCGGAGCCCCTCCGGGGCCGGCCCC
>CAIYDQ010000360.1 GCA_903925075.1 uncultured Geobacter sp.
ACATGAGTTCACACTTCAAAGTTCGGTTCATCGTGGGTGGGCATCCGGTAAGTGATGCCGGGCAAGGTTTTCGGACGGGACAGTTTAGGGGCATGGCTGGCCTATGGTTAGTAATATTTAAAAAAAGTACCAGCCTGAAGAGGGATGTCAAAGGGGGAAGTTGCCGGAAGGGTGTCAGGCCGCAGGGGGGGGGCGGGGGAACGGGGTCCCCCACGAACTGAAGTAGGGGTGAATCCCGCCGGGGTAAGGCCTAAGCGAAGCGGAGGGGTTGACCGGAGCAGGGCGGAGATCGGACCCGGAGCGAAGCTTGGGACTTACTCCGGCGTACACGCGCCCTCGGGGGCGGAGGGGTGGCGCGTCGGTGGCGACACGCCTCGGGGGGGGACGGCCTTGAGATCCCGCCGGGGCGGGGCCGTAACCGCAAGCGGAGGGCCGGGCCGGAGTGGAAACGCAGGCTTGGCCCGAAGCGGAGGTGTAGGTCCCGCTTCGGCGCAAGCACCCCCTCAGGGGGGAAGGGGTAGGGCGGAGGCCGCCGGGGAGGTGTGTCCCGGCGGGCTCCGCCCTATGCCCTGGGGTGGTTTCGGCCTGCAGGTTTGGTGGTGTGCGTGCTCAGGTCCCCTCGACCACCGGCAGCAGCTTTCCCGCCTTCTTGGTCTCAAAAAACTCGCCTCGGCCGCTCTAAAAACTACCGGCGGTTTCTTGGGAAGGGAATTTTTTTTACCAGCGGCCTTTAGCATTGACCTGATTGTTTTCTTGCCTTGCAGGGCGAATCGGGCGGTCTATTGGGTATTTTTAAAGCTTGAAGTAGTCTTCCTGTTCGCATTTACCCGGCACCTCAATGTGCCTAACGGCAAAGAACGGAAGAAGCAGTTTGAGCATCGAACTCACCTAAGCAGGCGAACGCGAGGCTAAAAGTTATCTGAAGTCATAACTTAGCCCTGGTTGCCCGAGAAATACACGCAGGCGCTCGCGCATGAAGCCGTTGACTGCAGTAGGAACTTATTCCGCTTGGCGCAGAGGTGCGCGCAGGCGCACGCGAGGCTTATGCTCTACCTCAACGTCCCGCGCAGATAGGCGGGAGAATCGGGGAATTGAGTTGCCGAAGGTCGGTCCGCGCACGGGCGCGAGAAGGGATTTCGCGGCGGCTATACGCGCACAACGGCAGCAGGCCGGAATTTGCGGGACATCGGGCACGAACTAGGGGGTTACTCACGGCGGGCATTTTGGCGAAGGCTTACACGCACGGGCGAGGGAAGGGCAGTTTGGGGAGGCCTTCACCCGCGCATAGGCGGGTGATCAGCACATGATGCAAGGCAGTGGGGGGGGTTGCCAGTAGGGGGGGGTACCCCCTACCCCATCATAATCTGGCGATGCCGATGGTAGTGGTACCTCGTCTTTTCCACATACGCCAAATTTTTCAATCGAATTAATTTAGCTGCTGCATCCTCCCGGCTATAGCCTATCAGAAAGGAAAGCCAAGGCTTTTGGCCAGCGTTGAAGCTCCGGCATTTCAGTAAGGATAAAGTCCCGGCTCTCGCCTCTTACCAAGGCATTGGCCACTTGGCAGGAGTCTTTGAAGTCCCCTATCAGGTTTGCTTGAACTAAGCCGTTTAGGATATGTGCTCTTCCGTTCATGTTGTTCTCCCCTCCTCTTCGTAATCGACCTTGGCCATTGTACCGTGTCGCGGGTCCGTTGCAACGACCGCACATGCACGTAATTTGACCGGTGATATCATTGTTGTGAAGTGCAGGCCGTAGGAGGTGGCCGGAGATGCGAAGGCGTGAGACATGGGAAGGAGACCTCAATTTACTCCGGATACTTCGACACGATTTTTTAGAAGGGCATCAGTCAACGGTGGTTGGCAGGCGGGTGGTATGGATCGTCGTGCTGGTTGTAGCTGCGGCCCTGTTGGTGACGAGGATCTTTGTACTGTGGTAGGTAGCCAAAAAAAACAGATACTGCGCTTGACACCGGATACGCCCCTGGTAATATCACCCCCGGCACCTGTGAGCTTCAGCCGATTGGCGGTTGCGGCGGGAAAGGCCCCGAGGGTCCTCCATCCTTCGGGGCTTTTTTTATTCAGCTTGCCACGCCGACGATAAATCTTTTCATCCCTACCCGCCATTACCCGGTAACTACCAACCTCGCCATTTCAAAATGATCCTCTTCTTTCATTTCCGCTATAACCACCATCGGGCGCACTCGACCGTAATGGATCAACTCCTATCGTTGCCCATCCCGAACGGCGCTGAAATTTGGCAACATCACCAACTTTTATCAGGTTGTCGAGTGTGACCTCCTTTACATAGTCATACCTGCCGTTCTTGTAATTTGCGTGAATAAGCATGGTCGCCCCCTTTTTTTTCGAAGTCGTGAAGCATAAGTGTTTTCAAATTATACGTCAGGAGTGCCAGTCTTAAAAGAACCGTAGTGCGGAAAAATCAAGCCAAACCCTGTGATCCTTCTGTAAAATAGTTTACCTGGTTTCGCCCCCTCTTTAAAAAAGGTCCGAGAACTGCGTCAACATCATTGTCGACGCACCCAAAAAAAGAGCGGGGATTACATAACGCCCGGCTTGACAAAATTGTTGACGTTCGTTCGCAGTAATGACTGCTTTACATACATCTAGCGGGTTGAAGTCCCGCCCGGGGAATTATCCGTACGCCCCGGTAGCTCAAGGGAGCGGCGTCTTGGTAACAAGGGGTCGTAAGTTCTCAATTGGCAAAACAGCAGGCCGTAACGAAAGTGAACCTCATCTGTAGCCTCGTTAATAAAATTCGTTGATGCCGACCCACTGGACGTATGGGGAAGGCCGTTGCACTTGGGCTCAGATAACGGAACCGGCTCAGGTGATCTTCCGGGGTAGCAGGGATGGCATGTTGTGGAAGATGGGCAGTGCAGTGCTGGAGACCCGATGCGGTGATGTTGAGGAACATCAACCGACGCGTATAAGGAAACGAAATCGTGCCGGGCCGTATCGGGAGTCGGAGGGGTCCATAGTACCGTTCGAGGACCGGGGACAACATAACCCCGGACCGAGGGAAGGGACCCTGCTTTGTTCACGCAACCAAAGAGCGGAGGAAAGGGGATTGCACCCATGCTAACAACCCCGGAATCAATCAGAACGCTGCAGAGGAAGCTCTACTGTAAGGCCAAGCAGGAACCGTCTTGCCGCTTTCATGCCTTGTATGACAAGATCTATCGTGGGGACATCCTCGGTCATGCCTACAGTCTTGTCCGGTCCAACAAAGGGAGCGCCGGTATCGATGGCGTAACCTTCGAGGCCATCGAGAAAAAGGAAGGGGTATCCGCATTTATCGCGGAGTTGGAAGACGCACTGAAAAACAAGACGTACCAACCCGATCCGGTTAAGCGTGTCATGATACCGAAGAGCGACGGAAGTCAGCGCCCCCTGGGTATTCCGACCATCCGTGACCGGGTGGCACAGATGGCCGTGAAACTGGTCATCGAGCCTATCTTCGAAGCGGATTTCTGCGAATCCTCCTATGGATTTAGACCGAAGAAGTCAGCCCATGACGCAGTCGATACCGTGGCCTATAGCATGAACACCGGCTATACCTCAGTCATCGACGCCGATCTTTCAAAGTACTTCGACACCATTCCCCATGCCAAACTCATGGCGGTGGTTGCCGAGCGCATCTGTGATGGAGCGACCCTGCACCTTATTCAGATGTGGCTCAAGGCCCCGATCATGGAGGTGGACAAGGACGGGACGAAAAGGAACATCGGTGGCGGCAAGGGAAACCGTAAAGGGACTCCGCAAGGCGGGGTGATCTCCTCGTTGCTATCTAATCTCTACCTGCATATCCTGGACAGGATATGGGAAAAGGGAAACCTACAGCAACGGTTGGGCGCCCGAATCGTCCGCTACGCGGACGATATTGTCATTCTGTGTCGGAGAACGAAAGCCGACGAAGCAATGGCGATGCTGCGGTATGTCCTGGAGCGGCTAGGACTTGCCTTGAATGAAGCAAAGACCAAAAAGGTCAATGCCTACCAAGAAAAGTTCGATTTTCTCGGCTTTACGATCTGGATGGCGACGAGCAGAAATACCGGGAACAATTATGCTCATGTTCAACCTTCGAAGAAATCCCTGCAAAATATCAAAGATCGAGTGACCGAACTCACGACGCGATATAGGACAGCGAACCCGCTGGGCCAAATCGTGGGTGAAGTCAATGCCACGGTGAGAGGTTGGGTCGGTTACTTTCACCACCGGAACTGCAGTACGGTCATGGCAAAAGCTAAGAGCCATGTCGAAGAGCGGCTGCGGACGCATCTCCGGAAACGACATAAGATCAAGATACGGGGGACCGGATACGTCATGTTTCCAAACAGCTTCCTGTACGACGAGTGCAAGCTGTATAAAGTGCCGACCACAGCGGGTTGGACGAAAGCGCATGCCTCACGGTGAAGAACATCGGAAAGCCGTGTGGGGGAAAACCGCATGCCCGGTTTGATGAGGGAGGGCAGGGGCAGGGCCGAATAGGGAGTTATCCTCGTCTAACGAAAGTGACGGGAACGCATACCGACTTATTCATGCTCGAACCTGTTCTCTACTCTACCCGCAACATTGCCTGATCGATAAATATTAAAATAACTATATATCCAGATGGTTTACATGTGGTGAGGGGTACTGGCAAGAGGATAGGAATGGCCCTGCGTATGCGCTTACCTCATTACCAACATTCCACTAAAAAAGAAACCGCCCATTCTGCGGGACTTTGAAACATGAAAAAGGCCGGTTCAGGTTATCCCATGCGCCGACCTAATTTCATCCCTTCCGCGTCATCCTGCTTAGATTCCCGGCTTATCCCTGCATAAAAAAGGTGGTCGCCGTATCCTCGACCACGTCCTCATCATCTCCTAGGTTTACGCGGCCATTACCTCTTTAACCATCCGTCTCTTGGCGGCAACGAATACGGCGTCCTTTTTTTCTGCACCACATGGTGGCAGGGGCGATGCCGACGCGGTCCGTGCCGGCTATCGGTTCGGCATACCCTGCCACGGTGCAGCCGTCATACCTGCCACTTTTTATCATAAAGGAAACGACCCGATTGCCGGTGACGGTGATGTAGATCTTGCCGCAGTGGGTGGGCATCCGGTAAGTAGTGCCGGGCAAGGTTTTCGGACGGGACTGTTTAGGGGGCATGGCTGGCCTGGTTAGTAATATTTAAAAAAAGTACCGGCATGAAGAGGGATGTCAAAGGGGGAAGTTGCCGGAAGGGTGTCGGGCCGCAAGGGGGGGGGCGGGGGACGGGGTCCCCCGCGAACTGGAGTAGGGGGTGAATCCCGCCGGGGTAAGGCCTGAGCGAAGCGGAGGGGCTGACCGGAGCAGGGCGGAGATCGGGCTCGGAGCGAAGCTTGGGCCTTGCTCCGGCGTACATGCGCCCTCGGGGGCGGAGGGGTGGCGCGTTTGCGGCGCCACGCCTCGGGGGTGCACCGCCTTGAAATCCGCCGGGGCGGGGCCGTAACCGCAAGCGGAGGGCCGGGCCGGAGTGTAGACGCGGGCCTGGCTCCGAAGCGGAGGTGTAGGTCCCGCTTCGGCGCAAGCGTCCCCTCAGGGGTAAGGGGTAGGGCGACAGGAGCCCTATGCCTTGGGGTGGTGTTTTTTAGCGTTACAAGCGGGCAGTAGCATGATTGGCTGGTAATAATTAAATAATTGACATTTTTTAGCATACAGGGTATAAAGCTGCTCTCAGCTATACCGCAAGGAGCCTGGATCCAATGAAAAAAATCAGCCCGTTTGATATAGCATATGAGCAATATCAGATGCTTGCCAACCAAATGCAGCCACCCAGCGGCAGACAAGAGAAGAAACTGTTTTTCCGCAGACGTATTAACCTTCTCAGCGAAATGCAATTTCTGCTTTCGGAATCTGGACTTTCCAATTAATCTTCGCGCCCCACCCGATCCTTCTTACTCCCATACCAAAGACGATACGCGGCGCCCAAGGGTTCAGACTCCAATCCAAGTAAATATTATTCCCGTGTGAACATCGAAAAATGCGCCGGCAGGGGGGTAACATCATGGATCAACGGTGCGGCATCATAAATCAGTGCCTGTGGCTGTTAGAACAAAGCGATGTACCGACCATCAAAAGGCTGCGGATAAAGATACAGCTCTACCAGATGCAAAGGCTCCTACTACACGATGCCGCTCGCTCCGCGGTCGACTGCGGATCATGCGGAGTGCAGGTGTTCGAGGGACTGCTCAGCCGGATGCGGGGGGTCTTCGAGGAAAAGTGGCAGGGTCAGTGGGTTGCAGTCCTTTCCGGTATCGTCTGCAGGTAACTGTCCCAGGCTGCCAGATAGGCCGCGCTGTCTCCGGTGAAAACGTTGCAGTGCCCTCCGTTGGCGATTATGTGCAGCCGCTTGGGCTGGTGGGCTCGCGCGAAGAGGCGCAGGGTCATCTCCAATGGAACCACCGGGTCGTGATCGCCATGAATGAGCAGTAGCGGCAAGTCGGCCCGGTCGATCTTAGCCAGGTTGTCGTAACGGAGGTTCATCCCCCACCAGGCAACCGTATAGTATCCGACCCGCGAGACATGCTTCACCATCTCCTGCATCGAGGTAAAGGAACCCTCCATGACCAGTCCCCGGGGCTTGTACTCCAGGGCCAACTGCAGCGCCACCGCCGACCCCAGTGACTGCCCGAAAAAGATCATCCTGTCGTCGCGCCACCCCAGCCCATGCAGCAAGTCCAGTGCTCCGCGGGCGTCCTGGTACAGATCGTTTTCCTGCAATGGCTCGCCCACGCTCTTGCCGAAGCCGCGGTAATCGAAGATGAAGATGGAAAAACCGCTGCCATGCAGCAGGTTCAGGTACTCCAGGTTGTCGGAAAGGTTTCCCGCATTGCCGTGGAAAAATACCAGCAGCGGCCGGTGCGGCGCACCCGGCAGCAACCAGCCGTTCAACGCGACGCCGTCGCGTGCCTTGAACCAGAGTTCGCGATAGGCCATGTGGTATTTTTTCGGGGTGTCCACGATTTCCTGCTTGGGTACGATGATATATCCGTTCAGCAGGGAACAGCCGGATAGAGCCAGGGCCAACAGGATCAGGAGGTGGCGCAGGGACGCACGCCTTTGCCGGCGCCCGGCCGGACGATCAACGAGAGCTGCGGCTTTTGAGGCGGAAGTCGCTAGGGTCAGGGTTGACTCCGCGGGCTTCGGTGGGGAGTTTGGCGTCGCGCCCCGATCTGCCGGTCGTCGCTGCATAGGTGCTGGCATAGGCGCGCTTTGCCCCCCCTTGGGGAGCGGACTGTCGGTCACGTGCAAGCGGGGGTGATTTATAGGCCGGAACTGCTACGGCAGCACAAACGGATAACATGGTCGCACGGTTCGCCCGCTTATCAACAGGCCAAAAGCGAGGGAAGTGCGGAATTAAGTTTATGCTTTGTGGTTTAGATTAGAATTCTACCATAGTTATGCAGCGACACGGTCGCTTTTCCCCTTCTCGCCTCAATCCTCTAAGATACAACACTCCCAGGTATATTTGGGCCTCGACGCTTCCCTGACCACCCGCCATCGGAACCAGCGCACCGCTGCTTCGATCTTCTCCCCGGCATCAACATCGCGGTCATCAAGTATCTCGCCGCCTGTCTGTTTGTTGGACTGACTGGCACACCGAGCGCATCACGTCGCATTGAAAGGAGAGTCATCCTGGAAGAAATCACGTCCAGAAGCGGAGGGTCCGACCGGAGCGGAACGGAGGTCCGGCCCGGAGCGAGGCTCGGGCCTTATGCCGGCGTACACACGCCCCCCTGGGGCTGGGGGGTGGCGCGTTTGCGGCGGCACGCCTCGGGGGTGCAAGGCCTTGAGGTCTGCCGGGGCTGGGGGAAGTGCCGATCAGTATTCCATCGGGACCGACATAGACATCATGCACATGAGAGTTGCCAAAAATGAGCCATAAATGGACCTAAACCAGTTACGGCTGCTGTCAGAATCTTGATCAGCACATCTTATGGCCCCAAAATGAAGGAATCGTTGCCGTACCCCAATTCCGGCAGTGTCCACGTTTGCAAGGAGGTGGTGTCTCTTTATTCAACTGGCAGACATTATGTCTAGTTCTTGACCGTCACGACTATTTCTCCTGACTGCCCCACATTGCCCGCCGCATCATACGCCTTGGCGGTCAAAGTGTACCGGCCATTATCTGCCGATGTCGTAACCACGCTAAAGCTGTAAGGAGCTTTGGTTACCGTGGCAAACAAGCTCCCATTCAGGTAGAACTCCACCTTGGTTACTCCGACATTATCTGAAGCTGTTGCAGTTATCGTCACCGTTTTATTAACCGTGGCATTATTGACCGGAGCGGTGATAGATACTGTCGGGGCAATGATATCAGGGACGGGATTGTTCACATTTATTACTACATTTCCCGATTGCCCCACGTTGCCTGCCGCATCGTATGCCTTGGCTGTTAGCGTGTAGTTGCCATTTGCCACATTTTTCGTGTTCCACGCATAGTTGTAAGGAGCAGTGGTATCTGTAGCATTGAGGGCACCGTTCACGTAGAATTCCACCTTGGTTACCCCGACGTTGTCAGATGCAGTGGCGGTTACAGTTGCGGTACCGCTGACCGTTGAGTTGTTAGCCGGAGCGGTAACGGAGACGGTAGGAGCGGTGGTATCAGCTACTGTGTTATTTACCGCTACCGTAATATTACCCGATTGCCCCACGTTGCCAGCCGCATCGTATGCCTTGGCCGTTAGCGTGTAGTTGCCATTTACCACATTTTTCGTGTTCCACGCATAGTTGTAAGGAGCAGTGGTATCGGTAGCTTTGAGGGTACCGTTCACGTAGAGTTCCACCTTGGTTACCCCGACGTTGTCAGATGCAGTGGCGGTCACAGTGGCGGTACCGCTGACCGTTGAGTTGTTAGCCGGAACGGTAACGGAGACGGTAGGAGCGGTGGTATCAGCTAAGGTGTTATTTACCGTTATCGTAATATTCAACGATTGTCCCACGTTGCCTGCCGCGTCATACGCCTTCGCCGTTAACGAGTGGCTGCCGTTGGCCACCGACGTTGTGTCCCAGTTGTAGGTGTACGGGGCAACATTAATTGCAGACAAGAATGCCCCGTTCTCGTAAAATTCGACCCTGCTCACTCCGACGTTGTCGGAGGCAGTGGCAGTGATTGCCACCGTCCCGCTTACCGCGGCATTGTTTATCGGTGCCGTTATAGCTACCGCGGGAGCGGTCGTGTCACCATTGCTATCCATTTGCAAAATCCAGTCATTTGTGCCGGAACCGTTATCTCCTGGAGTTGTGAACTGTCGAGTTCCGGTATTAGCAAAGTTAAGCCCGATAGGAATATATACGCCAGATGTCGGGTTATACCATCTGGCGCGAGCAGGAGAATACATGGCGGTCATGTTCACGCTGAACGTTCTGGCCCCGGGTCCTGTGGGCGGCACATAGGCAACCAGGTTTTTACCGTCCGCTGTGGCCTGTGAAGTAATAGTGAATGGACCGGTTCCACCGCCACTGGTTATCAAGGTCTTTCCTAGCCTGCCGCCCCCGATGCCTGAGGGGAGCATGTCGTACCAAGGAACTGATGCGAACAGGCTGAATAAATAAGCTCTGTCGTAACTAAAGCCGTCTTCAATGTAATTAGCCCAGGTTGGATAGCCAACAGCTTCGGTATACCCGGCTATAGCTGAATGGTCTCCCGTAATTGATCCGGCAGTGACACCCCACCAGAGTTCGCGTCGAGCCGTTGGCCGAGTCGATGGTGTGTTGGGGTCATAATACTTAGGTTCGAACATTAATGTGGGGCGAATAGGAGCTGTCGTCCATGCACGGTCGGCAGTCGTGAAGTTCTGCCCGTTCTCTCCCGGACCCAGGGAATAAAAAGAACGGATATCCATGTCTTTCCAGTCCGTGTAATCATCTGGCATGGAATCCGGCCAGATTCCCTGAAAAAGGGATATTGCCCCCGGCGATGTGTTCCTGATACCGTCGATGATCTTATGGCCGCGAATATTGCCTTCGCTGCCATTACTGAAAACATAGTCTCCAGCAGCCAACCAGATGACATTGCCCTTGACGCCGTATCTGGTCCCCAACCATTGTCCGTAAGCATACATTACTGCTTGAGTATTCACGGCAGAATTACCACTGGTTGGATTAGCTTGATTATAAATATCGACAGCCCATGATCTCGTTGCCGTTACACCTTGTGCTCCTCCCCCAGCTTGAGCTTGGAAATACGCCGGGGCTATAACCACCATCATCCCAGCCGCCGCTGCCTTATCAACGATGGTGTCGATCCATGCCCAATAAGGCTCAGAATAAACGTTCCTAAAATCACCAACCGTGCCCGTGAATGGATTCAACCCGGTGGCAGTCGCAGGTGGAGTGGCAGGTTGGTTGGGTATTCCTGACAAGGTCGACAGATTAGGCGTGGGAGCCATTATGATGAACGTATTGAACCCCTTACTCATTCTACTGGAAATGTAGGTATCGACATCGGCGCTGGAGGCAAACGAGGGCATCAGCCAGGTCGATTCCATGTTGAGCCGGAACGGGTTGCCGCCGCTATCTACAAGATACCGGCCGCTTGAATGAATCGACAGCGGAAATCTCCCTATGTTGACGCTGGCAGTAGCCACGGCATTTATAATTCCAGCAGCATCCTTGGCCCAAGCATATGCAGCTTGCACTCCGGTTTTGCTGAAGGTTACGTAAGTTGGAACAGAACTTGACCACGAACATCCATCGCAGATATTTGTCGTGGTTACGCAATAAGCGGTTATTGCAGCATTGCCACTGACTTTGAATGCCAAAATAGGTACCGTCATGCTCTTGCTGGTTAGTGGCAATGTAAAAGAGCAATCGTAAGCTCCTGCCAAGCCTGGCGTTACGGTGGACTTGACACCGGTTGCGCCAGGTAACGCCGCACTATTTCTTTCGACCACCGGTGTTTGGTTATTCGAGGCATTTCCACCTATGCTTGCGCAACCAGTCATGCCCATCATCATGGCAACGGTCAATCCTATCGCTACATCAATTAAACTCTTTTTCACGTCTCCACCTCCCGCCCGAGAAGCCAAGAAGCACTGCTCGGTTAAGCCACAAAGTGTTTTTGCCTTGTTTTCAGGCAATTCGGAAACATTACATGAATTTAACATATCCCCGGGCCGCCAACAACGGTATTCGCGCGACGGCATTGAACCAAGGGGTAGCCCCCTCCAACGCTTCGCAAAAACTCGCTATGGTGGGATAGCTTCAGGCACCTCTGGGGTGCCCCTTGACTTGCCTAGAATCTGGCCTGGTGTGTTCGGGGTGGCAAGCCAAACATCATCGTTGTGCATTGGGCTTGTGCCCTGCTGCCAGCCGAACGTTTCGACACTGCTTCGGGCCGGGTGCTGGGCTCTCCGTGCTTTGAATTTGACATCTATTATTAGTATTATTTATAATTAGCTGCCTGGTACAAAAAGGAGAAAACCTATGAAAAAAATCGGCTGGAGCGATATCACTGATAAAAGTAGCGCTGAAAAGGAAGCAGAAACTATCATCCCGGCTTATACTGGTGCAGACAAATTCTGGAGTGATGCAGCCAGAGCCGTTCTGGCTGAACTTTTAACCGTTCTAGTTTCAGAGGGTAAGGGCTTTGACGACGAGTTGGAAAAGGCGCTTTTTTTGCTTGATGTGGACAGTGATGCATTGTTGCCCGCCGGATCCTTAGCGGCCTTGTACGTGAGCGAAGGAGGGAGAACGCGCAACGCAATATATATGACACTTGCCTCGGCGCTTGTATCGACAGAGATAGCGGACTTGGAGCGGGTCGTGGTGGAACAGAGCGAAGCCTGGTCGAAGTCCGACAAGGAAAGGGCTGAAGCCGATGAACCCGCTCTTCGCGCCCGCCTCGCCGGTGTCAGCCGGCAACGAGCAGGGCGTGTCCGATGCCGCCCGCGATCCGAGGACGGTTCTTCGAAGCCCTTTCGTCCTTTTTAATATTCATCACCGGAGGTGTCTCATGAGCACTAAGTAAGCGTCAACTGGAGCCCATCTTAAAGCTGGGTCAGTTCTCCGGTATGATCTGGCGCTTGGCTTTCAGCCAGTTGTCGGGAAGGAGTTCTTGTATCTGCTTGGCGGGGTGGCTCATGATGCGCCGCAGCACGTCTTCGAGGTACTCCTGGGAGTTGATGCCCAGGTTGATCGGAGCCGACTGTATTGCCGCAAAGGAGGTATGTTTTAGACCTTTAGAGGCTCATTAATAAGCTGCTGACGGCGAGGCGCCCTGATTGCGGGCGGTTAGGCGGGTCGAGATTTCGGCATCGGCTATGCGTAGACTGACCACAGGAACCGAATTCAACCGCAAGGAGTCTACCATGAAAAAATCCTGTCCTCCATCGTCGCCGCTCTGGCCGCCATTTCCTTTGCCGCTATCGTGTCGGCAGCGGACGCTCCTTATACCGAACCCGCCGGAGCCGCACCGGCCGCTGAAATGGCGAAGCCGGAGGCGAAGCCCGTGAAGAAACACCATAAGCATCATAAAAAACATCGCAAGCACCACAAAAAACATAAAGCTGCCAAGAAGGAGGGGGCACCGGCGGCGCCGATGGCCCAACCTGCTCCGGTGCCGGCGCCACCTGCCGGGCAGTAATCGTATCCGGCTGGCCGGAAATGAAACGAGGCGACATCCCGGTTGGGATGCCGCCTCGTTTTATGTAGACTTAATCCAGAATTTTAGAACTGTCAGATCCTCGTTACATTCGCTGCCTGTAACCCTTCCGGTCCCTTGTCGACATCGGAGGAGACATAGTCACCCTCTGCGAGTGATTTGAATCCGTCCCCCGAGATTTTTGAAAAATGACAGAAGACATCTTCTCCGTTCCCCTGCTCAAGAAAAACTACCGGTTCACGGCGTCCTTCAGCAGCCTGCTCGGTTTGAAGCTTAGCACTCTGCGGGCATCGATGGTGATCTCCTCGCCGGTCTGTGGATTCCTTCCGCGGCGGTCGTTTTTCTCTTTCACCATGAAGGTGCCGAAGCCTGATACCTTCAACGCCTCGCCGTCGGCCAGGGTATCCTTGATGATCGCCAGGACCGATTCGACCAGTTCCAGGCTTTCCACCCTGGTAAATCCGTTCTCGTTTGCAACTCGTTCGACAATGTCGGTCTTGGTCATCGATCTCCCCTTCATATTTCCGCCATATCGGCAGGTTGACCCTGAATCTGCGGGGAGAGGACACAATGACGGGGGAACGGAAGTCAATCGGGGATTGGGTGCTCTTAAGGCGCGTCGGGGAGGCGGTCGCGATTCAGGTGGCTAAGGAAGTTAACAGCTCTTTGAGGTCGAACAGACTGTAGGGTTTGGGCAGCGCGGCGCGGAATCCGTACCGTTTATGGTCAGTCATAACCGGTTCGAAGGGATCTCTACTGGAAATAATCAATTCGGCGCCGGGGTCGAGGCAAAGTATTCGTTCTGCCGCATCCTTCCCGCCCATGCCGTGGCGCGTCGTTAGAGCCATAATTACGGCTGTGAATGGCGTCCCCGACTCGCTGGCTGCTTTGTACGTCGCGATAGCTTCCTCGCCGTCGGTACAGGTGGCGACCCGGTAGCCGAGATACTCAAGCATTACCTCGGTAACGCGCAGGATGCTCGGATCGTCGTCCATGACGAGAATGGATCCTGATCCGGGCAAGGAAGGCACGATTGCTGGGCCTCCGTTGTCTTTGGAGCTTGCGCGGTTCATCGTGGCACCCTCCGGTCTATCGCATGATGATGTGGTCCCCGTCTCCCGCTAACGAACGATAACAACGTGGGACCATGGTAGCATTGAATCGAAGGTGCGTGCAGAGAGGGAATGCCCATCTGGCAGGGTCGGGTTTTCCCTACTACGGTAGGGCAGGGCTGGCATGTTATTGGAATTAATTTAATAAAGGTGGCAGCCCGAAGAGGGATGTCAAATGGGCAGTAGTCGCAAGGGGGCCGGGGGAACGGGGGAACGGGGGTTCCCCCGTGAACTGGAGTAGGGGGAGAATTCCGCCGGGGTAAGGCCTAAGCGAAGCGGAGGGGTTGACCGGAGCAGGCGGAGATCGGGCCCGGAGCGAAGCTTGGGCCTTACTCCGGCGTACACGCGCACCTGGGGCTGAGGGGGGGCGCGCCGGTTGCGGCGTGCCTCGGGGGGGACGGCCTTGAGATCCGCCGGGGCGGGGCCGTAGCCGCAAGAGGAGGGCCGGGCCGGAGTGCAGACGCAGGCCTGGCCCGAAGCGGAGGTGTAGGTCCAGCTTCGGCGCAAGCGCCCCCCTCAGGGGGGAAGGGGTAGGGCGGCGGTGGTCCTACGCCTTGAGGGTGGTTTTTCCTTTGAACCCGGCGGGGTGGAGCGACAAGCGGTCCAGGCATTGGCCTGGGAGATGCCGAAGCGAATGGAACGGAGGGTTGGGGAGGGTTCTTTGGGCCATTTTGCCGATGAAGGGCCGTTCAAGACGACCGCTAAGGGCGGCAGGTTAAACCATCGCTTCCAGCCCTTTACGATCGAGAATGTTCAGCAGCTTCTGCGAAGGGCGGCTCGGGTGCTTTTCTCGCCTGAGGCAAGCTCCTTTTTTAACCCGCTGAAATCAGCAGATCGATCGCCGCAACGATATCGTCTCGGAGAGCAACCAAAGATGCGACCTTGGAGCCCAAAATGCGGATATCAACACTGGCCAACTGTGCGGTGGATATCACCACCTCGACATGATCGACCGTCACTTTCGGATTGAGTATCGTCACGATCTTATTGAAATACGAGGCGTTGGCAAGCGGAATGACCGTTCTGGTCGGCAGACTGGAAAGGGCATTTGATTGTACGTCGAGCAGATACGGATAAATCTTGCGGGTGTCGGCATTATCATTTTGATAAACGTCAAATTGCGCCATCAGAATGCCCTCAATTTATCGGCAAAACAGCCATTCTCCTCGATAAAGGATACATACTCCTCGATCGCTTCCTTGTTGCTTGCCAACCACTCCTGCTGTTTTCTCTCTTTTAATGCCTCGACAAGACCCCTCTCGCAAACATCGGAAATATTAATGCGTTGCAGTTTGGCTTGACGCAGGATGTCGCTGTTGATGCTGAGATGGGCTGGTTTTTTAGGTGCGCCCTGGTCGTAAAAATTCGTACGCATGCATTCCTCCATGAATTGTTTATGGCTATCATCAATGGCCATACTTTACGCCATTCATGCCGCCATTGCAATGGTAATCCCCAGGTTCCGCTAGGGTTCAAGAGTCAGCCTGTGCGGGGACGAGAGTTCTTGGATTTCGCTGAGGGCTTCGGCTACCGCGTTCAGGCAGGTATCCCTGCCGTGGTCGCAGACGATACCGGAGAAGGCCTTGACACGTCTTGCGGGTCCATGCCGGATCTGAGCGCATAGGAGACCAGCCTGGTCATGCCGTCGAAGATGGCGGCCCCGCAGTGGCCGGCCTTGCCGAACCTGACGAAGATCACGAAGGGGCGGCCGTCGGCGTCCGTGGTGACGGTGATGTAGATCTTGCCGCAGTGGGCGGGCATCCGGTAGGTGGTGCCGGGCAGGATCTTCGGGCGTAGCTGTCTCGGGGGCATGGCTGGCCTATGGTTAGTAATATTTAAAAAAAAGTACCAGCCTGAAGGGGGATGTCAAAGGGGGAAGTTGCCGCAAAGGCGGTCGGGCAGAAAGGGGGCGGAGGGACTGGTCCCCTGTGGGCTGGGAGGTGGAAGGTTCCCGCCGGACATACGCTACCAGTGCAACAGAATATGTCGCACTGTAGCGCATTAGGCGTATTTATGTGGGATTCGCGACTATTACTTCAGGACCATTATAAATGAAATCGAGTGTCTTCACAATCTTCCTCGCGGCGGTATGAACGCTTGATTTGTCTGCCATTTTTAGAGCTTTGAGAATTCCGGGTAAATCTTCCTCGCGATCACACATCTCGCAAAGAGTCTTTATCCAATAACTTCTGACATCTTCAATAAATTCAAGATCAACTAGCTGAGAAATAATACCTCCAAATGACTCATCATCATTATCAGCTGCAATCAATAGACCTTCTATTTCTAAAGGTAACTGCTTCCCGTTTAGGTGACTACGTTTAATGATGTCAGAAAGTTTTGTCTTCTTGGTATAAATAATTTCCATTTGTTTCAGCGCATCTTCATACATCCTATTATTGATTATTGGTATTTTTGTTTCGATGGCATTTATGCCAGATAAGCAGCTAGATATATTAGTTTTAAGTCTTTCGTTGCCTATTTGGGCAGCTTGTTTTAATAGGGCTTTTAACTGGGATAAATCGCCTGTTTTCCGTATCAAAAACCAATATGGCCCTGACGTGCCAGCTCGTTCGAGGCTAGCTACAATAAATGGCCAAGCTTTATGTGGTGTGAGCATTTCACCATCACCAAGCACGCCGGTCTCCTCTAGTCCGGAAACAAGCAATTCAACCGTGAAAAGTGCCGGTGGAAGATGAAGAACACCATCCTTCAATCGACCATTAGCGTTAGCTACGTCTGCGTGAAATCTGTCTAAAGCATTAGTGAATTCGCTTTTCAAATAATGTGGCGAAATCAGAATAGCGTCAGGGTTAGATGGGTCAATTTTCACTGGAATTGGCGTTCCACCTTGAGACACCTTCCTAAAGGTAATTGAAGTGGCAGTTGCTAATGATTTGATCAGAAATATAATGTCAGAGCTTTTAGGGGTAACGGAAAGTCGTTCAAGTGAATCAAGCCATTCTGGTTTTGTTTCAGGTATATCTGGGAGAACCAAATACATGTTTGTTAATAAGCTAGCTTTTTCCATGTTAGATTTTGCAACTGTTAACTTATCATACAACTCAGTCAATAACGCCGAATATTCAACTATATTGTCATGTGGGGTTGGAATATTGGCAACATAAGGTCTAATGCGTTCCGACATCGACAACTGTTTAAGAAAATCACAAACTTTATTTGCCAATATTATACATGTAGACCTGTTTGGACCTCGGCCAGCATGGAGTCCTCCTGCTCTAGTGAACCGTTTGGTTAATAGTTTCCAGAAACTCGTGGGTTCCATCGCCGTGTAACCATCCGATTCTTCGATACCACAAGGCGGAATTGTCGCGGAAACACCGAACAATTAGTGGAATGAACTAACCGCACAGTCCAC
>CAIYDQ010000361.1 GCA_903925075.1 uncultured Geobacter sp.
CGCGATTGTGACCGAGGACCAGGTGATCTACACCAAGGCCTTCGGCGTGCGCCGGCAAGGAGCCGCCGTCCCCATTGACACCGACACCGTCTTCCAGCTTGCGTCCGTTTCGAAGAGTTTCACCTCAGCGACGATTGCCTCGCTCGTCGGTGATGCCACCCTGAGCTGGAGCGATCGCATCGCCGATATCTACCCCACGTTCCAGCTACAGGATACGGCGGTGAACGACCGGATGACACTCCTTGACCTGCTCGCGCACCACAGCGGCTTGCCGGAGTACGCCGGCGACGAGCTCATCTCCTTCGAACACGACCGGGCCGAGATGCTGCGCCGGTTGCGCTACCTGCCGGTGGTCGGCTTCGGCACGGCCTACGCCTACCAGAACGCGGTCATCACCGCCGGGGCCGAGGCGGCCGCGGCGAAGGCCGGCCAGCCGTTTGGCAATCTGGTTGCCAAGCGCGTGCTTGAGCCGCTGGGGATGGCGAGCGCGAGTACCACCCTGGCGGGCTTCCTCGCCAAGACCAACCGCGCCGACCTGCATGTGCGCAACGCTGCCGGTGTGCAGGTGCCGGGCCCGCCGGAGAATGACGATATCAACAGCCCCGCTGGCGGCGTCAGCGCCAGCATCACCGACATGGCGAAGTACGCGCAGATGCAGCTCGCCAGAGGCCGCTTCCACGGCCAGCAGGTCATCACCGCGGCAGCGCTCGCGGAGACGCACAAGCCTCACACCCTGATGAAGCAAAAGGACGCTAAGGTAGCAGAAGCCTATGGGCTTGGCTGGTTCGTGAGGACGGCCAATGGCGAGACCACCGTGTACCACGGCGGCGACTTCAGCTCCGGCGCGGCCACCCACGTCGCTCTGTTCCCGGCGCGGCAACTGGCTCTCGTGGTCCTGACCAACTCGTTCCCCGACGGCAAACCTCTCGTCGAGTGCATCAAGCGCACCTTGGTGGACGTGATCGACACCGGCCAGGCCACCGTCGACTACTTCCCCGACCTCAAAGCTGGGATGGAGCAGGGAATCGCGGACCTCACGGCCAAGACCGAGAAGCTCGGCGATCCACCGTCGCCAGGCACACCCGCCCGGGAGCTGAGCACGTACGCCGGCACCTACGACCACACCTACTACGGTCCGGTCACAGTGACGGTGTCAGGCGACCATCTGGTGCTGGTCCGCGGACGATCGATGGAGCAGGTGCCGCTCGCCCACTGGGACGCCGACACGTTCGCGGAGGCCCGCCCGATGATGTTCGACGTGGTGATCAAGGCTCCGGTGCGGTTCACCGTGGCCAGCGGCGGAGCGGCCGAGAGCGTGAGGCTATCCTATCTGCATGAGGCCCAGGACCCGAGATTCACCCGAGCGCCATGAGTACGGTCAAAACCTCGAGGGGCGTTCCGGCTGGGCACCAAGTTCGCTAGCCCTGTCAACTGTCCTTTCCCGACCGAGCAAGGTAGGGAGCCAATCGGCGGATCAGGGGAGTTTCGTTGTATTACGATATGAAATCAAATGACCGAAATACTGTAAACAACGCTGGCTTTCCCCACAGATAATATTTAGTTATATTAAAGATTTCGAATAGTAATCTGCATTGGTTGAAGTATGCAATCTGCCCCCCGCAACCATAATCAAACCCTATTCAATACAAATACAACAGGTAGTGAAAGTTCCTTGACATACGCGCCTCATTCCCGTAGCTTCTTATAAGTTTGAAGCATGTTGCTATCACTCAATTGTCAATTTCAATATCCATCAGTTATATTCTCATAAGGAGCGTGAAACAAACCTCAGCGCCCAAAAAAGGACTCCCTGATGAACGAAACGCGTACCCGCATCTTTTCTGCTGTTGGCACAATCATCCTGGCCTGCTTTCTGATGATCATCACAGGCTGCGGCTCCATTTCGGAACTCAGCCCCGCCCAACAACTGTACGGCACAGCGCAGGTAAACGACAGCCAGCAGTCATTCACCGCGGCCCGGTTGCTCTATGTGGAGGCGAGGGCGGCCTTCCTGGCGGAAGGGAATCAGCCGATGGCTGACCAGTCACGCAGTGCAATCCAGCGCATCGCTCTCTACGAGCAAACATACCCCTATACAGAAGCTCAACTCAGGTTGCTCCTTGAAAAGGAATTTCCAACCGTTCCAGCTACACGGATTGACGGATGGTTCGCCGACGGGCCCTCCCTCGAACACATGACCATCGACGGCGTGACAAAATATTTAAGTAATCCTCCAATTGTCGATAACATCAGATACCGTAACCTCGATCTATTTCATGCCGCAGGGAAAGATGATAAGAATGCCATATTGGCCTTCTTGAACAATTATATCGATAAACCACGGCCGGGACCTTTCGTTGTGTATACAAACCCGAAAACGTTTCATGCAAGAGGCACCCTTGCCGTTCCCCGAGCTAAGTTACCGTTGGACGGCACACTTCGCATTTGGATTCCCCTACCAATCATGACGGGTCCGCAACAGTCGGTAACGATCGATTCCATCACGCCCGCCTCTTACCTCAAGGTTCCTCCGGGCGGTGAGGACCTCGGTCTGGCGTACATGGAGGTCCCCCTCACCGATCTTACCGGCGATCTGAACATCTCCGTTTTGTTTACCTTTACCCATTACGAACAGCACTTTGCCATCGATCCTGCCATGGTCGACGACTATAACAAGAC
>CAIYDQ010000362.1 GCA_903925075.1 uncultured Geobacter sp.
CGAACTGAACGCTTTGAGCGATTTTTCGCTGAGCTTGCCGGCCGGCCGGGTGACAGCCATCGTCGGCCACAACGGCGCCGGGAAAAGCACCTTGGTGAAGCTGCTCTGCCGGTTTTACGATCCGCAGCAGGGGCGGGTGCTCTTGGACGGCGTCGATTTGAAGGCGCTGGATATCGCGGCGCTGCGCAGCAGGATAACCGTGCTCTTCCAGGAACCGGTTCGTTACCACGCCAGCGCGGCCGAGAATATCGCCATGGGGGATCTGGCTGCCGATCCCGGTCCGGAGGAGATCCAGGCAGCGGCCAGGGCCGCCGGTGCCGCGACTCCGATCGAGCGCCTCCCCAAGGGGTATGAAACGGTGCTGGGGAAATGGTTTGGCGGCGCCGATCTGAGCGTGGGCGAGTGGCAGCGGTTGGCGCTGGCGCGGGCTTTTCTGCGCGATGCTGAAATAATCGCCCTGGACGAGCCGACCAGCGCCATGGATTCCTGGGCCGAGGCCGATTGGCTGGGGAAGTTCCGCGAGCTGACCCAGGGACACACCGCCTTGATGATCACCCACCGCTTTACCACGGCCATGCACGCGGACATGATCCACGTCATGCAAAACGGTTGCGTGACCGAGTCCGGCAGCCACGAGCAGTTGGTTGCCGCCGGGGGGCATTACGCGGAATCGTGGAAATTGCAGATGCAGGAGATTACCCACACAAAAAACATATAGCCACAAAAAAGCACAAAAGACGCAAAAGGTTTAAACCAAAGACCAAAAGCACCTAAAACATTAGAATTTATCGGCGATCTTGGCGTCTTTGCGGTTGAGTAGTTGCCGGGCTTCTACGTCTTTTTTTTGTGACTTTTGCGCCTTTTCGTGGCAATTAACCGCCTTTGGTTTTGTTCAAATAATCCGCCAGGATTCCCCGGCTGTGTTCGTCGTCGTGACAATACACGCAAAGGTTTTCCCAATTGGACCCGTCGCTTGGATTGTTTTTGTGATTGCCGTCCTTGTGGTGGACGGTGAGCAATTGCAGGTTGCTTTGCTCGAACTCGCGCGCGCATTTCGCGCAGATCCAGCCATGAAGTTTTAACGACTTGGTCCGGTAGTCTTCCATCCCCGCCCGCTCGGCTCGCATCTTCACTACTAACTGGTCGGCTTCCTGCTGTGAAATAGGCTTCACCGTACGTGGTCTTCTTGAATTGAATCCAGCCGCCATTGTCTTCTCCTGAACGTGCCCGCCGATTGGCGCCATGCTGCACCACGGCGCGCTCTGCCTGCCGCATTGTTTTTACCTTCGTCATTTCCCGCTAGCATGCAATCTTCGCATCCGGAAATCAAGCTCCAATTAGCGCCGGTTGTTCAATGACTTCACCGCGTTAAAAGTCGATACCCAATTGCCGAACTAGATCGAAAAAAAGCGCCCTTACCGGGCTTTGACGGGGCAGTTGCGAGGCCCATTCTGCGTTGACAACGCTTGTCTATAATGATACTTTCCGACACGTTCGCCGTCTCCCAACCTTAATCAGCCCGGAAAGGTTCATCTCGTGCATTTTAATCATATTTTCCGCGCCTCGTTCCTGAGAATGCTAGCAGTGTTGCTGTTAGTTGCCGTTCTTCTGCCCGCGCCTGCCTTCTCTCTCGATTCCGAAGACTCACAAATCTTTATTTCCGGATTCAATGCCTATCAAAGAAAAGACTATGAGTCTGCCATTGAAAGGATGTCGGTCTTACTCAAAAACTATCCGGACACTCCCCTGAAAGACATGGTGATCTTCTGGCTGGCTAGAGCCAACTATAAGGCCGGACACCAGCTGGAAGCTGCGAAATACATGGCGCAGTTTCTCCGTGATTACCCGGATAGTCCTTTGAAAGGGACGGTCGACGAAGGACTGGTTGAGCTTGCTAACAGGTACCAAAAGGGCGAACGCCTGGATTTAATCGCAAAACCGGTTGTAAACCCGCCCGCGGCCGGAAGTGCCGCGACCGGCCCGTCAGCTGCGGAATCCCAATTGCCTCAAACAGCCGCCGCAACTGCCGCCGCCGAAATGGCCGCAGCCGATAAGGCTGCCGCCGAGGAAGCTGCCGCCGAAAAAGCGGCTGCGGAGCAGGCTGCGGCTGAAAAAGCGGCATTGGATAGAGCCGCACGCGAAAAAGCTGCCGCTAAAGCCGCCGCCGAGAGGGCTGCCGCCGATAAGGCCGCCGCCGCAAAAGCGGCCGAAGCGAAGAGTGCCGCAGAGAGAGCTGCTGCGGCCGCAGCTAAACGCGCTGTTGCTGAAAAGGCCGCTGCTGAGAAAGCCGCTGCTGAAAGAGCTGCTGCAGAACGAGCCGCTGCTGAGAAAGCCGCGACTGAAAGAGCCGCCGAAGAACGGATTGCTGCCGAAAGGGCTGCGACTGAAAGGGCCGCCGAAGAACGGATTGCTGCCGAAAGGGCTGCGACTGAAAGAGCTGCCGAGGAACGGATTGCTGCCGAAAAGGCTGCGACTGAAAGAGCCGCCGAAGAACGAGTTGCCGCTGAAAGAGCCGCGTCCGAAAGAGCCGCCGAAGAACGAATAGCCGCTGAAAGAGCCGCGTCTGAACGAGCCGTCGAAGAGCGATTTGCAGCCGAAAAAGCCGCGTCTGAGCGAGCTGCCGAAGAACGAGCTGCTGCCGAAAGATCCGCTGCCGAAAGAGCTGCCGAACAGCGAATCGCCGCTGAGAGGTCAGCCGCCGAACGAGCTGCCGAACAACGAATCGCTGCGGAGAGGGCTGCGTCCGAACGAGCTGCCGACCGAGCTGCCGCGGCGCGAGCTGCCGAGAGAATCGCCGCTGAAAAAGCAGGCGAGAGGGCTGTTCAGCAAAAAACCGCTGAAGGGAAAAGAAGAAAGGGTTCGGAGAAATCGACGAAATCGGGCGTCATGCGCAACAAGGCAATTGCCGCTTATAAGTCTGTCATTGACAAGTTTCCCGGCACTGCTGCAGCTACTAGCGCCTCGGAAAAACTGTTAAAACTCGGCGTCGAATATCCCATTCATCGAAAAGCGGTGGCGAGCGCTCCCAAGGGGGAGATCTCTCAGGTTTTCAATTTAGAGGTGGCGCAATTTGGCGATCTCGAAGTCCACATCGGACCGGCGCCTGAGACGCAAGAGGTCGGCAGACATTTCGTTATCCCTATCGATATCGTCAATACCGGTAACGGCCGCGACAGTTTTTACCTGGAGTCCGGCTTCCCTCCCGAATTCGACTTCCATTTTGCCGCCGCGTCCAAACCCGATGCCCCCATAAACAGCACGCCGAATCTCGCCGTTGGGGAAAAATTCAAGGCAGTCGGTGTCGGCACCATGCCGCGCGGCAACATAGACGGACAGAAGAACAGCTTCCCTATCAAGGTGATTTCCACCTTTGCCAGGGAGGTTTCCCTGTCCAAGGAGTTGGTGCTGACTTCGTCGGCTCCGCTGCTGCGCGCCGTCGTCAAAACCGACAAGGCGAAGCTGCTGCCGGGAGAAAAAGTCTCCTACCGCATCTCCTTGCTGAACATCGGCACCGCTGCCGCTCGCGGCGTTACCGTCAGATTGAACTTCCCTCCCCAGTACGAGCCGGTCAGCTTCTTGTCGGCGGGCTTCAAACAGGAGACCAGGGCCACCCTCGTGCTCGACAGCGTGCAGCTCAAGTCGGGAGAGAGCAAGGATTACACCCTTAACTTTCAATTGAAGGATGAGGCGCTGGCGGAGCAGGAGCTGTTCCTGCGTGCCGATGTGATCAACAACGATCTGGACAAGAAGGAATCCTTCGTCTCCGCTACCAGCGTGGTGCAGAGGGTAAGCGGAGTTGCCGCCAGGACCACTGCTGAAAAATTGATGGTGATTCCTGGACAGACGATCGCCATTCCGCTGATAGTCACCAACACGGGCAACGTGCGGGAGCTTTTCACCATCAAGGCGAATGTTCCCGACAACGCGACCTACACCTTTTTCGACGACTTGAATCGCGACGGCAAAAGGCAGTCGAACGAGCCGATCATCAACCTCGTCGGCCCCTTGTCTCCCAAGGAGGAGGCCTACGTCGTGCTGGAGATCACCACGCCGGCATCGGCCAACGACGGAACGGTAGCCCCCATCTCGGTCGCCTTCGAGCCGGAAAATGCCGCTGCCAGATCGGCGGCGGTCAACTTGCAACTTACCTATTCGCGTCCCATAATAGAGCTCGCCATGGCCGCCAAGGGTGGAAGACTCAGGCCGGGCGAGGTTTCTTCGCTGGAACTCAACTGCACCAACAGCGGGTCCAATATCGCCAAACAGGTGACCTTGCAGAGTATCATCCCCACGCAGCTGGAAGTGGTCGCGGCCGATCCGATGTTCTCCAGGTCCGATAACGGCATCTACACCTGGCGCTTTGATGAACTTGGCGCGGGAGAGAAGCGCAACATCAAGGTGACCTATCGAGTCAAGCCGGGCATAGCGGTCGGCACCAACATGCAGCTCAAGAACCTGCTCAGTTATCAGGACCAACTAGGGAACAGGTACTGACATGAGGACTTCGAAGCTCCTGACGCTCTCCTGCCTGCTCACGGTGCTGCTGGCGCCCGGTCTCTCCGGAGGCGAGGAGTTTCTGCTCTATGCCCCGAAACCCGCTGCGGGCGATCAAGTGCCCGCTTCTCCCGATGAGGGTGTTCTGGTCAGGTCGGTAACGGTAAAGCGCGGCGACACGCTCGCCGACCTCGCCAGGAAACACATCGGCACGGCAAGCTGGTTCCCGCAGGTTTTGCTCTTTAACACCATCAAGAACCCCGATCTCATCTATCCTGGCGAAAAACTCCTTATTCCGGTCAACGGCGGGCATAATCCGAGCGTGAAGAAGTCGGCCAAAAGCGCCAAGGCTGCCAAGAGGGCCAAGGGTAAACGGCGCCATCCGGCCAGTGCTCCTGCTCCCGCCAAGCCTTCCGCAGAGCAACCCGCAACGGCGGTAGCGCCTACCGTGCTTTCGCCCGAGAAGGCCGCACCTGCCAAGGCCGCGCCCACGAAGGCTGCACCCGCGAAGGCGGCACCTGCGAAGGCTACACCGGCTGCACCTGCGAAGGCTACACCGGCTACACCTGCAAAGGCTACATCTGCCAAGGCTGCATCCGAGAAGGCTGCGTCCACGAAGGCCGCGTCCACAAAGGCCTCGTCCACAAAGGCCTCGTCTGCTAAGGCCGCGTCTGCTAAGGCCGCACCTGCTGCCGGGGTGATTGAACGTCAGAGCTACCAGCGCGCCAAACGGGCTTATTTAGCTGGAGACTATCAGAAAGCGCAGAACCTGTTTGCCCGTTTCCTCAGATATTTCCCCAATTCGAACCTCGCGCCGGACGCCTCGCTGTACCAAGCGGATTGCTACCTGCAATTGTCAGGGCAATAGACCTTTGTATTAGGAGAGAAATCGGTTACTATTGGGCGTGCTTTGATGGTGACTGCCGGGGTACATTTGGAGGATCGCCTTGACGGACAGCGCTGACGCAGTGAAAGATGGGCTGGAAGTGTGCGGTTCCGTAGAGCTTGCCTGCGCCAACCTGTACCATTATTTCGCCGAGCATTTCAAGGCGGACCGAGAGAATTTTCTTCTCTGGCTGAAGGCTGCCATGGAGGAGGAGAACCACGCCAGGCTGTTCGCGCTCCTGGGTAAGCTGCGAGGCAACAACGAGGAGTTGACCCCGGTGAAATCCTTCGCCGCGGAGTTGATGCTCATGTACGTGGAATCGCTGATAGAAACGGTTCAGGAACAGCCGCTTTCCATGAAGGATGCGCTGAACATCGCCATCGAGCTGGAAGCGAAGATGGATGCTTTTTTGAAGGAAGACGTAGTTAAAATGGCTGGCGAATCCTACGAGCAGTCGTTCCTGAACATCGCCGTATCGGGGAGCAAGCATCTGCAATTGTTAAAGGAAACGTACGACCGGTTGCAGATTGATTGACTGCCGGCAACCAACCCTGTTTATCCCCCGTCGCCTGACGCACCCTCACCTTGAGAGCAAACAACGCAGCACCCCCCACTTTGGAACTCCGTCGCCAATGCCTGCTGATTTAGGCCTGTTGCGGTGCTAAACCCGTGAAAGAGGCGGCCTCAGTGAGGGCCGATGTGCAGCCGCGCCTTGGCGATGAAAATTTCCCTCAAGAAATTGATCAGCCCAAGGACCAGCAGCAACATTGCCAGGATGAAAAGCAGCGCTATCGGCAAGGACATGTCGTAGCGTATATAGTCGCCAACGAATAGCAAGGCGATCACCGTGCAGACGAGCACCGCCGTGCTGGTGCAAAGGGTGATGGCGTGACCTATCAGGTCGGCCCGGCGCGACAAGGTGGCGAGGTTGGTATGCAGTTTAACCGTGGCCTCGGGGTGATCGGGGTGAGCGGCTTCCAGCTTCGCCTCCAGAACGCGCGCCCGGTCGATGATGCGCGCCAGTCGGTTGGTCATGACGCTCAACATGGTGCCGACTGCGGTTAGCAGGAACACCGGGGCTACGGCGAGTTGAATAACATGGGCAACGGCGCCGACGTTTTGAAAATCGCGCAAATTTAGACGCTCCTTTTCCGGTTAACTTTGCGGATGAAAGTAGCACGAATACGCGGGATCATGAACCATATTCGCACTTGGCGCTGTCGGTTGGCCCTTGCTGCAACCAAAGTCACCCCTGCACTCACCGCGAAGACGCGAAGAGCGCCGAGAAATTCAAAGGCTTCCCAAGGTGAAAATCCAAGCCGACTTTGTGGAAAGTGTTTTGCCTTGACTTTGGGGTTTTCTCCGCGCGCTTCGCGTCTTCGCGGTTCAAAGGTCTTCTGTGCCGTAATTCACCGAATAATAACGGTATTTTGTGATGAATCGGCCTTATCGGCCCCTGCCGCGGCCAAAAATACTCCCATCTGGACGGCAGCTCTGCTGTTAAGCCGTCAATACCGCGTCGTGATTGCGTTTTTTTTATGTGCGCCGGCAGCAAACTCTGCTATAATCACTCGGTTTTCATTAATCTTGACACCCTCCTTCTGTTGGGGGGACGCATATAGAGAAGCTGACCGGCCGGCTTGCGGCCGAGACAAAAATGGGCAAGAAGCGCGCAGGAGTCGTTCCCGACCTTGTGCCACGAGGCCCCAAACGAAAGGAAAGAACATAGTTATGTCAAAGAAGATGCTGATTAACGCGCTGCACGCCGAGGAGGCGCGGGTGGCTATCGTCGAGGATGGGCGCCTTGTGGATCTGGATGTGGAGATTGCCGGCAACGAGCAGATCCGCGGCAACATCTACAAGGGAGTGGTGGTACGCGTAGAGCCGGGGCTGCAGGCCGCCTTCGTGGACATCGGCTTGAAGAAGCTCGGGTTCCTGCAGATGGGGGAACTTCATCCGGAAAACTGGCGCTGGCGCGACGACATCGGCGAGGACCAGCGGCACCGCAGGCCCCGCATTCAGGAGGTCTTGAGGAGAGGCCAGGAACTGATCGTCCAGGTGGAGAAGGGAGAGCGCGACAACAAGGGCTCCGCGCTCACCACCTACGCGTCGTTGCCGGGCCGCTACATGGTGTTGATGCCGGGCAGCGACTCCTCCGGCATCTCCCGGAAGGTGGAGGCGGAAGGCGAGCGCAAGAAACTGAAGGAAATCATCTCCGAGATGACCATCCCCGAAGGGTACGGCTACATCATCAGGACCGAGGCCATGGGGAGAAGCCGCGAGGAACTCCAGAAGGACCTCGATTCGCTGATCGCGCTCTACGAGGGCATCGGGGTGCAGGGTGCCAACATGAAGGGGGCCGGCCTCATCTATCAGGAGTCCGCGCTGATCATCCGGACCATACGCGACTACTTCTCGGCGGACATCGACGAGGTGCTGGTCGACAGCAAGGACGTCTACAAGGACGTGCGCGAATGCCTGAAGGAGATCGACCCGCAATTCGAGAAGCTCGTCAAGATGCACCAGGAGAAACGTCCGATCTTCTCCCGCTACCAGTTGGAGGAACAGATCGACCTGATCTACGAGAAGAAGGTGCCGCTGAAGTCGGGGGGCTCCATCTTCATCGAGCCCACCGAGGCGCTGGTCTCCATCGACGTCAACTCGGGCAAGTCCACCGGGGAAAAAGGAGTCGAGGACACCGCCTTTAAAACCAATATGGAGGCTGCCGAGGAGGCCGCCAGGCAGTTGAGGCTGCGCGACTTGGGCGGTCTGATCGTCATCGACTTCATCGACATGCGGGACAGAAAGCACAACGCCGAAGTGGAGAAGACGCTGAAGACGGCGTTGAAGGCGGATAAGGCGCGGGTGAACGTGGCTCGCATTTCCGAGTTCGGGTTGCTGGAGATGTCGCGGCAGCGCATCCGTCAGACGCTGAACCAGGCGAGCACCCTGGAGTGCCCGCACTGCGACGGCAGAGGGAAGGTCAAGTCCGTGGAGGCCATGGCGCTTTCCTTCCTGAGGAAGGTGCACGCGGCGGCGGCGAAGGGGACCATCGGCGAGGTGGTGGGGAGCCTGCCGCTGGAGGTCGCCTATTATCTGCTGAACCGAAAAAGACACGAACTTTCGCAGATCGAGAGCGATTACGACATCGAAGTGACGGTGAAGGGGAAGCCTTCCTACCTCCTGAACCAGATGGAGCTGGAGTTGGTCAAGAGGGAGAAACTGCCGCAAGAGGAACTGCCGCAGGAAAGGCCCGTGGAGAAAGTGCCGTTCCGTCCGCCGGTCAAGGAAGACGTCGCGCTCCAGGAGTCGGCAGCTGCCGAAGCGCGCAAGAAGAAAAAGAAGGGCGGCAAAGGCAAGCCCCAGTTGGAAGTCGAGGCGGCGGTTGTGCCCGAGGCCGTGCCGATTGCCCTGGCGGTCGAGCCGGGAGGCGCGGAGCGCGTGATCACGGTCGAGGGCGAACAAGAGGAACAGAAGAAAAAGCGTCGGCGCAAACGGAAGCGCGGCAAGGGAGCCGGGGCTGATGCCGCCGCTGAACACGCCGCGGAACACGCCGCCGGTCATCCGGTGGAGGAGCCGGTAGACCTGCCGGCAGGGCATTTGGCCGAGGCCGGCGAGCCCGTCGAAGCGGCACAGCAACTCCCGCCTGCCGGTGAGCAGGGCGTGGAGCAGGTCGTCGAGCAGCCTGAGCAGGCTGCCGCCGAACAAGCTGAAGAGCAGGCAGCGGAGCCGACAGGCGAGGATGCAGGCGAAGAAGGGAAGAAGAAGCGGCGCCGCAAGCGTCGGCGGGGCGGGAAACATGCTCACGAAGCCGAGTTGCAGGAGGTGGTTTCCGAGCCTTACCGGCAAGTTGGGGCTGCGGCGGCGTGGCCGGCTACGACGCCGGTAGAGATCGCAGCGGTTTCAGAGGAGCCGCCGGCAGCGGTTGAGTCGCCGGCAGTTGTCGAGCCCCCGGTGGTCGCCAAGAGGAAACCGGGCCGTCCGCCGCGCGCAGCTAAAGCTGCCGCGGAGACTCACGTGGCGGAGCCGATGGTCGAAGTCCCTACCGTTGTGGCGGAGATTGTTGAGCCTGCCAGAGCCAAACGTGCTGCCAGAGGAGCGCGAGCAGGCAAGGCCGCCGCGGGGGCCGAAACTGCGGGGACTCTCGAGCTTGGTCACCCTGTTCCGATCACGGATGTCGTCGAGATAGCCGGTTACGCCGGAGTCGACGCTGCCGCAACGACCGCCGGCCCCGTCGATGATGCCAAGGCTACCAGCGGCGCCAAAGCGGCTAAGGCCGGCAGGGAATCCAAGGCGTCTAAGGCTGCCAAAGGATCTAAGGAAGCCAAGGCGTCTAAGGAAGGGAAGGCTACTAAGGAAGCCAAGGCGTCTAAGGAAGGGAAGGCTACTAAGGAAGCAAAGGCGTCTAAGGAAGGGAAGGAACCGAAATCCAAGGAGCCGAAAGCGGCTAAGGAAGCCAAGGAACTCAAAGCAAGTAAAGGAGCTAAGCCAGCTAAGGAACCTAAGGCCAAGGCTTCCAAGGCGGCCGCCGTTGAGGCCGCCGGTGCGGTGGAGAGTGCAGCGTCCGCAGCGGAGCTCACTGGGGCAGCCGGCAAAAAGCGGACCGCTAAGCAGAAGGGCGAACCCGTTCCCGCGTCGGAGCAAGAGCGACCGGCATCGGCTTCCCCCGAAGAAGCTGCTAAGAAGACGCGCGGGCGGAAGAAGAAAGAGTAACTGGAATGTACAAGTTTCTACTCGTGCTGCTGGCTGTATTAGCACATGCGCTGCCAGCCTCCGCGCTCACCTTCGAGGAGCTGACCCCTTACCTCTCGGGGCAGTACTTCACCTGGGATGAGAGCATCAATGGCCGCAGGCTCTTGAAGGAGAGCGGCCCCCTGGTTTCCGCCGGGGTGGTGGCTGGCTTTACCACCGCCTCCTCCTGGACCATCAAGGGGAGGGCGGAAGTTTTCGGTGGGCGCATCGGCTACGACGGCGAGACTCAGGCGCCGGTTTCGGCCAAGGTGCAGACGGACGTGAACTACTTCGGCACCAGACAGGAACTCGATCTGGGGTACCGCATCTCTTCCGGCAACCTCGGCATCGAGCCCTTTGCCGGCTTGGGGTACCGATGGTGGTTGCGAGATCTGCAGGATACCTCCACCGCCGGAATGCGCGTCTCCGGATACACGGAATTGTGGCAAACCGGGTACTGCCGACTGGGCGCCCGGGCACGCTACCTGGCGCCTCGCCGCGTTGCCTTCTTCGCCGAAGGGGGAGCCAAATACCCTTTCTACACGGGAAACAGCGTTGACTTCGCCGGCAGCGGGGTAATGACGCTGCAACCGGTCGGCAGGTGGAGCGGATTCGCGGAGACCGGGGTCGCCTGGCGGCATCTCAAGCTGACCCTGTCTTACGAAGCGTTCAGATATTCGCGCTCTCCTCTGGCGGCGGCCGGCAATCTGTTGTTTTTTCAACCTGATTCATCCTCCGACCTCGTCGGTTTGAGTCTCGGCTGGGCCTTCAGATAAAGCTGGCGCCGGTCACAGAGTGGTTGCAACATGGAGCAGTTGGTCTACATAGCGCTTTTCGGCGCCCTTGGTTGCCTCGCCCGCTACTTTCTTTCCGGGTGGGTGTACCAGCTTTTCGGCAGGGGCTTTCCCTACGGCACCCTGGCCGTCAACGTCATCGGGGCATTTCTCATCGGGCTGATCATGGAGTTCTCCATCCGGAGCGCCCTCGTCTCGCCTACCCTCAGGATCGCGCTCACCATCGGTTTCCTCGGGGGGCTCACCACTTTTTCCACCTTCAGTTTCGAGACCTTCCGCCTGCTTGAAGAGGGCGCTTTCCTGATTGCCTTTTTCAACGTGTTAGTCAGCGTAATATCCTGTCTTGCCTGCACCTGGATCGGCATCATGGTAGCCAGGGCGATGTGACAACGGCCAAAAAGCCGTTCAACGTTCTACGTTCGACGTTCTACGTTGAAGGAATCGAACATCGCACCGCTTTTAGCCGTTGCCTTTCGCGTTGAACGTAGAACGTAGAACGTAGAACGGTTTCTGCCGTAGAACGGTTTATAAGGAGTAAGCAAATGGAGACAAAGCAAATGGAGATAAAGGAAATGGTCGGCGAACAGGCCCTGCTGAGGATTTTTATCGGGGAGAGCGACCGATTCGCACATATCCCGCTCTACGAGGCGCTGGTGGAACTCTTCCGCAAGGAGGGATTCGCCGGGGCCACCGTGCTGCGCGGCGTCGCCGGCTTCGGCGCCCACAGCATGTATCATACCGACAGGCTGCTGCGCCTTTCCTCGGACCTGCCGATCGTGCTGGAAGTGGTCGACAGCAAGGAGCGCTTCGATGCCGTTTTGCCTCAGGTGGAGGAGATGATGGACGGGGGGATGATCACCATGGAAAAGGTCTCCGTCTGGCGCTATGCGCGCAAGCGCGACGCTTGAAACCGCTAAGTCACCTGCTACACTTCGCTAGTTCATGAAAAGGAGCAAGCAATGGGAGTGTTGGACAATCTGAGTCCATTGTGGATTGAGAATCAGTATTTACTCTGGAAGCAAGAGCCGGAAAAGCTCTCGGAAGAATGGCGCGCATTTTTTACCGGCTTCGAGTTGGGCGGCGCTCGGGAAGCGACCGGCGGCGCTCCCCTGGCCGCCGAGGAGGCGCTGAAGCACTCCGCCGTGCAATCCCTCATTTACCGTTACCGCGACATCGGTCACCTGCTCGCCTGCACCGATCCGCTTTCCCCCTGCAGCATGGAGCACGAACTCCTGGCGCTCTCCGCTTTCGGTCTTGACGGCTCCGACCTTGCCAAAACCTTTCATTCCCGGCGCTTCCTGAAGCAAAGCGCCACCCTGAAGGAGATCGTGCAGGTGTTGAGGAGCACCTACTGCGGCTCCATCGGCGTCGAGTTCATGCACATGCAGGATCCCGACCAGCGGCAGTGGCTGATCGACCGCATGGAACCCAGTTGCAACCGAGGGAACTTCAGCAAGGATCAGCGGCTGGTCATACTTAAAAAGCTGAAAGAGGCCGCCTTCTTCGAACGCCATCTGCAGAAGAAGTTTCCCGGCCAGACCCGCTTCTCTCTGGAAGGGGGCGACGTTCTGATCCCGATGCTGGACGCGGCGGTGAGCAAGGCGGCTTCGCTGGGCGTAAGCGATATCGTCCTGGGCATGCCGCACCGCGGCCGCTTGAACGTGCTGGTGAACATCTTCCGCATGCCCTTCGAGAACATGTTCGCCGAATTCGCCGACAACGCCGAATACGGCGTGGTCGGCGAGGGGGACGTCAAGTACCACAAGGGATACTCCGCCGATCTCGCCCTGTCCGGGGAGCGCTCCATCCATCTGACCCTGACCGCCAACCCGAGCCATCTGGAGGCGATAGATCCGGTGGTGGAGGGGAAATGCCGGGCGCGCCAGGACCGCCTGGGCGAGGAGGGGGAGGGACGTGTGCTCCCCGTTTTGATCCACGGCGACGCGGCCTTCTCCGGCCAGGGAGTGGTGGCGGAAACCCTGAACCTCTCCCAGCTTGCCGGCTACCGGACCGGCGGCACGCTGCACATCGTGCTCAACAACCAGATCGGCTTCACCACCATCCCGGCGGATGCCAGATCCAGCCATTACGCCACCGACGTGGCGAGGCTGGTGGCGGCGCCGGTCTTCCACGTCTACGGCGACGACCCGGAGGCGGTGGTGCATGCCACGGAACTGGCCCTGAGCTACCGGGACCGTTACCGCAGGGACGTGGTGGTGGAGGTGATCTGCTACCGCAGGCACGGGCACAACGAGGGGGACGAGCCCAACTTCACCCAGCCGATCATGTACGAGCAGATCAAGCTGCGCCCGCAACTGCACGCCATCTACGAGGCGGAACTCCTTCGGGAAGGATGCGCGCAGGAGGAACTGAAAAGCATCGAAGACGAGGTCTCCGAGCAGCTTCGGCAGTCCGCCGACCGAGAGGCGGCGCCGCCGGAGTCGGCCTTTCTGGCCCGCTGGTGCGGGATGAAGCCCGGCTTTGCCAGGGCTTCGGTGCAGACCGCCGTCGACGGCACAGCGCTCTTGGCGCTTGCCGAGCAACTGAGCGCCATCCCGGAGGGGTTCACGCCGCATCCGAAGGTGGCGGCCTTGCTGCAGAAAAGGCGCGAGGCGGCAGTGAAAGGCGGGCCGCTTGACTGGGGGAACGCCGAGACGCTGGCCTTCGCCACACTGCTCGCCCAGGGGGTGCCGGTGCGCCTGTCGGGGCAGGACGTGCGGCGCGGCACCTTCAGTCATCGGCACGCCGCGCTTTTCGATCAAGCAAACGGCTCCGCCTATCTGCCGCTTGCCGGCGTGGCTCGGGACGGGGCCAGCTTTCGCGCCTTCGACAGCATGCTGGCGGAGTACTCGGTGCTCGGTTTCGACTACGGTTATTCGCTGGAGTCTCCCGAGACGTTGACCGTTTGGGAGGCGCAGTACGGCGACTTCGCCAATGGTGCCCAGGTGATCATCGACCAGTTCATTTCCAGCGGCGAAGCCAAGTGGGAGCGTTGCAGCGGTCTGGTCCTACTGCTGCCGCACGGTTACGAGGGGCAGGGCGCGGAGCACTCCAGCGCCCGCATCGAGCGTTTTCTGGCGCTGTCGGCCGGCTTCAACATGCAGATCGTCTACCCGAGCACGCCCGCCCAGTTGTTTCATGTGTTAAGAAGACAAATGCTACAGAGCTTTCGCAAGCCCTTGGTGCTGTTCACCCCGAAAAGCCTGTTGCGGCACCCGCTCTGCGTGTCGAAGCTGGACGATCTTACCACCGGCGAATTCCGCGAGGTAATCGCCGAACCGGCGGCCTTCGGCGACCTGCAGCAGGTGTTGATCTGCACGGGAAAGATCTACTACGATCTGGCGGAGCGGATCGCGAGGGACCAGGTACAGGGGACGGCGCTGGTGAGGGTCGAGCAGCTTTATCCGCTGGGCGTCGACCTTTTGCGCGGCGAACTGCAGCGCTATTCCCGCAGCGCCCGCTTTAGCTGGGTGCAGGAGGAGCCGCGCAACATGGGCGCCTGGCCTTTCCTGAGCCCGCACCTGACCGAGATCCTGGGAGCCGCGCCGCGCTACGTCGGGCGTCCCGATGCCGCGGCGCCCGCCTCCGGCTCGCACCGGTTGGACAGGGTCGAACAGGAGCGCATCATCGACGAGGCGTTGAAGCTGTGAGTTGAACGTTACCAATGTTATTGTCCCTGGAGGGAGTGTAATGGAGATCAAGGTTCCGGCGGTTGGCGAGTCCGTCTTCGAGGCGCTGATTGCCCGATGGTTGAAGCAAACAGGGGAGCGGGTGGCGAGGGACGAGGCTCTTTGCGAGATCGAAACCGACAAGGTGACTCTGGAGATCACCGCGGATGTGGCGGGCGTGCTTTCCATCGCCGTCAAAGAAGGGGAGACGGTTAAGATCGGCGCCGTGATCGGCAGCATCGACGAGGTGGGCGCCGAGCCCGCCACGGGGGACGAAGCCGCCAAAGAGGGGGAGCGGGCGGTTCCGCCTCCCATGTCTCCTTCCGGCCGAAAACTTGCCCGCGAGTTGGGAGTAGAGGCCAGCGAACTCAAGGGGACCGGTCGCGGCGGTCGGGTCACCAACGAAGACCTGCGCAAAGGCGGGGAACGTCCCGCCTCCGACCAGCCGGCTGCTCCTTCCGCCGCCGTGCCCGCCTCGCAGCCAAGCGCGCAACCGCCGATTAAGCCTGCCGCTCCGGCCGCAGCAGCAATCACCTCCCCGCCGGCCGCCGCAGCCGGCGCCGCCGTGGCGTCCGCAGGCGGTCAGAGTGCCGCCGGCCAAGCCGCCACCGGCCAGTCTGCCACCGGCCAGTCTGCCACCGGCCAGTCTGCCACCGGCCAGTCTGCCACCGGCCAGTCTGCCACTGGCCAGTCTGCCACCGGCCAAGCCGCCGCCTCATCCCAGCCCGAAACCCCGCAGCGCACCACGCGCAAGCCGATGACCCCGATCCGCAAACGGATCGCGGAGCGGCTCGTTTCCGTGCGGCAGCATACCGCGATGCTCACCACCTTCAACGAAGCCGACATGACGCAGGTATTGGAACTGCGCAAGCGGCACGGCGAATTCTTCCAAAAGCGCCACAACGTGAAGCTCGGCTTCATGTCGCTGTTCGTGCGCGCCTGCTGCCAGGCGTTGCAGGAGTTCCCGGAGGTCAACGCCAGCATCGAAGGGGACGAGATCGTCTACCACAATTACTGCGACGTCGGGGTTGCCGTGGGGAGCGAAAAGGGGCTGGTGGTGCCGGTGCTGCGCGGCGCCGAGTCCATGACGCTTGCCGCCATCGAGCAGACCATCGCCGGCTTCGCCGACAAGGTGCGCACTAACCGCATCGCCATCGCCGATCTGGAGGGTGGCACCTTCACCATCTCCAACGGCGGCGTCTACGGCTCCATGCTCTCCACCCCGATCCTCAACCCTCCGCAAAGCGGGGTGCTGGGGATGCACGCCATCCAGGAGCGCGCGGTGGTCAGGGACGGGGCGATCGTCATCAGGCCGATGATGTACCTGGCTCTCTCCTACGACCATCGCATCGTGGACGGCGGGGGGGCGGTAGGTTTCCTGAAACGGGTAAAGGAGTACATCGAGGAGCCGGAAGAGATGCTGCTCGAGCGCTGACGCCGCATGCCGCATCTAAATTTAAACGGGGGTTATCGAGATGTCCGAGGAAGTTTTCGACCTGGTGGTAATCGGCGCGGGTCCCGGCGGCTATGTTGCCGCCATACGAGGAGCCCAGCTCGGCCTGAAGGTGGCCGTGGTGGAGAAGCGGGAGACGCTGGGAGGCGTCTGCCTGAACGAAGGGTGCATCCCGAGCAAGGCGCTGCTTGATTCCAGCGAACTGTTCCACCTGGCCCGCGAGCGTTTCGCCGGGCACGGCATCGAGGTGGCGCCGCCGACCCTTAACCTGGGCCGGATGATGGCGCGCAAAAATGAGGTGGTGAAGAAGCTCACCGACGGCGTCGCCTATCTCTTCAAGAAAAACAATATCCGCAGTTTTGCCGGCACAGCCGCGCTCCTGGGTGCCGATGCGGCCGGCAGCCAGCAGGTGGAGGTGCTAGGAGAGAACGCGACGCGGCTCACGGCCAAAAAGGTGCTGCTTGCCACCGGCAGCGAGGCGGTGCAGATTCCCTCGCTCCCCTTTGACGGCGAAACGGTGGTGAGCGCGCGCGAGGCGCTCGCCTTCGGCGAGGTGCCGGGGCACCTGCTGGTGGTGGGGGGAGGCTACATCGGCCTGGAACTCGGCTCGGTCTGGCTTAGGCTTGGCGCTCGGGTGACCGTGGTCGAGATGCTGCCGCGCCTGGTGGCCGGCAGCGACGGTCAGGTGGCGGACGCGCTGATGCGCTCGCTCAAGAAACAGGGGATGCGCTTCCTGATGGGGGCCAAGGTGGCCGGGGTGGAGCGGCGAGAGGGCGGACTGGTGGCGCGGGTGGAGCTCGAAGGGGGCGCGCAGGAGATCGAATGCGACAAGGTGTTGGTGGCCGTCGGCCGCAGGCCGCTGACTGCGGGCCTGGGGCTTGAAAAACTGGGCGTAAAGATGGAGCAGGGGCGCGTGCTGGTCGACGTCGATTACCTCACCAGCGTGCCGGGGATCTACGCCATCGGCGATCTGATCGCGGGGCCGATGCTGGCCCACAAGGCGATGGAGGAGGGAGCTGTCTGCGTGGAGCGGATGCAGGGGGAGCCGAGCCTGGTCGATTACGGCTGCGTCCCCGGAGTCTGCTATACCTGGCCCGAGGCGGCCTCCGTCGGCAGGACCGAGGAGGCGCTCAAAGAGGCGGGCATCCCCTACAAGGTCGGCAGGTTCAATTTCTCCGCCAACGGCCGGGCGATGTGCATGGACGAGAGCGAGGGGTTCGTCAAGGTGCTCGCCGAAAGCGAGGGGGGGCGGGTGCTGGGGGTCCATATCCTCGGGCCGCGCGCCTCCGACATGATCGTCGAAGCCGTCACCGTGATGAGCTTTGGCGGGAGCGGCGAAGACATCGCCCTCACCATGCATGCCCATCCGACCCTCTCCGAGGCGGTCAAGGAAGCCGCCCTCAACCTGGACAAGCGGGCGATCCACGGCTGAAAGAAACACCTGGTGCGCGACATGGTTTATACAGATCTGGGGATGATCGGCTACGCCGAGGCGCTGACGCTGCAGGAACGGCTGGCCTCGGCGGTGCTGGCAGGCCATGAGGAGACCTTGCTGCTCCTGGAGCACCCCGCCGTCTACACCATCGGCTCCGGGGGAAGCCTCGCCAACCTGCTCGATCCGGAGATCCAGGCGCTGCGGGTCAACCGCGGAGGGGACGTGACCTACCACGGACCGGGACAGTTGGTCGGCTACCCGATCCTCGATCTGTCGCGGCGCGGCCGTGACCTGCACCGTTACCTGCGTTTCCTGGAAGCCTTCCTGCTGCGACTGGCGGCGGAGGTCGAGGTCGCCGGCTTCGCCGTGCCGGGGCGCACCGGGGTCTGGACCGGGCGCGGCAAACTCGCATCCATCGGGGTGGGCGTCAGGCGCTGGGTGTCGATGCACGGCTTTTCCCTCAACGTTTCTCCGGACACCTCGGCTTTTGCCCGCATCAACCCGTGCGGCATGCCCGGCTGTCGCATCACCTCGCTGGCCCTGGAAACGGGGGGCGAACTCGCCATGGAGGACGTCAAGGAACTGGTTCGCGCCAGTTTCCACCATATGCTGGAGCAGCACCTACCGCTAGCCTGATCGTCGTTCGGCAATTTACCTGCATCTTCTTCAAGGAGGCTCGTATGTCGGCAACAGATTGCAAAGTCCCCGTAGAAAAACTCAGGTGGGTGTGCGACCCCGCCCTGTTCAGCTTCAAGACCACCTCCGAGATCGCCACCCTGGAAGGGAGCATCGGCCAGGAGCGCGCGCTCGCCTCGATAGATTTCGGGCTGGGCATGACGGACGGCGGTTTCAACCTCTACCTGGCGGGCGAACCGGGCACCGGCAGGAGTTCCACCATCAGCAGCATGCTGAAGAAACGGGTGAAGGACAGCTCCCCTCCCAGCGATTGGTGCTACGTGCACAACTTCGCCGCGCCGGATGCGCCGCTGGCGCTCTCCCTGCCGGCGGGGATGGGGAGCGAACTCGAGCGGGACATGCGCGAACTGCTCGAATACGTGCGGGCCAACATCCCGAGCGCCCTGGACAGCAAGGAGTACGAGACCAACCGGGTCGCCCTGGTCGAGCGGTATCAGGAGAAAAACGGCGAGATCTTCTCCGGGCTGGAAAAGGAGGCGCAGGAAAACGGCTTCGCGCTGCAGCGCACCGTGTCCGGACTGGTGATCGTGCCCCAGAAAGAGGGGCGCAACTTCACTCAGGAAGAATACGAGGCGCTGGAAAAAGAGGAGCGGGACAGGGTCGACGCCCTGGGGCGCGAGCTGACGGAAAAGCTCAACGACGGGCTCAGGCAGGTGCGCGAGAACGAGAAGGCGCTCAAGAACGCCCTGGCGCAGTTGGACCGGGAACTGGGGCTGTCCGCGGTCGGCCACCACCTGAACCCCCTCAAGGAGAAGTACGCCGGCTTCCAGAAGATCCTGCATTACCTGGAGAGCGTGCAGGAGGACCTGCTTTTAAACCTCGAGGACTTCAAGCCGCAGGCCCCTCCCCCGCAGATCCCCGGATTGAAGCTTCCCAAGCAGGAGCCGACCTTCGAGCGCTACCAGGTGAACGTCCTGGTGGAGCACAACCCCGAAAACGGCGCGCCCATCGTCTTCGAGTCCAATCCCACCTACAACAACCTTTTCGGCCGCATCGAGAACATCATGCAGATGGGGGGGGTGGCCACCACCAACTTCACCCTGATCAAGCCGGGCGCGCTGCACCGCGCCAACGGCGGCTACCTGGTGGTGGACGCGCGCGAGGTGCTGATCAACCCGTTCGCCTGGGAGTCGCTCAAACGCTGCATCAGGAACTCCGAGATCCGGATCGACGACGTGCTGGAGCAGTACCGGTTCATGACCGTGGTGTCGCTGAAGCCCGAGCCGATCCCGCTGCGCGCCAAGATCATCATGATCGGCTCGCTCTGGATTTACTACCTGCTGTTCCACCTGGAGCCGGACTACCGGAAGTTCTTCAAGGTTAAGGCGGATTTCGACAGCAGGTTGAACCGCAGCCCGGAGATCATGCAGGACTACGCGCTCTTCGTCGCCACCCATTGCAAGACCGAAGGGCTGCTCCCCTTCGACGCCGGCGGGGTCGCCGCGCTCCTGGAGCACGCCTCGCGCCTGGTCGAGGACCAGGACCGGCTCTCCGCGCAGTTCACCGAGCTCTCGGACCTGATCAGGGAGGCGAGTTACTGGGCCAAGCGCGAAGACGCCGAAGTGGTGGACCGGGGCTGGGTCAAAAAGGCGATCAGGGAGAAGACCTACCGCAGCAACCGGATCGAGGAGCGCATCCAGGAATACCTGGCCGACGGCACCATCCTCTGCGATACGGCCGGCGGCACGGTCGGGCAGATCAACGGGCTGTCGGTGATGACCCTCGGCGACTACGCCTTCGGCAGGCCGTCGCGCCTCACCGCGCGCGTCTCGCTGGGACGCGCCGGCATGGTGAACATCGAGCGGGAGGTCAAGCTCTCCGGGCCGATCCACGACAAGGGGATGATGATCCTGACCGGCTACCTGGCGGGGAAATTCGCCCGGGAGACCCCGCTCTCCTTTTCCGCCTCCATCTGCTTCGAGCAGTCCTACGAGGGGGTCGAGGGGGATTCCGCCTCCTCGACCGAACTCTACGCCCTGCTTTCCGCCATCTCCGGGCTCCCCATCCGGCAGGGGGTGGCGGTGACCGGCAGCGTGAATCAGCACGGGCAGGTGCAGCCGATCGGCGGGGTGAACTACAAGATCGAGGGGTTCTACGCCGTCTGCAAGGCCAAGGGGCTGACCGGCGAGCAGGGGGTGATGATCCCGAAGCTCAACGAGCGCAACCTGATGCTGAGCGACGAAGTGGTGCAGGCGGTCGAGTCGGGGAGCTTCCATATCTGGAGCGTCGCCGACGTGGACCAGGGGATCGAGATCCTGACCGGGGTGCCGGCGGGAAAGGCGGCCGACGACGGCAGCTACCCGGAGGGGAGCGTGAACTTCCTGGTGGAGCAAAGGTTGAAGGCGATGGTGGAGAGCATGCGGCGCTTCGCCGTGCCCCAGGAAAAAAACGGCGCCAAGAGCGAATAGGCCACGTGACCCAAGCGAGAATCTTTTGACGAAACCCTGCTTTTTGATCGTAAATCCCACCTCAGGAAGTTATTCCCGAAGCTCCATCGACCGGATCCAGGCGCGGCTGACGGCGAGCGGCCTGGATCCGGTGGTGCTCCCCACGGGGAGCCCCTCCGACGCCGCGCTCTTTGCCTCGCGCATCTGCGCCGAACAGCCCGACCCTTTGATCCTGGTGGCGGGCGGGGACGGCACCGTCAACGGGGTGCTGAACGGGCTGCTCCCCGGCGCAGCGACCTTGGGAGTGATCCCGGTCGGCACCTCCAACGTGTTGGCGCGGGAACTGAAGATCCGCTCCATCGAGGACGCGCTGGACAGGATCGCCGCCGGCAGGACGCGCGCCGTCACGGTCGGCGAAGCCGCCTGCGGCGGTGTAAAAAGGCGCTTTCTGCTGATGGCGGGCGTCGGCGTGGACGGCGCCGTGGTCCGGGGCGTGCGCCTGCGTGAAAAGAGGGTATTGGGCGCGGGCGCCTATCTGCTCTCCGCGCTGCGTCTGCTGAGGGCCTGGGACCGCGGCCGGCTGCAGGTCGAGGGGGGAGGCCGGAGCCTTTCCTGCCACAGCGTCATCGTCTGCAACGCCGCCAGGTACGGCGGCAACTATCTGCTGGCGCCGGAAGTCGACATCTTCAGTCCCACCTTTCAAGTGATCTGCATCACCGGAGGGCCGCTCAGCTATTTCGGACTGTTTTTGCTAATGGCGTCGGGAAGGGGGGTGACGGGCCGGTCGGTGACCAGTTTCCCGGCCAGCGAGCTGGAGGTTTCGGGGGGGAAGGCGGCGCAGTTGGACGGAGACTTTTTCGGCTGCGGCCCGTTGCGCCTCAGGGCGGTGCCCGCCCTGCTGCGGTTGATCGTTTGACGGGAGGGGGGATATTTTTACCTCTTGACAAACTCCGCGCAGTATCGGATTAATGTCCTCTGCCCTTATTGCCTGCGTCGTCCAGGTTGGCTCTCCAACCCGGATCGCGCCGCTTTACCGCCTGCCGCCGCAGGGCAACCCTAGACGCACACCGAGGAGTGGTTTCGCCGTGGCTAAAGCTAAAATTTTGCTGGTGGACGATACCAGGCTGGTGCTGGAACTGGAGAAAAGCTTCCTGAAGCTCTCGCGGGTCGAGGTGGCGACCGCCGCCAACGGCGTCGAGGCGCTGGAGCAGATCAGGCGGGACCGCCCGGACCTGATCTTCATGGACATGAACATGCCGGCCATGGACGGGATCTCCTGCTGCTCGCTTTTGAAGGCGGATCCTTTCCTTTGCAAGATTCCGGTGGTGATGCTGACCACGGCGGGGAGGGAGGGGGACCGCGAGCGCGCCCTGCAGGCGGGGTGCGACGATTACCTCACCAAGCCGATCGACCGCCGCGAATTCCTGGAAAAGGCGCGCAAGTACACGGAAGCGGTGGAGAGGCGGCAGCACCGCATCCTCTGCCATTTCCCGGCCCTGTTTCTTTCCGGCAAGAGCCCGCTGGGCGCCTATGCGCTGGATATAAGCGACGGCGGCGTCTTCCTGGCCACCAAAGCGGAGGTGCGGCCGGCCAGGCCGCTCAGAGTGGCGCTCTACCTGCCGTCGGTGAGCCCGGTGCTGATGGAGCTGGCCGGGGTGGTGGCTTGGGTCAACGAGGAGGGAAAAAGGGTGAAGGACAAACTCCCCGCGGGCTTCGGCTTGGAGTTCCAGGATCTGGACGAGCAGGAAACCGCCATGCTGAACGCCTTCCTGGACGCGGAGCACGCCGGCCGCTTAGCCCCCGACGCGGGGTAGGGACCGGCCCGTTCCACGTTCCACGTTCCACGTTCTACGTTCTACACGTCCATTTCCGTCCATTTCCGTCCTACCGCCGTCTTTCATCCCGAGCACGCCTTCGACAGCCAAGAAGCGTCAGGCGGAACCAGATCCGAACCATGGTTGCCGCGACGAAATCCCCCCCCCTGTTGTCGATCAGCCGCGCCAGCCATCGGTCGTGGCAGGCCAAGAACCTTCCCCCTTTCCCCGCGCTCACCCCTCCCCACAGCAGGTCGAAAAAAAAGGGAATCTGCCAGGCGTTGGCGCGGACGTAGCCCCCGGTCGCCCGCCAGAAGCGGCGTCTCTCCTCGGCCGGCAGCGCGGCGATCCGTTCGGACAAGGCGACCAGCATGGGGGTCAACCGCAGCCTGTGCGCGGCGTGCTGGCTGCGATAGCTCTCCTGGAGCGAGCCGATCAGCTCCAGCCGGCCGATGGCGGCGAGATTCATCAGGATGGCGTTCAGGGTCTGTCTGGGGAGGAGCCCCTCGGCCAGGAAACGGCGCGGCGAGGTCTTGATGCGGGAGGGGAGGAGCAGCCAACTGCCGGCCCGCCTGATCCGCTCGGCGAGGAAGGTGTCCTCCATGAGCGGCAAGCGTTCGTCGAAAGGCGAGATTTCGCCGAAAAAGGCGCGGCCGATCAGCAGCCCCTGGTCGCCGTGGGTGCATCCCGGGCGGTCGAGGGTGGCCTTGGCCTGATAGAAGCGGTACGGCAAGGGGGGAGTGTGGTCGAACGCGAATTCCAGCGCGAAGCGACCGGCGACCCGGCCGTCGCCGCCGCGGAGGGCGCCCGCCAGCGCGTCCAACCCCCGGCGAAAGGAGAGGGGATCGGGGAAGCTTGAGTCGATGTGCAGAAAGAGCAGCGTCGACGCGCGGGCGACCGGGACCGCCAGGTTCATCTGCCTGGCCCTCCCCTTTGCCCCCGCGACCACCTGCACCGGAAAGCCCGCTTCCTGACGAAGCCTCGCCGCCGCGGCGGCGCTCTCGTCCGTCGAGCCGCCGTCGGAGAGGATCAACTCGAAGCGGACCTCGCGCTGTCGCGCCAACTCGGCGAAGAACGGGGCCAGGCCCCGCTCCTCGTTGAAAACCGGCACGATCAGCGAGAGTTCCGGGCGCTCCTCAAAGCACAAGGCTGTCCGCTTTCTCAACCAGGTTGGGGAGGTCCGGCTTGGTCAGGATGTCGCTGGCGCCCAGGTCCTTCCAGCGCGCCTTGTTGTCTTCGCTCGCCAGCGAGGAGAAGATCACCACCGGCACGTCGTCCAGGGTGCTCTCTTTTCTGATCAGCGCGGTCAGGTGCAGCCCGTCCATGCGGGGCATCTCGATGTCGGTGATGATCAGGTTCAGCATCTTGGAGATGGGCGTTCTCTTCTCCAGCGAGGCGCCGCGTATGGCGCTGACGATGTTCCACGCCTCCTCGCCGTTTTCCGCCTCCAGCACGTTGTACCCCGCGGTGCGCAGCGAGCCGGCGATGGTGTTGCGGATGAAGTTGGAGTCGTCGGCCACCAGGATGGTCTTCTCGCCGCGGTTGACGGTCGAGTGCGCCAGCATCAGTTCCTCGCTGGGGGCGGAAAGCGCCATGGTCGAGGAGAGCTCGCCGATGATCTTCTCGAAGTCGAGGATCAGGATGATGCGGTCCTCCATCTTCACCACGCCGGTGATGTTGGCGTCGTGGATCGCCCTGACCGGCGGCTCCACGTTTTCCCAGGAGATGCGGTAGATGCGGGAGACGGAGTGGACCAGGATGCCGACGATGACCCGGTTGAACTCAAGGACGATGACCCGGTCGGCGGTCAGCCCCTCGGTGTTCTTGTTCAGCGACTTGGCCAGGTCGATCAGGGTGATCACCTGGTCGCGCAGCTTGATCATGCCGCTCACGGCGGCGTTGGAGTTCACCACCTTGCGCAGGTTCGGCAGCCGGATGATCTCCCGGACCTTGGCGACGTTGACGCCGAAGTAGCAGGGAATGACGTTGCCCTTGTTGTCGACCTCGTCGATCCTGAACTCCACGATCTCAAGCTCGTTGGTGCCGGTCTCCAAGAGGATCTTCTTGTTCGTTTCCATGCCTCAGCCCCCGCTTCCCTTATTAATTAATAGTTCCCAGAATGGTTCTCAGTTAGTTCCCATTCGTATCGGCAATTCCCGGTAAAGCATGAGGCAAATCTGCGCCGGATGCCCGACGCACGTCCACCCGGTTGTCGTAGAAGGTGCTCCCGCCCCCCTGGTCGGTGAGACGCTGCGAGGTGAGGGCGTTGACGGAGCGGCTGCCGGGGGCGAATTGCAGCCACCAGACCCCTTCCGCCACCGCCACGCCGGGCGGCACCTTTTCCGTCAGGCTCAAAAGAAAGGTCACCTCGCCCAACTCGTTCCAGGCGACCGCCGGCTCGCCGTCGGTCAGCCCCTTGGCCGCGGCGTCCGCCGGGTTCATCTGCAGCCGCATCCCCCCCTGCTTTCGGCGCAGTTCCTCCTGCTCGTAGAAGGTGGCGTTGAGCGCAAAGGGGTTCGGCGCCGTCATCAGCCGGAAGGGGAGCGTCCCCCCTTCCTCGTGGCTTGGAAGGTAGCGGGGCAGGGGGTGCGCCTGGGCGGGGTTCAGGATCTCGATCTTGCCCGAAGCGGTCCGATACCCTTCCCGGTCGATGCTCAGCTCCACGGCGCGACCGGCGGCGAGCGCCTCCCGGTCGATCCCCCGCCGCAGGGGAGAGGGGAGCGCCAGCAGCCGGTCGATCATCTGGTCGGCGCTCAGGGCGAAGATCTCCTCCTCGAAACCGAGCGCCCGGGCCAAGAGGGAGAAGACCTCCCAGTTGGACTTGCTTTCCCCGACCGGCTCGACGGCCGCCGCGGCCCGCTGGATGCAATAGGTGCCGTAGGAGCGGTAGATGTCGCTGTACTCAAGCGAGGAGGTGGCGGGGAGCACCAGGTCGGCGTAGCGCGCCGTGTCGGTCAGGAAGCGCTCGTGCACCACGGTGAAAAGGTCCTCGCGGGCCAGCCCCCGCAGCACGGCGTTCTGATCCGGGGCGACCGCCGCCGGATTGGAGTGATAGACGTACAGCGCCCGCACCGGCGGGTCGGCCAGTTCGTTCAGGGCGTGCCCCAGCCGGTTCATGTTCACCAGGCGGGCGGAGCCCGGCATCAGGTCCTCCCGGAGCAGCTCCTCCATGGCGAAAGCGCCTCCGGTGGCGGTGTCCGGGAAGCATCCCCCCCCGTCCTTGCCGTAGGCGCCGACCAGCGCCGGCAGGCAGGAGATGCAGCGCACCGTCATGGCGCCGTTGCCGTAGCGGGAGAGCCCGCTTCCCAGGCGGATGAAGGGCGCCCGGGCGGCGCCGTAGGCCGCGGCCATGGATTCGATCGCCTCCTGCGCCAGGCCGGTGAGCCGCGCCGTATGCTGCGGGGTGAACTCGGGGAGCACCTCCCGCCGCAGCTCGTCGAATCCCTGCACCTGCGTCTGCAGGAAGGGGAGGTCGATGAGGGCGTCGCGGACCAGGATGTGCATGATGCCGAGGGCCAGCGCGCCGTCGCTCCCCGGGCGCACCAAAAAGGTGCGGTCGGCGGCCGAGGCGGTCGGAGTCCGGTAGGTGTCGATCAGCCAGACCTTCCCGCCGTTTTTCTTGACCTCCTGCACCATGTTCATGAAATGGATGCTGGTGGCCGCCGCGTTGATCCCCCACAGGATCAGCAGATCGCTGCGGCCGGCGCTCTCCGGAGACGGAGTCGGCGTGCCCCCCATGACCGCCTGCCAACCCGCCCCCTTGGCCGGCGAGCAGATGGTCCGGTCCAGCCGGGAGGCGCCCAGCCGGTGGAAGAAGGGGTGGCCGGCGTTTCTTTGAATGACGCCCATGGTGCCGGCGTAGGAGTAGGGGAGGATCGCCTCGGCGCCGAACTCGGCCGCGATGCCGCGCCAGCGCTCGGTTATGGTCTCGATGGCCCGCTCCCAGGAGATCGGGGTGAACTCGCCGGACCCCTTGGGGCCGCTTCTCAAAAGCGGCGTGGTGAGCCTGAGCGGCGAGTGGACGCTTTTTTCATAGTGAAGCATCTTGGGGCAGAGAGTGCCGCGGGAGAAAGGGTGCTGCGGGTCTCCCTGCACCCCGACCGCCTTCCCACCCACCACCTGCACCAGCATGCCGCAGGTGTCCGGGCAGTCGAACGGGCAGACGGATCTCTTGGTGTCGCAGCTCATGGCTCTGGTTCCTTTCCTGGTTGAGTCTATTCCGGGGTGCCGGCGACGGCCCTCTTTACGGTATTCAGACCCAGCTTGTCCTTTTTAAGTCTTTTCTGCGCATTGATCAACAGAAATCGCAAACACCCTTTCTTTTAGGGGAGGGGAGGGGGGCCCTTAAGCGTCGCGTTTGTTGCTATTGGCGGGCGATCCTGCTATAAAACCGGCATGGAAAAGAGACCTGAAAAAGTGGCGCTGAGGGAGATCGCGGCCACCTTCTTCGTGATCGGAGCCACCGGCTTCGGCGGCGGCATGGCGATCGTCGCCCTGGTCGAGCGGCGCTGCGTGCTGGAGAAGAAATGGCTGGGCCACGACGAGTTCATGCACGGGCTCGCCTTCGGCCAGCTGCTGGGACCTTTTTCGCTTAACAGCTGCACCTTCGTCGGCAGCCGCCTGCGCGGCCCGGTGGGGGGAGCGCTGGCCGCAGCCAGCTTCATCGCCCCCTCCTTTCTGCTGATATCGGCGCTGAGTCTGCTCTACTTTCGCTACCACGAGCTTCCCGAACTGAAATCGGCGCTCTTGGGGTCGAACCCGATCGTCATTGCCTTGATCCTGGTGGCCGGCATCGGCATGGCCCGCCGCAAGGCGGCGCGCCTGCCTGCCGCCGCCATTGCCGCCGCTGCCTTCGCCGCCGCCGGTCTCTTCGGGGTCAGCGCTCTGAGCGTGCTGGTGGTGGCCGGCTGTTGGGGCATCTGGAAAGGGTGGCGAGCGGGGAGGATGCGCTGATGGCCGGCATGCTGAAACTCGCTGTAATCTTTCTGAAGATAGGGGTGGTCTTCTTCGGCGGAGGCTACGTGCTGATACCGCTTTTGCATCGCATCATGGTGGATCAACTGCACTGGCTTACCCTGAAGGAATTCCTGGACGGGGTGGCCCTCTCCCAGCTCACCCCCGGTCCGCTCGCCATGCTGGCCACCTTCGTCGGCTTCAAGGACGCCGGTTTCTTCGGGGCGCTGCTGGCGACGGTCTGCATCTTTTTGCCCTGCACGGCGCTGATGCTCTTCATCGCCAGCCGCTACGAGCGCTTTCGCCGGATCGACGCGGTCAACCATTTCCTGGACGGCATCCTCCCGGCGGTGGTCGGGCTGGTTTTCGCCGCGGCCTTCAACCTCGGCAGGACCTCGCTTACCGGCGCCAGGGATTTCCTGCTTTTGGCCGTCGGCTTCCTGGTGCTCCAGTTCACGGCCATAGCGCCTATGGCCGTGATCCTGGGAGCTTCCCTGGTTGGTCTTTTGCTCCGCTTTGCCTGAAACGGATTACTTCTTGTGGCACTTGGTGCAGTTGCCTTTGGGCGCGAAAGCCCTCTTGCCGTTGTGGCACTCACCGCAGAACTTGCCGGCGTTGATGTCGGCCATCTTCATCTCGGTGCTCCCTTTTTTCATCTTGAAGATCTTGCTGTGGCACTCGTTGCACTTGAGCCCCTTGCCGGCATGGTCGTCGCCCTTAAAGGTGACTTCCCCCATCGAGGTTTTCCACTCCACCGTCTTGCCGGCGGAAACCGCCATGGCTTGGGTTGCCGCCAGCACCACAAAAAGGGCTGCCGCCATCGTTAACGTCTTTTTCATAGATTCTCCTTGGTGCAGTTTTTTATTAAAACATCGTCTCTGGATAACATACGCTGGCCAAAAGTCAAGAAATTCTAGAAGGCCGAGATCTTGCCGAAGGTCGCAGTTTGGCGGAAAAACCTTGCAATTTGGATTGGTTGCGGGTTAATGTGCTGATGGTTGCTTATCCAATAAACTTGATGGACGGACATTATGCGCAACGACGATTACGAAGCCTTTAGGCCTTATCTGCAGCCGGAGATGCGGTTGGAAATGGGCATCCCGCTGGTGGGCGGCGGGGTGTTCCGCGACTGGGCGATCATCAGCGAGTCCGCGGAAGACAAGCTGCTGGTGCAGATCTCCCGGGATGTGCTCCCCACCAACGTGCGTATCGATCTCGGATTCATCCTCGATGTGAGCATCACCATCAAGGATGAGGTCTACACCTGCAGCGGCATCGTGGTGGAAAAATTCGGAGCCAGGATTCTGCGCATCCAGCTTTTCGGCGTTTTCAACCTGCGCGAGCGCCGTCAATATTTCCGCCTGGACATCAACCTGAAGATCAAGTACGCGCTGGTGACCGACGAGAGCTGGAGCGAAGTCGAGAGCGACTGGGAGCTGCGCAAGAACCTCGAACACATCAAATTTCAGGGCCTGGACGAGGTCGCTTTGGCCGAGGCGAGGGCGCGCTACGGCAAGCCCAGGGAGCGCGAGTGGCGCGAGATGTTGCGGAGCGAGGTCAACCTCGGGGGAGGAGGGATCGGCATCCGGCTCCCCGAACCGGTGAGCCCCGATCAGCTTATCTGTCTGGTCGTCCATCTCCCCCTCAACCCGCCCCGGGAGATCCAGGCGGTAGCCCAGGTCCTGATGGTGAAGCCGCCCGAGCAAAGGGGGCGCCGCATGATCTACGAGGCGGGGATGCAGTTTGTCTGCATGAACGACAAGGACCGCGAACTGATCTTTCAGCACATCTCCATCTCGCAACTGGAGTATCTGAGGGAGACCGCCGACCGCCGCGACCTCACCTTCGCCGAGCGCAGCGAACTGAGCAAGGCGGAGAAACGGCGGCGGCTGCTGATCAGGATTTTGTGGAGCGGCCTCTTTCTGGTGCTGACTTCTTACCTCGTCAGGTATTTCATCTACTACGAGCAGGAACACCCCTCCAACGAGATTCAGAGAACCTACGAAAAGGCGATCAGGCAGTACCGTCATCTGGACTGAGAACGGAAACTTGAGGAGGGGGAATGATAGCGAGAATGTCTCTTGCGGTGGGGCTGGCGCTGACGCTTGCCTGCGGCGCCGCGTACGGCAAGGAAGAGCGCTGGACTAATTTCGCGGACGACGGCGATCTGAAGTACTACCTGGATCGGCAGTCGATGGTCACCCTCCCCGACAACGTGCACCTTTTCTGGGTAAAGTCGGTCGCCAAGGACAAGCAATACTTCCAAAAAGAGTACAATCTGAACGACCTCTCCTATATCTTGACCAACTACGAGCTGGACTGCGCAGTCTCAAGCTATCGGATCCGCGGCACGATCTTGTTCGACAAGCACCGCCGTGAGATCAACAAGGTTGTGGCCGGCGCGGAGGCCGTCTTTGAGCCGGTGCCGCCCGAATCGCTTCTGGAGCTGGCGCAGAACGAGATCTGCGCCGACGAGGAAAGCGCCGCCGCCGCGCCGGAACAAAACGAGCAGGCAATCACCGCGACGACCCTCGACTCCGCCGAACCCCCGGAGTCGCCGGAATCGCCGGAATCGCCGTCGGCTCCCGACTTGCCGTCGGCTCCGAAATCGCCGTCGGCTCCGAAATCGCCCGCGGCGGTTCAGCCGCCCTCCATCATGTGATGGAACCGCCACACCTCGACCCTTCGCCGCCGGCTCCCCCTCCCTTGGTGGCGTTTCATCGCTGTGCGGCGGACAACCAAAAAAGGAAACCTAGATGACCAACATGATAAGCGCCGAGGGGCGAAGGCGGCTACAGGAGCGCTACGATCTGCTTTGGGAGATCGAAAGGCCGCACATGGTTAAAAACATGGCCGAAGCCGCGGCGGAGGGCGATCGCTCGGAAAACGCGGAGTACATCTATTCGAAGAAGCGCCTGCGGGAGATCGACCGGGAGTTGAAACATCTGGGAAACCGGCTCAAGGTGTTGAAGGTGGTGTACCCGCCGCTCAATCCCACTGCGGTTAGTTTCGGCTGCTGGGTGAGCTATGAGGACGAAGACGGCAACGAGCGCTGCTACCAACTGGTGGGGCCGGACGAATTCGACGTCAGCCTCGGGCGGATCAGCGTCGATTCTCCGGTCGGCACGGCGCTGCTCGGCAAAAAGGTGGACGACGAGATCACCATCAAGCGCCCCGCCGGCGATCTGACGGTAACTATCGTGGCCATCACTTCCAGCAGGCCGGCGAAGTAACGCGAAGCTGCGGTCGCCGCTTTCAGCTGGTGACCTTTCGTAACTATCTGAAAAACAACAACTCATGATAAAAGATAAAATTTGTCTTTAGCTATCGTTTCCAGCATCCGAATAGGTGTGGAGTAGGTGGGACCGGACGAGCGCGCAGAGGAGGCGGGGCGAACACAAGGTTCGCCCCTACGGGAAGGGAGTATGCGCCCGTTATAGGGTGTTTACCCGATAGCTGAAACGGCCGCTTCAAAGTAATCATGAAGTAGCGGCGCGTTGGGCATGCATGGGCGGCACCAAAGCTCTTCCCTCGGGAGCGCCGCCGCGGGCCCGGTTGCCGTCCGAACGTTTACCCATGGTTAACCGACTAGAATGAGCTGCGCATCCGATATCGGGAAACATTCATCCATGAATACCTTAACGCAACAGTTCATCGCTGAAGTAAGGGACTATGTCGACGAGGCCGCCACGGGGTTTCTGGCCCTTGAGCAGTCCGCGCACGATCAGTCCCTCATCAACGGCATCTTTCGAAATTTCCATACCATCAAAGGCACCTCCGGCATTTTCCCGGAGTTCGCTCCCATTACCTCCCTGACCCACGTCGCCGAAGACCTGATGGACCAGATCAGAAACGGCGAGCGGGAGATCAGCACCGACCTGGTGGACCTGTTCCTCGCGACTCTCGACCTGCTCTCCACCTGGATCGACGCTCTGGAAGCCAACGGTTTGCTCCCCGCCAGCGCGGAGAGCGCCGGCGAGGATCTGCGCGGCCGCATTCTCGTCATCCTGGGGGAGGGGGGAGCCGCTCAACCGCCTGAGGAGACCGGGGCGGAGCAAGCCGGCGACGAGGGGGACGACTGCCGGCGTCGACTGCTGGCGGCCTGGCTCCTCGGTTTGGAGGCCGCAGAGAAAGCACGGTTGGATGAGTTGGCTCGCATCTCGCCCGCCGCCGTCGCCTTTTGCTACACCCCGGACCCTTCTTGTTTTTTCTTCGGCGAGGACCCGGTCAACCTGTTTCGCCAATTGGACCAGATCCACCAACTGCGCGCCGTGCTGCCCGATGCGCCGGTAGACGTCGGCGCGCTCGATCCCTTCGCCTGCTGCATCAGCTTCATCGCCGTGTCGTGCGACCAGACCGAGGACATCGACAGCGTCTTTGGCTACGTCAGGCAGCAGATCACCCTGCTCCCCCTTGAGCAGGCGCTACTTCCGCCGCCGGCTGCTTCAGCCTCTGCTTCAGCGTCTGCTTCAGCGGTCCCGGCTCCGGCTCCGGCCCCGGCCCCGGCCGGCGCGTCGATCGTGCTGGGCCTTTCCGCCGAGGCGCCGGCGGCCGAAGCGCCGGAGTTCGTCGCCAATGCCGCGGCGGGTGGGACGCGAGCCGGCGCCGCCACCTTCATCCGGGTCGACCAACTGCTCATCCACCGCTTCACCGACCTGGTGGGCGAGATGATCATCGCCAAAAACAGCCTTCCCTACCTGTGCCAGCGCGCGGACAGCGAGTACCTGGCGCCGGAGCTGGCCGGCGAGATCGACGCCTGTTACACGACCATCAACCACATCGTCGGAGGGCTGCAGGACATCGCCATGGGGATGCGCATGCTGCCGGCCAGCAAGGCGTTCGAGCGCTTCCCGAGGCTGGTGCGCGACATCTCCCACAAACTCGGCAAAAAGATCGCCCTGTCCCTGGAAGGCGAGGATACCTGCGCCGACAAGGACGTCATCGAGGCCCTGGCCGAGCCGCTGGTGCACATGGTGCGCAACAGCCTCGATCACGGCATCGAGCTCCCCGAGGAGCGCCTTGCGGCCGGCAAAAGCGCGGAAGGACGGATCACCCTGCGGGCGGCGCAGGAGACTGCCTGCATCGTGGTGCAGATCATCGACGACGGCAAGGGGATCGACCCGGCGATGATCAGGCGCAAGGCCGCGGAAAAGGGGATCATGTCCGCCGAGGCGCTCTCTGTCATGCCGGACGACGAGGTGATCCAACTGGTGATGGCGCCCAACTTCTCCACGGCCGAGACGATCTCCGACCTCTCCGGGCGCGGGGTCGGCATGGACGCGGTCCACGCTATGGTTACCTTCTTCGGCGGCTCGATCCGGGTGGCGAGCAAGCTCGGGCAGGGAACCACCGTGCGCATCTCGCTGCCGCTCAGCATGGCCGTCACCAAGGCGCTGATCGTGCGCCAGGGCGCATGCACCTTCGGCATCCCCGCCGCCGAAGTGGTGGAAAGCATCATCAACATACCCCTCTCCCGGGTGGTCACGGTGCGCACCGCTCCCGGCCTGAAGGTGCGCGGCGAACTGCTGCCGCTCTATTCCATGGAGCGCCTGCTGGACATGGAGGGCGCCCACCCCTGGTTCCCGGAGGGGTTTTCCGCCGTGGTGGTGCGGATGCGCAACGAGGTCGTCGCCCTGTCCGTGGAAACGTCCAGCGACATCGTCGAGGTGGTGGTGAAGCCGCTGCATCGCGCGCTGGCCCATCTCTCCATATACACGGGGAGCACCATCCTCGGCGACGGCTCCATCATGTTCATGCTCAATCTCGCCGAGGTGATCGCCCATGCCGATTAGTCTTAGCAGCGTCCAGGGAGAGCCGCGGATCGTTCTGGAGGGGGTGGTCTCCCCCGAGGAGGTGGACCAGCTCCACGAGCTGCTGCGCGACCATCCGGGCGCAGGCGTCGACCTGCGCGCCTGCGAACACCTGCACACGGCCGCGCTGCAGTTGCTTTTGCTGCTGAAAACGCCGGTTGCCGCACCTTCCGATACGCCATTTTGGCGCCACTTTTTCCCCCAGGAGGAAGCAGTACATGAAGACGATCATGCTGGTTGACGATTCCACCACCTTATTGATGAGCATGAAGGTGATTTTGGAGAAGGCAGGCTACGCGGTGGAAACCGCAACCGGAGGCGATCTGGCCTTGGGGAAGCTGAAAACCATGAAGCCCAACCTGCTGATCACCGACCTGAACATGCCCGGCATGGACGGCATCACGCTGATCAGGGAGGTCAAGAAACTGCCGACCTGCCGTTTCATGCCGGTGCTGGTGATGACCACCGAGTCGCAGCAGAGTAAGCGCGACGAGGCCCGCGGCGCAGGCGCCACCGGCTGGCTGGTGAAGCCGGTCAAGCCGGAAGAGCTGCAGGCCGTTTTGAAGAAGCTTTTGCCCTAAAAGCATCCGCCGTGACAGGGAGTCGTCTCCCGTCGGGACCTTTGCCCGGCCGGCATCTACCTCAGGAGGTTCCCCGTTGAACAACCGACCTCACACCAATGCCCCGCCGCATCTTCTCTGGCTCATGCGCCACGGCGTGCTCTGCCTGCCGGCGGTCTGCGTGCTGCTCTTCGCCCTGTCGCTGGCCGTTCGCTGGTGCTTCGCTCCCGCCGCCACCTCCTGGCTCGCCATGGCGGCGGAGGCCTTGGCGGTGGCGGCGCTGGGCACGGTTCCCGCCGGCCTGGGCCTGCTTTTTCTGGGCCAGGCGGCGCGGCAGATCGAGCCGCTCTGCGAGAGCCTGAGCGACAGCCATGCGCGCCTGCGGCAGGATCTGAGCGGCTTCGCCGCGCAGATTTCCGCCAGCATCGGCGCCTCGACGCGCCTGAACCGCTCGCACCTCAACTCGGTGATCCAGGATACCGAAGGGGCCTCCGGGGAGATCGTCTCCTCCCTGTTGGCGATCGACGGCGGCGTCGGTTCGCTCTTGCAGGAGATGGACAGCTTCATCAGCCAGACCTCGACCACCCTGTCGGACTCCAACCAGGTGCTGGCGAGCAACTCGACGCTGGTGGCTTCGATCGAGCGGCATCTGCTCTCCAGAGAAGGCGCCTTGGCGCAGGAGCAGGCGCGCTTGAAAACCATCGTGGACACGGTCGGCCAGCTTGCCGAGTTGGTCACCCACATCAGGGACATCAGCGACCAGACCAACCTGCTGGCGCTGAACGCCGCCATCGAAGCGGCCCGAGCCGGCGAAGCCGGACGCGGATTCGCGGTGGTGGCGGACGAGGTGAGGCGGCTCTCCTCCACCGTGGACGCCACCGCCACCCGGATCGGCAACGGCATGAAGGACATGGAGAAACTGATCAACGCCGAGTTTTCGCAACGGGCGGCGCGCGCGGAGGTGACCGAGGAGAACGACCGGCTGAACGCGCTACGCGGCCAACTGGTGACCCTGGAGGAGTTGATGCGCGCCATTCAGGAGCAGGTGACGGTCACCATCCATAGCCTGCGCGAGCGCGGCGGCTCCATCGAAACGCTGGTGATGAACGCCACCGGCGCCGTGCAGTTTCAGGACATCACCCGACAAAAAATCGAGCAGGTGATCTCCATACTGGAGGCGCTTTCCTCGGGCATGGAGGCGGTGGAGCGCCGCTCGACCGAGCCGGATTTCTGCCCGGACCAGATCCAGGCCATGCTCTACGACGCCGAAAGCGCCTTCAACAGCTACGTCATGGAAGACCAGCGCCGCACCCATGAAGCCGAAACCGGCGCACGCCAGTCGGGGCAGGCGGGCCTGGCCGCGGTGGAGCTGTTCTGATGGCGGGACCACAGGGAGCAAAGGACATGACGACTGCGGAGATGGAGAAGGGCGGTCTGCACGCCGTGCTGCTGGGCGAGGACGACGCGGAGCGCGGGGCATTGTTGTCGCAACTCGCCGGCTCCTGCCACAGCGTGGCGGTGGCCGATTCGGTTCAGGAGGCGCTGGAGCGCCTGGCCCTGATAAAAACGGATCTGGCGGTGCTCTGCAGCCGGCCGGAGGAGGAACTGTTCGCCCTGGCGGTCGCCATGCTGGAGGCGCGCCCCGAACTGCAGGTGATACTGGTAGGTCCCCCGGCGGATGCCCGGACCATCTGCCGCGCCATGGAGCTGGGGATAGCGTCTTACTGCGTCCGGCCGGTGGAGCCGGCGCGCTTGCAGGCGGCGCTTTCCCGCTGCCGCCGCGAGCTTGCTTTGCGCGACGCCTTCCACTGCAGCTGCTTCGTGGCGGCCAACAGCGACCCGCGCCACGCCTATCTGCATCTGGAGCGCGGCGGCGGCATCAGGCAGTTGAACGACTCCGCGCGGCAGATGGCGCCGATCGACGACGCCGTCGGCGCAGGGATGAGCGAGTTCTCCCTCTTTGCCTCCCGGGCCCTTGCCGACCGTCGCGGCGACACGGTGGACGCTTTGCTGACCGCCGCCCTGGCGGCAAAGGCCTGGCGCGGAGAATTGTACGGCAACGGCGGCGACGGCGGCAGGATATACGAGGTGGAGGTCCTTCCCTGCCCGTCGCAAGGGACCGGGTTTTGCGGGGTCGCCATCCGCGAGGTGAGCCGCTACGCCGCGGTCATCGACGAACTGCTGCTGCGGGAAAACGAGGCCCTCGACCTGCTGCAGTTGCGCGCTCCCAAGACAGCGGTTCTCGAACAGGAAAAGCTGCGGCCCATCGAGCTGGAAGCCCTGGTCACACAGGCCTTCCAGGCCGGTTGCGGCGCGCCGCTGACGGTCAAGCTCGACCCTCACGTCCCTCCCTTAGCCCTGGCGCCGGCGGCTCCCTTGCAGGAGCTGTGCGCGGGGCTCGCCCTGCACGTGAGTTCCCTGTCCAAAGTGCGCTCGGTCGTCTTCAGCGCGGCGGTAAAAGAGCACGCGCCCGAGGAGGTGGTGGCGACCTGCAGCTTCGCCGTGCAGTGCGCCGTCGACGCCACCCGCCATCTCGCCGCGAGCGACTATCTTGCCCCGTCGCCCACCGGGGGGGGGAGGGTGCACGGCATAGGGCTGGCCGCGGCTCGCGCCGAGGCCCTGGGGGGGCGCCTCACCGTGAAGAGCGTCGCCGAAGAGGGGCTTCGCTTTTCCTTCCGGCTGCGCCTGCAAGCGGCGCAGGGAAGGGAGGCGCCGCCGGCGCCGCCCGCGGCGCCGGCCGATTCCGGCGGCACGAGTTTCTGGAGTCAGCCCGATTCCCCCTTGCTCGTCCCGCACCCCGGCGCCTGGCGCGTACTGGTGGCGGACGACAACGTCATCGATCAAGTGGGCCTGAAATGCCTGCTGGAGGAAGCCGGCTGCCAGGTCGTCACCGTGGGCGACGGGCGCGAGGCCATGGACGAATTCGAATTCGGCGAGTACGATCTGGTGCTGATGGATATCCTGATGCCGGTGATGGACGGCTTCGAGGCCACCCGAGTGATCCGGGAGCAGCAGCGGCTGACCGGCGCCCGCACGCCGATCATCGCCCTCACCTCCTATGCGCTGAAGGCGGTTCGCGACAAATGCATCAGCTCCGGCATGAACGGCTACATCTCCAAGCCGGTGAAGCAGGCCGACATCGCGGCGCTCTTAGCCTCCCTGTCCCCCCCGGCCGCGTCGCCGGCCCGGGCGCCGCTGGCGGCGGCAGAGTCCCGTCCCGATCTCGCCCGGCTGGTCCCCGCGTGGTTGCAGGTGCTGAACGTCGCCGGCAAGCTGGTCGGCCTTAACGGCAGGGTTTCCATTTACCGGCAGTTGGTGACGGTGTTCGAAGAATTCGCCGACGACCAGCTCGCCCACCTCCTGTCGGCGCTCTCCTCGGCCGACGCCGGCGACGCGGAACATGCGGCCCACAAGTTGCGGGGCTCGGCCGGCGCCTTGGGAGGCGAGCGTTTGGCCGCGCTGCTCAAGTCTATCGAGGAGCTGACGCGCGGCGGGGAGCTGGGCTGCGGCGATAAATGGGGAGAGTTGGTGAGCGCCGAGTACGCGGCGCTCAAGGGTGCCCTGGCGGCAATCGACTGGGAAGAGCTCGGCGGGTGAGGGGAGGCGCCGGGTCGGCAAAAACGGGAAGAGGCGAGTGAACGAATGTGTACGTTGTTGATAGCTTATGAGGCGCATCCTCGCTACCGGCTGGTGCTGGCGGCCAACAGGGACGAATACTACCAGCGAGCGACGGCGGCTGCCCATTTCTGGGAGGATGCCCCGAGCATTTTCGCCGGCAGGGATCTGGTGCACGGCGGCACCTGGCTGGGGGTAACGGCGGACGGGCGCTTGGCGGCCCTGACCAACTATCGGGAAGGGCAGGTGGCCGCGAAGCATGGCCCGTCACGGGGGAAGTTGGTGAGCGACTTCCTGGCGGAGGAAACGGCTGCGGAGCGTTTTGCCGAGAGGGCGCGCGACCACGGACCCTGTAGCGGCTACAACCTGATCATGGGAGATCGGCGCGGTCTCTTTTACTACTCCAACAGGAGCGAACAACCGATCAGGAGGGTGGAGCCCGGCATTCACGGCTTGAGCAATCACCTGTTGGACACGCCCTGGCCAAAAGTGGCGCTTGGCAAGGAACGGCTGGCCCGCGTGCTGGCCGCCGAAGATTTCGCCGTCGAAGAGCTCTTCGAGATCCTTGCCGACCGGGTCAAGGCCCCGGACGAACAATTGCCCGATACCGGGGTGGGGCTTGAGCTGGAACGGCTGCTCTCCTCGATTTTCATCGAAAGCGAGCGCTACGGCACCCGTTCCTCAACGGTTCTGCTCATGGACCGAGAAGGCCAGGCGAGTCTAGTGGAGCGGACTTTCGACGGCGGCACTTCGCGCGACGTCAAGGCGACGTTCGATTGGTCCCCGCACCCGTAGGATGCGGTGAACATCGTGAACCGCATCGATCCCAACCGATGCGGTTCGAGCCTCACCGCATCCTACTGGTACTGAATGTAGATCGGTTTGGGGTGCAGCTTCAGCACGTCCGCCGGGGTCAGCAGCGGATCTCCCTTTTTGGTGTCGTTGTGGTAGAAGAGCTTGAAGCCGGTAAGTTCCACCGGTTCGGACACTATGTAGTCCTTGTAGGAGTCGCGCTTCAACCAGGGCGCGCCCCAGCCGTCCATGTTCATGACGATTTGCACCTCGGGACGCAGCACGATGTTGCGATAATTGGTGACCCCCTTGCGGGTGAACCGGTGCACGATGAACACCTTGGGCGGCAGGTTGTACTTCTTGACCAGGTCCCTCAGATAACCGCTGGCGAAATTGATGTCTTCCGCGTCGTAGGTGCCGATCTTGCTCCCCGGCTTCGCCTTGCTCTTGATCAAGTTGAACTCCGGATCGATCCCCAGGTGCACGTCGGGATTTTTCAGCAGCCACTCGAAGCGGGGCAGCAGGGTGCGTATGTTGTCGTGGCCGGTCTGGATGTCGATGAACAGGATGGCGTTGGCTTCCTTAGCCCAGCCGTACACCTTGTTGATGAGCGCGTCCGGCATGACCATGCGATACATCCCGGCCTTGCCCGGTTCGCCCTGGGCCACCACGGCGATCAGGTGCAGCGCCGGTTGCACCGGATGGGCGGGATCTGCCGCCTGCCAGCGCGTCGCCTCGCGCTTTAGCCTCTGCAGCATGTCGTCCTTCTCGTATTCGCCCAAAGCCCCCATGCGCTTGGAGAGAGGATTGCCGTAGTAAGCGACGATCCGCTTCTGTGGCAGGATGGAGCCGGGCAGGGGAGCCGGGTACTTCACCGGCCAACCTTTGCGAGCGGCGAAATCGGGATCCTCTCCCGCGTTGTATTTGATCTTGGGGGGCGCGCCGGCCGCCGCGGGTCCCTTCGCCTTGGAGCCCTTCCCTTTCGCGCCGTCCTGGCCGCGGCTTGCGCTTGAATGCGGCGCGAAACCGGCGCCCTTGTCCGCGGTCGGTGCCGTGCCGGCAGAGGCGGGCGGCGCAGTCGCCGCGGTTCCCGGCGTTGTCGGGAGGGCGGAAGCGGGCGCAGCCGGGCCAGCTTTAGTTGCCGAAGACGAGGCGCCGTACTTCGCGCTGCCGGCAGCAGGGGTTGGTTGCTGCTGGGCGTTGGACGACTTGTCTTTGCAGGCCGGCAGGCAAAACGACAGCGCGGCGAGCGCTGACAGCAGCAAGACGCTGGACGCGCGGTTGCGCGGCGTGTGCGGGTGCTTCACGTGGGACTCCTTCAATGGGTGTGCATGCCCGAGCCGCCGGCTGATTGCGCCGGCAGCGGCCATGCCCGAGCGTAAAGCCGGCGACCGCATTGCTTCTGGATTATTGGCGGATGCTGTGAATGAACCGATTTGGAGTGGAAAAAACGTCGCCGCGCCCATTAGCAGGCGGGCGTTTTCCCATTGCGGTCTTCGTCAAGCGGACAACCTTGCGTACTGTAGCTTTTTTTGCCTTCGGGTGTCAACAGGGAGCTCCCTTCCGCGGGAAAAAAATTCTAATGCTGGCGCGGGATTCTTCCTCCCCCAAGTGCGCTGCGGGGAGGCGGCCGACCAAGCGCCGTGGGCCAACAGGGAACTGCGGGCGATAACTATTGACAGGGGGCTTGGCTGGGTGTATGAAAAACTACTTTTTTGTGAATAAAGCCGCACAAGGACCGACAGAAACTATGATAAAGATCGATTTCGAGAAGATGGGCGGGCTGATTCCCGCGGTCATCCAGGACTACGAGAACGGCGAGGTGTTGATGGTCGCCTTCATGGACGAGAAGACCCTGAAGCTGACGCTGGAGTCGGGGAAGACCTGGTTCTTCAGCCGCACCCGGAACAAGTATTGGATGAAGGGGGAGGAGTCCGGCAACACCCAGGAAGTGATGGAGGTGCTGACCGATTGCGATGCCGACACCGTCGTGATCAAGGTCAAGCAAAACGGGCCGGCTGCCTGCCATACCGGGAACCGCAGCTGCTTCTACGTCAAGTACGAAGAGGGCAATTGGGTGGAGCACTCCAATCCGCTCTTCGATCCGGCCGAGGTTTATAAAAAATAAACTACCAAAACCGTTAGCCACGGAGAAAATCCGAGAACGTCTGAGGTAACTGCCAGGTCAAAGGCTGCAAACGGGGAAAAGCTGAAAGGCACACACCTTGGCCATGCAGAAAATCCGAGAAGGTCTGAGGTACTTCAAAGGACTTTCGATTTTCCCCCGTCTGTAGCCTTTAAGGATTTTCTCTGACTTTCTCAGATTTTCTCCGTGGCAAATCGGTTTTTAAAAGGGGTTGTAATGGAAAACGTACTAAAGTTGGGCATTCCCAAGGGAAGCCTGGAAGCCGCCACCGTTGAGCTGTTCCAGAAGGCCGGCTGGCAGATATCGATCTCCTCGCGCAGCTATTTCCCGACGGTGGACGACAACGAGCTGAAATGCTCCCTGATACGCCCCCAGGAAATGGGCAAATACGTGGAGCGCGGCACCATCGACGTCGGCATCGCCGGCCGCGATTGGGTGCGCGAGAACCAGTCGGACGTGGTGGAAGTCTGCGAGATGGTCTATTCCAAGGTGTCGCGCCGCCCCGCCCGCTGGGTGCTGGTGGTGAACGGCGACTCCAAGGTACAGGGCCCCGAGGACCTGCACGGCGCCACCATTTCCACCGAGCTGGTGGGCTTCACCCAGCGCTACTTTGCCGAGCGCAACATCCCGGTTACCGTGGAGTTTTCTTGGGGCGCCACCGAGGCCAAGGTCGTGGAAGGGCTGTGCGACGCGATCGTCGAGGTGACCGAGACCGGCTCCACCATCAAGGCCAACGGCCTGCGCATCGTCTGCGAACTGATGGAATCGGTGCCGGTGATGGTGGTCAACAAGGCGTCCTGGGACGATCCCTGGAAGCGCGCCAAGATCCAGCAGATCGCCACCCTGCTCCAGTCCGCTCTGCGCGCCGAAGGGATGGTCGGCCTGAAGATGAACGCCCCGAGCGACCGCCTTCCGGCCATCACCAGCATCCTGCCGAGCCTGAATCACCCGACGGTTTCCAACCTTTACAATTCGGAGTGGGTTTCCATCGAGAGCATCATGCCGGAAAAGGAAGTGCGCCGGATCGTCCCGGAACTGATCAAACTCGGCGCGGAAGGGATCGTGGAATACTCGCTGACCAAGATCATCTAGTTTTGATGCCCCCTCCCCCGTCACGGGGGAGGGTTTTTTGATATACCTTGAAGCGTTACGCCTGCTCGGTGACCTCGCAGTCGTCCTCGCGCCAGCTGTCCAGGCTGCCGTCGGGAAGTTCCACCTGCACGGTGTCCCCTTCGATGGTGCAGCCGAAGCTTAGCCCTATCTCGCCGGTCTGCCGGTTCCTCACCGTGACCCTCTCGTCCTTTCTTTCCGTCCTGTCGCAGATGTCCGAATGTGGTCCTTTCATGGTCGCCCTCCTTGTATGACCTGAGTAAATCAACGATACCACGGAGCGCTCGGCCTCTGCAAGATCCCCGATTCCTCCGTCGGCGCCTTCTGCCGCGCTAGAGCACGGCGGCGATTTCGGGGGCGACCGTGCCCCTGAACTGCTCGAAGTTGCCTTGGAACATCTCGACCAGCTTTCTGGCGGTCGCGTCGTAGGCTCCCTTGTCGGCCCAGGCGTTTCTCGGGTTCAGCACCTCCCGGGCCACGCCGGGGCAACCGGTCGGGACGCTCAGGCCGAAAATGGGGTCTTGTTCGAAGGCGCCGGCGCTCAGGGTACCGTCCAAGGCGGCGTTGACCAGGGCGCGCGAATAGGCGATCTTCATCCTGGCGCCGACTCCGGGGCCGCCGCCGCTCCAGCCGGTGTTGACCAGCCAGCAACTCACCTGCTGCGAGCCTATCTTCTCACCCAATAGCTCGGCGTAGCGCGAGGGGCGAAGCGCCATGAAGGGCGCGCCGAAACAGGCGGAGAAGGTCGCCTGCGGCTCGGTGACGCCGGCCTCGGTCCCCGCTACCTTGGCGGTGTAGCCGGAGAGGAAGTGGTACATCGCCTGCTCGGGGGTGAGACGGGCGATGGGCGGCAGCACGCCGAAGGCGTCGCAGGTGAGCATGATCACGTGGCTCGGGTGTCCGCCGACGCCGGATTTGACGATGTTGGGTATGTGGGTGATCGGATAGGAGGCCCGGGTGTTCTCGGTGAAGGAGTCGTCGTTCAAATCGATCCTGCGGGAGATGGTGTCGATGGCCACGTTTTCCAGGATGGTGCCGAACTTCCTGGTGCACTCGTAGATCTCCGGCTCGGACTCCTTGGAGAGGTTGATGACCTTCGCGTAGCAACCCCCTTCGAAATTGAATACCCCCCGATCGTCCCAGCCGTGCTCGTCGTCGCCGATCAGGAGCCGGTTGGGAGCGGCGGACAAAGTGGTCTTGCCGGTGCCGGAGAGGCCGAAGAATACCGCCACCTCGCCTTTTTCCGAGGCGTTGGCGGAGCAGTGCATGGACAGCACCCTCTTTTGCGGCAAAAGGTAGTTCAGCACCGTGAAGATCGACTTCTTGATCTCGCCCGCATAGCTGGTGCCGCCGATGATCACCAGTTTCCTGGCGAAGTTGATGATGATGAAGGCCTCGGAGTTGGTGCCGTCGATTTTGGGCTGGGCATGGAAGGCGGGGAGGTCGATGACGGTGAACTGGGTCCGGTGCGTCTGCAACTCCTCGGGCGTGGCGCGCAGAAACATGTTGCGGCTGAACAGCGAGTGCCAGGCCCTCTCGGAGATGATCCGCACCGGCAGCTTGTGCTCCGGGCTCGCGCCGGCAAAGCAGTCCTGCACGAACAGGTCCCGCCCCTGCATGTAGATGGTCATCCGCTTGTAGAGCGCGTCGAACTTGGCGGCGTCGAAGGGGCGGTTCACCTTCCCCCAGTTGATCTGCTCGCTGCTGGAGGGCTCGTCCACGATGAACTTCTCGTTGGCGGCCCGGCCGGTGTAGTGGCCGGTCTTGACGGCCAAGGCGCCCAGGTGGGAAATGAGCCCCTCGCCCCTTCTCACTACCTGCTCGTACAGCACCGAGGTCGGAGAGGTCCAGTAGATAAGGTTGGCGTTGGTGATGCCATGTTCTTCGAGTCCGGTTCCCCTGGTAATGTCATTGAGTCTCACAATCCCTCCTCGTTATTCAGCGGATGTCAAGCCAGGGTATAAGATAACAGGAGAGTTCGGCAATGCAACGGTAAAGGTCACATCGCTGACGCATGATAGCGCTAGCCAAGGTCCGCACGCTCCAGCCTATGGGTTGTTGCGCTCTAGGTTGATGACAGTTTCGCCAACACCCGAGACTTAACGCTTCATGAAGCCCTTTGCCACCTATCC
>CAIYDQ010000363.1 GCA_903925075.1 uncultured Geobacter sp.
GCTCCCCCTCCCCTTGCGGGAGGGGGCTGGGGGGTGGGGGAAGGCGCCACTCAGCACATGTGGCCAATTCCCCCACCCCCTGCCCCCCCTCCCGCTGTATGGGGAGGGGGACTGTTTGAGTGTCGCGGGTCCTTAACTTAACGGCAGTGGGTTGGGTGGTGGGGTGGGCTTACGCGAACAGCGCCTGCAAAAGCGCGGCAGGTCTGGCGCCGACGGCGCTGAAGGCGACGCTGCGCTCCTCGGCTCCCGCATGGGCGAGGGTGACGGTGAGCACCTCGGGAGGCGTCTCCTCTCCCAAGCGCTCCGCCCACTCGACCACGCAGGCGCCGCTGCCGTAAAAGTATTCCTCAAACCCCAGTTCCGCCACCTCTTCGCCGTCGTGCAGGCGATAGAGGTCGAAGTGGTACAGGGGGAGCCGCCCCTGATAGATGTTGAGTATGGTGTAGGTCGGGCTGGTGACGGGGGTGCCGGGATCGACCTCGAGGCCGGCGGCGATCCCCTTGGCGAACTGGGTCTTACCGGCGCCCAGTTCGCCCACCAGGGCGAGGAAATCGCCGGGCGCAAGCAGGCGCCCGAGCTTTGCGCCCAGTTCGACAGTCTCCTCGCCGCTCTTGGTGACGACCAAAGGCATGGGCTAGCCTATCATGGTCTTGATCAAGTCGATGCGGCCGACCACGCCGACCACCCGCTTCCCTTCGACCACCGGCACCGCGTGCACCCGCTCGCGGCTCATGATGTCGGCAATCTCGCTCACCGGCGCCTCGGGACCGACGCTCAACACCTGTTCCGAGTAAATGTCGGCCACCGTCTGCCCCGTCATCTTCTGCAGCTCCTTCTCGAAACGCTTGCCGCTTTCCAGATAGATCACCCAGTCGAAGATGGAAACCACCGTCGGTATATGCAGGTTCTTGTCCTGCTCGACCAGGTCGCTCTCCGACACGATGCCGATCAGGTCGCCGGCATCGTCCACCACCGGCGCGCTGCTGATGCGCTTTTCGGTGAAAAGCAGCGCAAGGTCCCTGATCGTGGTCTCGCGACGCACGGTGATGACTTCCTTGGTCATGACGTCTTTTGCCTTCTGCATGGTTTCTTCTCCCTTTTGTTTACCTACAACCGCCAGACAGCTCTACCAGCCGACCAACCGCCCCTCAAGGGCGCGACAGCCGGCTAAGCGCCGGCGGCAACATTTCCTGGACGTCGGTGGCGTTCATTCCCTGCGATCCCTTGCGCTCGACCAGCAGGTCGGCCGCGTAACCGTGCGCGAACGCCCCGAGCCGACAGGCGTCGAAAGGGGCGTATCCCTGCCCGACCAGCGCGGCCACCACGCCGGTCAGGACATCGCCCATGCCGCCGGTCGCCATGCCCGGATTGCCGCTGCCGTTGATGGCGACGCTGCCGTCGGGTGCGGCGATCACGCTGCGCGCTCCCTTCAGGATCAGGTGGACCTGAAAACGGCCGGCGAAATCCCTGGCGCAGCCGATCCTGTCGGCTTCCACCTGCGCCACGGAAGCGCCGATCAGCCGCGCCATCTCCCCGGGATGAGGGGTAAGCACCGTCACCCGACCGCGCCTGGCAAGAAGCAGTTCCGGCGCGGCCGCGACCGCGTTCAAGCCATCCGCGTCGAGCACCAGCGGTCCCGGCAACGAGGCGACCAGGGAGTGCAGCAGATAAACGGTGGAAGCGGCGCCGCCCAACCCCGGCCCCAGAGCCACGACGTTTTTCCCCTCGGCCGCCTTCAAAAGGCCTTCCAAATCGCCCGCGCGCAAAAAGCCCGCTCCGGACCTTCCGGCGGGAACGGTCATCGCCTCGGTGGTCTTCGCCTCCAGCACCGCGTTCAGACCTGCCGGCACGACGAGAGTCACCAAACCCGCCCCGGCGCGCACCGCGCTGTTGGCCGCCATGGCGGCCGCGCCGCTCTTGCCGGTGGAGCCGGCGACGATCAGGCAGTGGCCGCTTTTTCCCTTGTGGGCGGCAACGGGGCGCGGCCGGAAGAGCTCTTTGGCGCGGGCAAGGTCGACGAATTCGCATCCGTCAGCCTCGGCAACCACCACTCCGGGCATGCCGATCTCAGCCACCAGCAGCCGGCCGCACATCTCGGCGCCCGGATAGAGCACATTGCCCAGTTTCGCCAGCGCGAAGCTCACCGTCAACTCGGCCTTGACCGCCCTCCCCAACACCCGCCCGGTGCCGGCGTCGACTCCGGACGGGATGTCCACCGCCAGCACCGGGACGTCGGCCGCGTTGATGAGATCGATCGCCTCGCCGTAGACGCCGGTCACCTCGCTTTTCACCCCGGTTCCCAGCAGGGCGTCCACGATCAGATGCGCGCCTTGGAAAAGTCCCGCGTGGCGCGCGAGACCTTGCGGCGCGCAGGTGACGACGCCCGGCTCCAGCCGCGACAGGTTCGCCGCCGCATCCCCCGACACCTCGCCGGGAGAGGCGATCAGCAACACCGGCGCTTGCCATCCCCTTTGGGCGAGAAGCCGGGAGATCACGAAGCCGTCGCCGCCGTTGTTCCCTTTGCCGGCAACGATCAGCGCGCTCTTTCCCTCTCCCGAGCCGAACGAGTCGGAGATGGCGTCGGCGCAGGCCATGCCGGCGTTTTCCATCAGCGTCAATCCGGGGACTGCGAATTCCCGGATGGCCCGCTGATCCATGAGTTGCATGACCTGACCGCTGACCACCTTCATCTAGCGCTCCAGTACCACCATGGCCACGGCGCAGCCGGCGTCGTGGGACATGGACAGGAAACAGCCGGTTAAACGCGCCTCGTCGAACATCTCCTGCGCGCGTCGGTAAAGCCTCAGTTCCGGCTTCCCCAAACGATCGTTGACGACCTCCATATCCTTCCAGCAAAGGCCGTCGCGAAGCCCGGTGCCGAGCGCCTTCAGGAAGGACTCTTTAGCCGCGAAGCGAAGGGCGTAATGCTGCGCGCATTGTTTCTTGGCGGCGCAGTACTCTATTTCGGCGGGAGTGAACAGCCGATGAAAGAGAGCGTCGTTTCCCTGCTTCAGGAACCGCTCGAAGCGCGCTATTTCCACTATGTCAATGCCGGTGCCAAATATCAAGCTGTAACTCCTCTTCCGCTAATCGCCTTTCGCGGCGGCCGGCAGGGATTGGCGCCACTCTTCCATCACCGCCGGCAGGTCGAGCGACCAGTCCGACAGCGCCCGGGCCACGGCGGTCTCGATGCTGGCCCGCTCTCCGAGGTTTTTCAAGATCTGTTGCAGCGCATACCAGCCGTAGCGCGACACCATGAAGGCGGCCATGGAGTGGCTTTGCTGGTAGGCGAGCCCCGCCTGTTTGCCGTCCATCTTGGTGAAGGAGCCGGACAAGGTGGAGAGCTGCAAAAGGCTTCCCCTCTTGGCCGCCCGGGAAAGCTCGCCGGACGGACGGCTGAATTCCTTGTTCCCCTCGACCTCGGCCAACCCCTCGTTGAGCCAGGTGGGAATGTTGCCGCGGGTAAGCTCGGCGATCAGCACATGGGTGAACTCGTGGAAGATGACCCCGCGCAGCTGCGGTGTGAGCCTGCTGATGCCGCCGACGGGGAGCCGAATCTTGCCGTCGTAGAGCCCCCCGGACCAGTCGGGGCCGGCGGTGACGCTGCCGTAGTCGCTCTTGGTATAGAGCAGCACCGGAATGCGGGTGGTCGGAAAGAGGCCGAGATCGGCGCCGACGCCGTTGTAGGCGCTCTCCAGCGCATCGAGCACCTCGCCGGCAAGCCCCGGCGGCAGCTCCGCGTCGAAGCTCAAATCGAACATGGAGGAGTACCCCTTGTCCATTTTCGACTCCACCGGCAGCTCCCGCTCGGCCTTCTCGATCGCGCTGCGAATCCCCCTGTTCCCCGGCTCCTTCTCCAGCGCCTGGCGCCAAAGGGCGAGCGCTCCGGGAAGGTCGCCGGTGTCGTAGCTTATTTTGCCGAGGAAAAAAAGGGGCTGGGCGCCCTCCCCGGCCTGCTTGAATTCGGCGCGGGCGCCGTCGTACTCCTTGCCCAGATAGAGCGCCACGCCGCGCATGAATCCCAAATCGGCGGAAGCCGGAGCGAGCTCCCGGGCGCGGCCGAAATAATCGGCCGCCTCGGCGTAGCGGTTGAGTTTCAGGTCCATCTCCGCCATCCGGGCGTAAGCCGCGGCCAGGCTTTTGCGCAGGGTCAGGTCGTAGGGAAAGAGCGAGACGCCGCTTTTCAGCTCGTCCAGCGCCTTTTGATAGTCGCCGCTGCCGATCAGCGCCTGGGCCTTAGCATTATAGGTGAGGGGATCGCCGGCGCGCGCCGGGCCGGCTGAGAAGGCAAGTAAAATAAGTACGACCAGGATGGAGCGTGCGAAAGCCATGTATCTCCCGGAGAATCGTTCAGCCTGCTGCTTTACGCTCAGTTTTTGCCGGCGGACCTGGCTTGCCTGACGCTTGCCGCGATCCCGGCCGCATCCAGTCCGTAGATCGCCTTCAGCTCCACCTGCTCCCCCTGTTCGATGAAGCTGTCCGGGAAGCCCAGGCGGACGACCTTCACGCCGGTCACCTCGTTCTCCTCCAGAAGTTCCAGGATCGCCGTGCCGAAGCCCCCCTGCAGCGCGTTTTCCTCCACCGTGACCAGCAGGCCGAGGCCGGCAAGCTCCAAAATCAACTCGCCGTCCAGCGGCTTCACGAAGCGGGCGTTCAGCACCGCCAGTTCCACCCCCTCAAGGGCCAGCGCGGCCGCCGCCTGCAGGGCGGGCTGCACCATGGTGCCGATGGCGACAATGGCGCCGTCCGTGCCTTTTCTCACCAGTTCCCCCTTACCGACGGGGAGAGAGGTCAGGATCTGATCCATGGGCACGCCCAGGCCGGAGCCCCGCGGGTAGCGCACGGACGAGGGACCGTCAAGAGAAAGCGCGGTGAACAGCATGTGCTGCAATTCGTTCTCGTCCTTGGGCGCCATCACCGTGATGCCGGGGAGCTGTCGCAGATAGGAGAGATCGAAGACGCCGTGGTGGGTCGGACCGTCGCTGCCGACCACGCCGGCGCGGTCGATGGCGAAGAGCACCGGGAGCTCCTGCAGACAGACGTCGTGACAGACTTGATCGAAGCCGCGCTGCAGAAAGGACGAGTAGAGGGCGACCACCGGGCGGAACCCCTCGGCGGCCAGCCCCGCCGCGAAGGTGACCGCGTGCTGCTCGGCGATCCCCACGTCGAAGAAGCGGTCGGGGAACTCCTTGGCGAACGGCGTAAGCCCGGTGCCGTCGGGCATGGCCGCCGTCACCGCCACGATCTTTTCGTTCTCCAGGGCAAGCCTCTTCAGGGTCTCGCCGAACACACCTGTGTAGGAGGCGGCTCCCCCCTTTCCCTTCAGCACCTTGCCGGTCGCCGCGTCGAACGGCCCCACGCCGTGAAACAGCGAAGGGTTCGCCTCGGCCGGCTTGTACCCCTTCCCCTTCTTGGTCAGCACGTGGATCAGCACCGCGTCGTCGAAGCGCTTGACGTTCTCCAGGGTCTCCAAGAGCAGAGGGATGTTGTGACCGTCGATGGGGCCTATGTACTCGAAGCCGAAGGCCTCGAAGAGCATCCCCGGAGTGAAGAGCCCCTTGAGCGACTCCTCCGCCCGCTTGGCGATCTGCAGGGCCGACCTGCCGAACATCGGCAAGCCGTTCAGGAACGCCTCCAGATCCTTCTTGGTCTTGTGCACGAACTCGCTGGTGATGGTGCGGGAGAGGAGGTTGGAGATCGCCCCGACGTTCTCGGAAATGGACATCTCGTTGTCGTTCAGGATCACCACCAGATCCTTGTTGAGCTCGCCGGCGTGGTTCAGCGCCTCGTAGGCGATGCCGCCGGTCATGGAGCCGTCGCCGATCACCGCCAGCACCTTGTTGCGCCCCCCCTTCAGGTCGCGCGCGACGGAGAAGCCGAGCGCCGCGGAGATGGAGGTGGAGGAGTGTCCGACGTCGAAGGAGTCGTGCGGCGACTCGGCCCGCTTGGGAAAGCCGCTGATCCCGCCCAGGGTGCGCAGCGTGCCGAAGGCGGCGTTGCGGCCGGTGAGCAGTTTGTGGGCGTAGGACTGATGTCCCACGTCCCAGACGATCTTGTCCAGGGGCGAATCGAAGACGCGGTGCAGCGCGATGGTCAGCTCCACCACCCCGAGGCTCGGCGCCAGGTGGCCGCCGTTCGCCGCACAGGTCTCGATGATCCGCGCCCGCAGCTCGCAGGCGAGCTGGTCGAGTTCCTTCAGGGAAAGCGCCTTCAGCTGCCTCGGCTCGGCGATCGCGTCCAGGATGGAAGGCATCACGATTTCCTCTTCACGATGTAGGAGGCGATGGCGCGCAGCGGCTCGGCCCGCTCGTCGAAGACGGAGAGCGCGTCCAGCGCCATCTCCACCAGTTCCTGCGCGCGCCTCTTGGAGGCCTCCAGGCCGACCAGCGCCGGATAGGTCGCCTTGCCGCGCGCCTGGTCGCTCCCCGCGTCCTTGCCCAGCTCCTCGGTGGTCCCCTCCACGTCCAGAATGTCGTCCGCGATCTGGAAGGCCAGGCCGATGGCGTCGCCGTAGCGGGTGAGCGCCGCCAGGCTATCTTCGCAGGCCCCCCCGAGCATGGCGCCGGCGCGCACCGAGGCCCGGATCAGGGCGCCGGTCTTGTGGGTATGGATATAGGAGAGGGTGGCCAGGTCGATTTCGCCCTTCCCCTCGCTTTCCATGTCCACGATCTGGCCGCCGACCATGCCGCGCGAGCCCGAGGCGTGGGCGATCTCGTGAATCACGCGCAGCCGCGCGACCGGGTCCCCCCCCTGCTGGCAGGCCGAAAGCAGGATGAAGGCCTCGGTCAGGAGCGCGTCGCCTGCGAGGATGGCGGTCGCCTCGCCGTACACCTTGTGGTTGGTCGGGTTCCCCCGGCGGAAATCGTCGTCGTCCATGGCCGGGAGGTCGTCGTGGATCAAAGAATAGGTATGGATCAGCTCCATGGCGCAGGCGGCGGGGAGCGCCGCGTTCAGATCGCCCCCCACCGTCTCGCAGGCGGCCAGCATCAGCACCGGACGCACCCTTTTGCCGCCGGCGAAGACCGAGTAGCGCATGGAATCGTGCAGGGAGGCGGGAAGCTCGCCGGCGGCGGGCAGAAAAGTCTCCAGAGTCTGGTCGACCAGCTGGCATCTATTTTTCAGATAATCCTTCAAATCCATATCGATCTCGCTTTCCGTCGTTATTTTTGTGAGGCGGCCACAGCAGCTTATTCTTCCTCTTCGAACGGCTTCTTGGTAAAGCTGCCGTCGCGCTGTTTGATCAGCAGTTCCACCCGCCGCTCGGCTTCGTTGAGTTTTTTGCTGCAAAAGGCGGAATGTTTCACCCCTTCCTCGAACGCCTTCAGGGAATCCTCCAGGGAAAGCTCCCCCCCTTCGAGCTTTTTGACCACCTCTTCCAGCTTTTTCAGCGCTGTTTCGAACTTCTCCACTGCCATGACCCGACCCCATAGGAAAAATGAACGTTATTATACAGATTGCCTGCCTGCCGTCAAGGTTTGCCTGGCGGCAGCATCGCTGACGCATGATAGCGCTAGCCAAGGTCCGCACGCTCCAGCCTATGGGTTGTTGCGCTCTAGGTTGATGACAGTTTCGCCAACACCCGAGACTTAACGCTTCATGAAGCCCTTTGCCACCTATCC
>CAIYDQ010000364.1 GCA_903925075.1 uncultured Geobacter sp.
AAAAAAAGCGAGCCGGAGGAGCTCACTTTCGAGTGAACATTAACATGTGACCAATATTTAGCATGGAAGCCTAGTTTATGCAAGCGCTTTTTTTGGGTAAATATATCGATTTCCAGCATTTTGCCCGATCGCACCCGACGAAGCGAGGAGATTTTTCCGCTTCGATCAGCGTCGTTCGAAGCGACCGGCGGGCCGCGGCATTTGCGAAAATTAACGCGATTGTTGAAAAAAAAGTTCTGACAGTGGCCGCGCCCGTCGCCGCCGCCAGCAACTCTACACCCGCCGGTTTTTTGTGTTCCCGCGGCAAGAGGATATTAGTTAGCGCCGCGGAAGAACTCAAGCCAGCAATCGCTTCACATTTGCCGCCGAAACTGCTATACATTGTCATTGCCCAAGAAGCAAAATACTACCTTCAGCGGAAAGAGAATCGACATGAAATACATCAGCACCAGGGGAAAGATAGCACCGATCGGCTTCAAGGATGCGGTCATGATGGGACTTGCCACCGACGGCGGGTTGATCCTGCCCGAGAGCATCCCGCAGTTGGACCGCGACACGCTCGCCGCCTGGTCGAAACTCCCCTATCCCGAGCTTGCCTTCAACATCATCTCCCTGTTCGCCGACGATCTGCCCAAGCAGGATCTGAAGGAACTGATCGACCGTTCCTACGCCAGTTTCGACCATGCCGACACCACTCCCTTGGTGAAAAAAGACGGCGTCTACATCCTGGAGTTGTTCCACGGACCGACCCTCGCCTTCAAGGACGTGGCGCTGCAACTGCTCGGCAATCTGTTCGAGTACCTGTTGAAGGAGCGCGGCGAGAAGATGAACATCCTCGGCGCCACCTCGGGGGACACCGGCAGCGCCGCCATCGCCGGCGTGCGCGGCAAAGAGAACATCAACATCTTCATACTGCACCCGCACCTGAAGACCTCGCCGGTCCAGGCGCTGCAGATGACCACCGTGCTGGACGAGAACGTGCACAACATCGCCGTCAAGGGGACCTTTGACGACTGCCAGGAGATCGTCAAATCCATCTTCAACGATCTCCCCTTCAAGAAGGAGTACGCGCTGGGTGCTGTGAACTCCATCAATTGGGCGCGGGTGCTGGCCCAGGTGGTCTATTACTTCTACGCCTGGGGGCGTTTGCCCGAGCAGCGGGAAGTGATCTTCTCCGTGCCGACCGGCAATTTCGGCGACATCTTCGCCGGTTACCTGGCCAAGCGGATGGGGCTTCCCGTCGCCAAGCTGATCCTGGCCACCAACGAGAACAACATCTTGAGCCGCTTCGTCGCCAGCGGCGATTACTCGCTGGGAACCGTGGTGCAGACCGTCTCCCCCTCCATGGACATCCAACTGGCCTCGAACCTGGAGCGCTACCTCTACTATCTCTTCGACGAAAACCCGCAAAGAGTGCAGGCCGCCTTCCTGGAATTGCAGCAGACCGGCAAGATCGTCTTCAGCGAGCAGGAGGTGCAGCGGGTGCAAAGCGAGTTTCTCACCTGCTCGGTGGACGAAAGCGCCACGCTGGCGACCATCGCCGACTTCAACGCCAAGACCGGCTATCTGCTCGACCCGCACACGGCCGTCGGCGTCTGCGGGGCGCTGAAGAGCGTGCAGGAGGGTGCCGAGGTCATCTGCCTGGCCACCGCCCACCCCGCCAAGTTCGGGGACGCCGTGGAGAAGGCCATCGGCGCTCCGCCGCCGCTGCCTCCGCAACTGGCGGCGCTGCAAGGGCTGGAAACGCGCTGTCAGTTGATGGACGCCGACCGCGAACAGATCAAAGCTTTTCTGCGGGAAAATGCCCGCTAGCCCAGAGCGATTTCAGACCAGTCAGGCCAGTAAGGCGGTCCGACCGGTCCGACCAAAGGAACCACCACATGAGGATCGACTGGGACCTGATCGACACGGTCCTTTTGGACATGGACGGCACGCTTTTGGACCGGCATTTCGACGACCATTTCTGGCTGGAGCACGTGCCGATGCGTTATGCCGAGAAAAACGGCATGGCCAAGGCAAAAGCCAGGGACATGCTGTTGCAGCTGTTCCGCTCACAAGAGAACACCCTCAACTGGACCGACCTTGACTACTGGTCGCAGCGGCTCGGCCTGGATATCCCGGTATTGAAGGAGGAGGTGGACCATCTGATAGCGGTCCACCCTTTCGTCACCGAGTTTCTGCTCTTTCTGCGCCGCCACGGCAAGCAGATCCACCTGGTTACCAACGCGCACGGCAAGACCCTGGACCTGAAACTGCGCCGGACCAGGATCGGCAGCTACTTCGACGGCATCGTCTCCGCCCACGACTTGGGGCTTCCCAAAGAAGATCCCGCATTTTGGGGGAAACTGCAGCGGCAATTCCCCTTTGAACCCGCGCGCACCATGCTGGGCGAGGACAGCGAGACCAACCTGGCGACCGCCCAGTTGTTCGGCATCGGCTATCTGATCCACGTCGGGCGTTTCAGCTCGCAAGCGCCTCGCGCGCAATCCGAAAGATTCAGCACCATCACCTACTTCAGCGAACTGCTGCCGCGCGACGGCGGCATGAGCGTAGAGATCTGAGCCGCAGCGCACCCCGTCTTGCCAACTCCCCTGCCGCAGTTTCTCGCCGGCGGATCTCCCTCATTTCAGCTGACAATCCCCCTCGCCTTTGCTTCGGCGGCTCCCTTGACAGCCGCGACCCCATCGATTACTATCGGGTGTGCATTTATATGAAATTATTGACAAACTCTGACATCAGGAGAGCACTATGAACAACGATCTTACCTGGGATACCGCCCCACTTTACCCCTCCCCTTCATCCCCCGAACTGACGAGCTCCTTCGAGGCAGGCACCTCACAAGTCGCCGCCTTCAGGGAGCGTTACCGCACCAAGGTCGCGGAACTCTCGGCCGAAGCGCTCCTGGAGGCGTTGCGCGCCTACGAGACGCTGCAGGAAACACTCGCCAAACCGCAACTTTACGCCCACCTGCTCTTCGCCGCGGACAGCGAGAGCGACGAGAACAAGAGGCTGTCCCAGAAATCGTCCGAATTCGGCAACCTGATGGGAAGAGAGCTGCTGTTCTTCGATCTGGAAATAATTCAGATGGACGAGGAAGCCTTCAAGGCCCTGCTGGACGATTCCCTGCTGGCGCCCTACCGCCACTTTCTCGACGTGCTGCGCAAATTCAAAAGCCATACCTTGAGCGAACGGGAGGAGAGCCTGCTCGCCCAGAAGAGCCTCACCGGAGTGCAGGCCTTTTGCCGCCTGTTCGACGAGGTCTCGGCCTCGCTGCGCTACAAGCTGGAGATCGACGGCGAAGAGAAAGAACTGACCGGGGAAGAGGTGTTGGCGCTTTTGCATCACCCCGACGCGGCACTGAGGGAGCGGGCCTTCGGCACCTTCCTGAAGCGCCACGAGGAGCACGAGATCCTGTTCTCGGCGGTCTTCAACAACGTCGCGCTCGATCACAGTCAGGATCTGGAGCTCAGAAGCTACGCGCATCCGATGGAGCCTACCAATCTCGGCAACGAGATCCCGACGCCCGTGGTGGAAAGCCTGATGCAGGTCTCGGAGAGCAATTACCACCTCGCCCGGGAGTACTTCAAACTGAAGGCGCAACTGCTCGGCATGCCGCGCCTGAAGAACTGCGACGTCTACGCGCCGCTCACCGACAGCGGCAGGAAATACAGCTTCGACGAGGCGCGCGGCATGGTGGTGGAGGGGTACCGCGGCTTTTCTGCCGAATTCGCACAGTTGGCAGACTCCTTTTTCCTGGAAAGAAGGGTCGACGTGCTGCCGCGCCCCGGCAAGAGCGGCGGCGCCTTCTGCATGGGCATGACCCCTTCGCTTAACCCCTACCTGCTCTTGAACTTCACCGGCAACCTGCGCGACGTCTCCACCATCGCGCACGAAGTCGGGCACGGCATCTACTTCATGCTTGCCCAGCGCCAGACCATGCTCAACTACCATCCGCCGCTGCCGCTTGCCGAGACCGCCTCCGTATTCGGCGAGATGCTGCTCACCAGGCTTTTGCTGGAAAACGAAACCGACGTCGCCGTGAAACGATCGCTTCTCTGCGCCAAGATCGAGGACATCATCGCCACCACCTTCCGGCAGAACGTGCTCACCAGATTCGAGGAACGGATGCACCTGGAGAGAAAGGAAGGGCTCCTGACCGCGCAGCAGCTATGCGACATCTGGTGGGAGGAGAACGGCAAGCTTTACGGCGACGCCGTCGAGATGATCGAGCCCTACCGTTTCGGCTGGAGTTACATATCCCATTTCATCCATGCGCGTTTTTACTGCTATTCCTACACCTGCGCCGAATTGCTGGTGCTCTCGCTGTACCAGCGTTACCTGAAGGAGCGCGAGAGCTTCATCCCGATCTACCGCGACATCCTTGCCGACGGCGGCTCCAGGACCCCGGCGGACACCTTGGCGCCGGCCGGAATCGTGATGAGCGACCCCGGTTTCTGGCAAGGCGGCTACGACCTGTTGAGGGACCTGATCGAGGAGTTGAAGAGGCTGCTGTAGCAGCCGCTGGAAATAAGGACCCGACAGCTCCCCCCCTTCGGGCCTTTACTTTTTTGGGTCAGACTGATATATCAGTATATACGATCTAAGGGGGTCTCTATGCAAAGAATACTCATAACAGTGCCTGACGCTCTGGCAGCCAGAATGAAGTCAGTGTTGCCGGCTGGGCAGCGAAGCAGGATCATCACACGTATTCTTGAGGATGAGATTGAACGCAGAGAGCGAGAACTCTACGAATGTGCCGTGGCTGTAGAGGCCGACGCGGCCTTGAATAAAGAGCTTGAGGAATGGAAGACAACTACGGGTGATGGGGTAAAGCATGAAACGTGGTGAAGTCTGGTGGGTCAATCTTGATCAGACTATCGGCGCTGAAATCCAGAAGAGGCGACCGTGCGTCCTGGTTGGTGCCACGCCCGTCAATCGGGCTCGGCGAACCGTGGTGGTTGTGCCCCTCTCGACTTCAGGAAAACCTCGCCCCCCAATTACCATCCCTGTTACCTGCATGGGAAAAAGTGTGGTCGCGGTCAGCGACCAGATTCGCGCCGTCGACAAGGCCCGCATGATCGGAATGGCTGGAATCCTTTCCGACTCGGAAATGGCAGCGTTGGATGACGGTTTGAGGCAAGTTTTGGTGTTGTGAGGGAGGGCTGCGGCAAGCTTCCCGGATACTTCGTTGACGAGCTTCCACCGAGAGTTGCGAAAAAGCCCGCCGGTTTCCCGGCGGGCTTTTTTGTTATCAATCGCTTAAAGCTGACAACCGACTACTTGTAAGCTTCGATCTCGTCGAACTGGAGGTATTTGTAGACGGTCTCCTTGTTCGGCGCGACCCTCTCGTTGTACTGCTCCAGGTACTCGGCGGGGGTCGGGAGCTTGCCGAGGTTGACGGTGATGGCGCCCAGCTCAGCCGAGCCCAGGAAGACCTTGGCGCCGTTGCCGATGCGGTCATCGAAGTTGCGGGTCGAGGTGGAGAACATGTTGACGCCGTCGGGCACGCGCGCCTGGTTGCCCATGCACAGCGAGCAGCCGGCGATCTCGACGCGGGCGCCCACGGCGCTGTAGATCGAGAAGTACGCCTCGTCTTTCAACTGCTGCTGATCCATGCGGGTGGGCGGGCAGATCCAGGTGCGGATCGAAGGGTTGAACTTCTTGCCCCTCCAGATCTCGCCGGCAGCGCGGAAGTGGCCGATGTTGGTCATGCAGGAACCCAGGAACACGTCCTGGATCGGCGTGCCGGCAACGTCGGAGAGGATCTTGACGTCGTCCGGGTCGTTCGGGCAGGCGAGGATCGGCTCGGTGATCTCGGCCAGGTCGATCTCGATCACCGCCGCGTACTCGGCGTTGGCGTCAGCCTCAAGCAGCTTCGGCGCCTTGAGCCAGGCCTGCGCCGCGTCGATGCGGTTTTGCAGGGTGGTGGCGTCCTGGTAGCCGTCGGCGATCATCTTCTTCATCAGCGCCACGTTGGAGCGGAGGTATTTGGCGACCGACTCCTCGGAGAGCTTGATGCAGCCCGCGGCGGCGCTCCGCTCGGCGGCGGCGTCGGTCAGTTCGAAAGCCTGCTCCACGGAGAGCTCGGGAAGACCTTCCATCTCCAGGATGCGGCCGTTGAAGATGTTGACCTTGTTCTTCTTGGGCACGGTGAGATGCCCCTGCTTGATGGCCCAAAGCGGGATGGCGTTGACCGCGTCGCGCAAGGTGATGCCGGGATTGAACTTCCCTTTGAAGCGGACCAGCACGGACTCAGGCATGTCCAGCGGCATGAAGCCGAGGGCGCCGGCGAAGGCGACCAGGCCGGAGCCGGCCGGGAAGGAGATGCCGATCGGGAAGCGGGTGTGGGAATCGCCGCCGGTGCCGACGGTGTCGGGGATCAGCAGACGGTTCAGCCAGGAGTGGATGACGCCGTCGCCCGGCTTCAGCGGCACCCCGCCGCGCTCGATGATGAAGTTGGGGAGCGTCTTGTGCATCTTGACGTCGGCCGGTTTCGGATAGGCGGCCGTGTGGCAGAAGGACTGCATGAACATCGGCGCCAGGAACTTCAGGCAGGCCAGTTCCTTCAGCTCGTCCGCGGTCATCGGTCCCGTGGTATCCTGGGAGCCGACCGTGGTCATGGCGGGCTCGCAAGCGGTGCCGGGGAGAACGCCCTCGACGCCGCAAGCCTTGCCGACCATCTTCTGGGCCAGCGAGTAACCCTGCCCCGCCTTCGCCACCGGGTTGACCGGCAGGGTGAAGACGTCGGTGACCGGCAGGCCGAGAGCCTTCCTGGCGCGGTCTGTGAGCGCCCGACCGATGATCAGCGAGATCCTGCCGCCGGCGCGGAACTCGTCGGAGAGGGTGTTCGGGGAGATGGTGAAGGTGGAGAGCACTTCGCCGGCTTCGTTGCTGATTTCGCCCTTCTTGGAATCGATGACGATCACGTCGCCGGTCTTCATCATGGCGACATCGGTCTTGATCGGGAAGGCGCCGGAGTCCTGAGCTGTATTGAAGAAGATCGGAGCGATGACGCCGCCGATGATGATGCCGTCCCTTCTCTTGTTGGGCACGGCCGGGATGTCCTGGCCGATGTGCCAGAGGACGCTGTTGCAGGCCGATTTCCTGGAGGAGCCGGTGCCGACCACGTCACCCACGAAGGCGACTTGGAAGCCGTCCGCCCTGAACTTGGCGATGGTGTCGTTGCCGTCGGGGAAGCGGGTCTTGCCCATGGCCAGGGCGTGCAGCGGGATGTCCGGGCGGCTCCAGGCGTCGCCTGCCGGGGAAAAGTCGTCGGTGTTGATCTCGCCGTCGACCTTGTAGACCTTGACCTTGACGATCTCGGGCAGGCCCGCTTTGGAGGTGAACCACTCGGCGGCGGCCCAGGAATCAAGCACCTTTTTGGCGGAGGCGTTGCTTTTGGAAAGCTCCAGCACTTCGTCGAAGGCATCGTAAACAAGGGTGGTGCCGGAGAGGGCCTTGACGGCGTCCTCGGCCAGGTCGGCATCCTTGAGAGCCGCGATCATGGGAGCGACGTTGTAGCCGCCCAGCATGGTGCCGAGGATCTGAACCGCTTCTTTTTTGGAAACCAGCGGGGAGGTGATGGAACCGGAGACGATGCCGCCCAGAAAAGCGGCCTTGACTTCGGCTGCCGGATCGACGCCCGGGGAAACCCTCTCCTTGAGGAGTTCCAGCAGGAAGGCCTCTTTGCCGGCGGGCGGAGCCTCCAGCAGCTTGCAAAGTCCAGCGGTCTGCTCAGGGTCGAGCGGCTTGGCCGGAATTCCGAGAGCTTTTCTTTCTGCCTCTTGCTTCAAATACGATTCGATCATGATCCCTCCTCAGATATTTTTGCAGCTATTTACGGCATTTATGGGAATGCAACTCAATGGACGTGCCTAAAATCAACGGATACTGTATACAATTTTTACCCCGCTTTGTCAATTACTGAAGTAGTCTATCGATAACTATCTAAGTAGCGCCATGGAAAGGAATGGGCGCTCAGGTAGGTCGCGTTGAGGTACGAAACGCGACGTTGCCGTGATGGCCGGGGTGCGATGTTGCGTTTCACGGAGCAGCCGTTCAACGCAACCTACCTGGTTTTTGCGATCAAAAGGCCCCTCCCCTTTCGAATGGGGGAGGCTTGGGGAGTGGGTAAAAGCCCGCAAAGGCCTTCCTCGCCCCTCCCGAAAGGGAGGGGGAGAAAAAGCGAGCCAGAGCTTAGCTAAACGGCAGTGGGGTTGTAGGGAGGGTAAGGCTTGTGCGCGACTTGCCGAACCGTCACTCGCTGGCGCTATCGACGGCAACGGCCAGCTGTTCCGGGTGGGAATAGACGTTGAACCTGGCGCCGCGCAGATAGCCGATCAAGGTGATGCCGGCTTCCTCACAGATCTTGATCGCCATGTCGGTCGGCGAGGTGCGGGTGGCGATCAGCGGGATGCCGACCGCCGCCGCCTTGGCGGCCATTTCGGCGGAAACCCGCCCGGAGGTCACCAATAGTTTCCCAGCGAGGTCCAGCCCCTTGAGAAAGGCCTCGCCGGCTATCCGATCAAAGGTGTTGTGGCGCCCGATATCCTCGGCGTACAGAAGCAGTTCTCCTTTGCCGTCGCCTACGGCAGCGGAGTGGACGCCGCCATGGCTCTTGTACTTCTCGGCCTTCAGGGCAAGCTGGGCCATCAGGTTGAAGACCGCGGCGGGAGTCACCGACTCTCTTTCCCGGGACTGCTTTTCGATCTTGCCGGAGCCGGGAAGCGTGAAAGTGATACCGGTACCGCAGCCCGAGGTGAGTATCGGTTTCAGCGTTTGAGGTAGCTCTCCCTTGACCTGGACGTTGGCGATGCCATAGTCGTTGCAGACGCTAAGCACTTGAAAATCGTCCACGCTCTTGACGAATCCCTGGACGCGAAGAAATCCCGCCACCAGGAATCTGAGATCGTGAGGGGAGGCGATCAGCGTGACGATCTCCCTATCGTTGACCCTGAGCACGAGTGGAAACTCCGACACCACATCCGCCTCGCCGCACACCAGTTTGCCGCCCGAATATATCTGTACCTCTTTCATAATCCTCCTAACGCTGTTCAAGGCGATGCAGGGCGGCTTTTAAAACCGCTCCTGCGACGCGGTCGACTATTTTATTCCGCCCAGGCACAGATATTTCATTTCCAGGAAATCCTCGATGCCGTACTTGGAGCCCTCGCGGCCGATGCCGGATTCCTTCATGCCGCCGAACGGCGCGACGGCCGTGGAAATAATCCCGGTATTGATGCCGACGATGCCGTACTCGACCGCCTCGGCCACCCGCCAGACGCGGGAGATGTTCTGGCTGTAAAAATAGGCGGCCAGGCCGAATTCGGTGTCGTTGGCCATCTGTATGGCCTGTTCTTCGCTTTGAAAGCGAAACAGCGGCGCCACCGGACCGAAGGTCTCCTCGCGGGCCACCATCATGCCGGGGGTCACGTCGGCCAAAACGGTCGGTTCGAAGAAGGTTCCGCCGAGCGCGTGGCGCTTGCCGCCGATCACCACCCGCGCCCCGTGGGCCAGGGCATCGGCGATGTGCTCCTCGACTTTTTCCAGAGCAGCCAGGTCGATGAGCGGTCCCTGCTGGGTTTCTCCTTTCAGCCCGTCGCCCACCGTCATCTTGCCGACCGCCGCGGCCAGCTTCTCGGCGAAGCGGTCATAGACGCCGTCCTGCACCAGGAATCTATTGGTGCAGACGCAGGTCTGGCCGGTATTGCGGTACTTGGAGATGATGGCGCCCTCGACCGCGGCATCGAGATCGGCATCGTCGAACACGATGAAGGGCGCATTGCCCCCCAGTTCCAGCGAGACCTTTTTCACCGTGCCCGCGCACTGGGCCATCAACTTCTTGCCGACTTCCGTCGAGCCGGTGAAGGTCAGTTTGCGCACCAGCGGATTGGCGGACATCTCGCCGCCGATCCCGGCCGCCGAGCCGGTGACCACCGAGAAGACCCCGTCCGGCACCCCCGCGCGCCGGGCGAGTTCGGCCAGGGCCAACGCAGAATAAGGCGTGGCAGTGGCGGGCTTGACCACCATGGTGCAGCCGGCAGCCAGCGCGGGCGCCGCCTTGCGAGTGATCATCGCCGAAGGGAAATTCCACGGAGTAATGGCGGCGCAGACTCCGATAGGCTCCTTGAGCACCATGATCCGTTTGTCGCTTTGATGCGGCGGGATGACGTCACCGTAGATCCGCTTCCCCTCCTCGGCGAACCATTCGATGAACGATGCGGCGTAGACCGTCTCGCCGCGCGCCTCGGCCAGCGGCTTCCCCTGCTCCGCCGTCATCAGCACGGCAAGATCCTCCTGGTTCTCCAGAATGAGATCGGACCAGCGGCGCAGTATGCTGGAGCGCTCCTGGGCCGTCTTTGCCCGCCACAGCGGATAGGCCCTGTTGGCAGCTTCGATGGCGCGGCGCGTCTCCGCCGCGCCCATTTTAGGAATCGTGCCGATCTTTTCACCGGTAGCCGGATTGCTGACATCGATAGTCTCGTCGCTGTCGGCCCCGGACCAGGTACCGTCTATAAAGCAGAGCTGCTGGAAAAGTTTGCTGTCGCGAAGAGTCAACATGTATTCCTCCCTGGAAGTAAGCGACGTTGTCGTAGTTATTACTGGATCTCGATCACGGGGGTGCCACCTACTTTAGCGCCGGCTGGGCGGTCTTCTTTTTATTCGCCGCTTCCTCCATCCTCAGCAGGTAGTTGGCGGTGAAAATGTAGTCGTCCAGATAATCGCGCTTGCCGTCTCCGTTCAGATCGAACTTAGGGGCCGCTGCCGTGCCGGTCTCTTTCAGGAAAAGCAGGAAATCGGCCTCGCTCACCTTGCTCGCCTTGGTCAAATTAACCTCGGCCTTGGGCGCCACGGTAAGCGGCAATTCCTGCACGCTGCCGTTTGACAGCATACTCACGCTGGCTTTGACGGCGCCGGCATCGGGCCTCACCTCGACCTCCCATTCGCCGTCGTCGGTGCGCGTCAAAGAGACATAACGGGCGGAGTTGAAGGCAAAGTTCGGAGCCCTTTCGCCCGAAACCTTGGACACCACCAGTTTGACGACGGCGTTGCCGTCGGCGATGGCGATCGGAGGAGACTGGGTGAAAAAAGCGGTTTTAGGCCGATCGAATAATGCCGTTAGATTTCCGATTGTCCTTTCTCCCTGGAACAGCCTGAACCGCTCCAACACGCTTTGCACCGGTTCGGGAGCGGGTTCCGGCTTAGCGGACTGCACTGCGGCAACCTTGTCGGTAGTTGTATCCTGCGGTACCGGCGCGGCGGCCTCGCGCGCAACTGCCGGGCGTTCCATATTCTCCGGTGCCGGCGCTGGGGTCGGATTGTTCTTCATTTCCTTGGTAGACGTTTCCGTGGGTGGGAAAGTCAAAGATCCGCCGACTTGATAGCTGCCGCTGCCGCTGCCGCTACCGCTACCGCTACCGCTACCGCTACCGCTACCGCTACCGCTACCGCTACCGCTATCGTTGCCGCTGCCGCTGCCGCTGCCGCTGCCCGTCAATTGCTCAGGTACTGTCGGGTTAGTGATTATTGGTTTCGAGGACATGGCGATAGTCTTGGCGGATGCATCGACGAGCAAACCATCGAAAGAAGTAATGGTACCTAGAGAGGTTCCGTTAAGAACAAATTTGATGGTGCCAAGGACGAGGCTGCCGCCGCTACCTCCGAATGCCTTGGTGTCGACAACGGCGATCTGAATGGGATTAGTTGTCAGATTTGACGCATTGGACTTTTGAGCAACAAGGGTTTCTAAAGAGAGCTGCGGCATGGACATCATCGCCGAATCAAACCCAACCCATAGTTGAAAACCGGCAACATCCTGCATCCCAGTACCGGTCACGACAAAACTGCCGTCGGCTTTAGGTGAAGAAATATAGAGCTGCGGGGCAGCAAGCGCGGAAACCTGCGTGATGGCCAGGGTAAATATTATCAGTGTCAGCATCGAAAACAGCAAGCGACTCTTGAACATGCAAACCTCACAATGTATAAATTTTATTCAAAACTAATACTGAGTATTGATTCTAGTGAAATAGCACAGGGTAATGGGTTCGGTCAAAACTTCGTCCAATTGTCACGACAGTATTAGCGTTAGCTAATATTTTTCAGTAACTTATCGACACGGAGCTACCTCAGATATCAAAGGATCTCCAGACACAGTTGACAACTTTACTCAGCAGCAGTTCGCATGTCAAGCACCTTCAAAGCTTGCGGTACGCAACGAAGCTGGACACCCGGCGATAATAAGTGTAATAATCAAGCCCCGCTGAGCCCATTTTTGCCGGCAACTTCAATCCGATCGAACAAGAGGCTGATTATGAGACTGCGCTTCCTGGCAGCTCCGATATGCGTTTCACTGATGCTCCTCGCCGCTGCGCTGCCTCCCGGCCAGGCCCTGGCCGCCGAGCCCACCGTCGCCGCCGCGGCCGACTTGAAATTCGCCCTGGAAGAAGTGGCGCAAGCCTTCAAGAAGGAGACGCATCAAGGCGTCAAGCTGATCTTCGGCTCGTCCGGCACCTTCGCCACCCAGATCCGCAACGGCGCTCCCTTCCAGATGTTCCTCTCTGCCGACGAAGAGTATGTGCAAAAGCTGCACGCCGAGGGCTTCACCCGCGACCGGGGCACGCTCTACGCCATCGGGCGCATAGTCGTCATGGCCCCGCCCGCTTCCGATCTGCGCGTCGACGGCGAATTGAAAGGCTTGGCCACCCAACTGAAAGCTGGCCAGATCAAGCGCTTCGCCATCGCCAATCCCGAGCATGCACCCTATGGCCGGCGCGCCGAAGAGGCTCTGAAGCACGCCGGGTTGTGGGACGCCATCAGGCCTAAGCTGGTTTTGGGAGAAAACGTCTCCCAGGCCGCCCAGTTCGCCACCAGCGGTTCCGCCCAGGGCGGTATCGTGGCGCTGTCGCTGGCCATGTCCCCGCAGATGGCCAAACTCGGGCGCTACGCGGTTATCCCCGCCGACTGGCACGCGCCGCTGCGCCAACGCATGGTCCTGTTGAAGAATGCCGATGACGCCGCCCGGGCGTTCTATCGCTATCTGCAAGCCCCCGCCGGTCGCGCCATCATGCGGCGCTACGGGTTCTTGCTGCCGGGCGAGGCCAACTGATGGATTGGTCCGCACTCTGGTTGTCGCTGCAACTGGGTGGCCTGACCGTGCTGCTGTTGCTGCCGGCCGCCACCTTCGTCGGGCGCGCCCTCGCCTACAGCAGGTTTCGCGGCAAATCCCTGCTGGAAGCGCTCCTATCCGTGCCGCTGGTGTTGCCGCCGACGGTGATCGGCTACTATTTGCTGGTCTGCCTCGGTGGGCAGTCGCCGATCGGCCAGTGGGTGGAAAGGCTCAGCGGCCATCCGCTGGTGTTCCATTTTTCCGGCCTGGTGATCGCCTCCATCATCGTCAACATCCCCTTCGCGGTACAACCCATTCAACGCGCCTTCGAGACCATTCCGCACGAGGTCCGCGACGCCGCCGCCTGCTGCGGCATGTCGTTTTGGCGCACCCTGTGGAAGGTGGAACTCCCCCTGGCCTGGCCCGGCGTGCTCACCGGCTTGGTGCTGACCTTCGCCCACACCCTGGGGGAGTTCGGCGTGGTGCTGATGGTCGGGGGGAGCATACCGGGGGAGACCAAGACGGTGGCCATCGCCATCTATGACCGGGTGCAGGCCTTCGATTACCACGCCGCGGGGCAGATGTCGCTGTTGCTGCTGCTGTTCTCGGTGACGGTATTGGCGCTGGCCAACGGTTTGGGACGGCGTTTCGGGAGGCGGCATGGCCTGCCCGAACTCTGATTTCAGCCTGAGCATACGGCAAAGAACCCCGGTGCAGCTGGATGCCGAGCTGCACTGCAAAGGGGGCGAGTTGCTGGCCCTGTTCGGCCCCTCCGGCAGCGGCAAATCGACCCTGCTGCGCATGATCGCCGGATTGTCGCGCCCGGCCGCCGGAAGGATCGACTGCGGAGCGGCCTGCTGGTTCGACCACCTGAAGGGAATCCATCTGTCGCCGCAACAGCGCAGCGTCGGTTACGTCCCCCAGCACTACGGCCTTTTTCCCCACATGAGCGCCATCAACAACGTGATGGCGGGGCTTTCCCACCTTTCGCCCGGCCAACGCGAGCCGCAAGCCAGAGCCTGGCTGGCGAGGGTGCATCTGGAGGAGTTGGCGGCCCGGCGGCCGGCCGAGTTGTCGGGCGGGGAGCAGCAGCGGGTCGCCATCGCCCGCGCCCTGGCGAGAGACCCCGCCATCCTGCTGCTGGATGAACCCTTCTCGGCCGTGGACCGCGCCACCAGCGAAACCTTGTACCTGGAGCTGGCCGAGTTGAAACGACAACTGGCCATACCGGTCATCATGGTCACCCACGATCTCAACGAAGCCCTGCTGTTGGCCAACCGCATCGCCCTTCTGGCCGGCGGGCGCACCCTGCAAAGCGGGCCGCCGGATGAAGTGATCGCCCGGCCGGTGAATGAAGCGGCAGCCCGGCAGGTAGGGATCCGCAACATCTTCGACGGGGAGATCCTGCGCCATGACCGCCAGGCCGCCTTGACTTGGCTGCAGGCAGGCGACAAGGCCCTTGCCTGCCCGCTGGCCGCCGAGCTGGCTCCGGGCGCCCGGGTGCGCTGGATGGTGCCCAACAGCGGCGTACGCTTTCGGGCCATCGCTCGCGGCGACCTGCCCGCCAGCCACAATTGCGTCCGCGTCACCGTGCAAAGCCTGCTGACCCTGGGAGACGAGTCGCGGATGACCGTCGCCATGGACGGAGGCGCCGGCACCCTGCATGTGCAACTGCCGGTGCGCTTGGTCGACGAATTGCGCCTGGAGCCCGGAAAGACCACGGATGTGGTGCTGCGCACCGACAGCCTGCACATCTTGCAGGCAGCACCCTGCGACACATGAGATAATTTCTCGATAAAGTTCCCAAATTCGGGCTCATGAGGCCTGTGATCAGCTAGTTAAGGACAAATTCGGCATGCCGAAT
>CAIYDQ010000365.1 GCA_903925075.1 uncultured Geobacter sp.
CAGCATGCCGGTGATCGCCCCGCCCTTGAAGGCCACGTTCAGGGCCTTATGGATGCCGGACTTGGCGGCCTCGGTGGTCCTGACGTTGGCCCGGACCGAGACGAACATGCCGATGAAGCCGGTGAGGCCCGAGAAAAGCGCGCCGACGGCGAAACCGACGGCCGTTTTCGGCCCGAGGGTCGCGAAGAGCGCAACGAACATGACCACGCCGACCGCGGCGATGATCGTGTACTGGCGCTTCATATAAGCCCCGGCCCCTTCCTGGATGGCCGCGGCGATTTGCCGCATCCGATCGTTCCCCTGGGGAAGTCCCAAGATCCACTGTGCCGATATCAAACCGTAGGCCACTGCCGCTGCGGCGCAGGCCAGGGCGAAGATCACTGCGTACTGTTCCATGTTCATTGTCTCCAAAAGCGTATTTTTTTGAGACGCGGCTGCACGCCGGCGTCCGTCTCGAGTTGAGAAGGCGGGCTAAAAAAATCGGGGCAGAGAAACTCTGCCCCTTGAATTGCAGACCCTGAGGAAGTACGTCCCGCCTATCTGCCGGATATCTGATTGGCGAGCTTTCCTTGCAGATGGAACAACCTCTCGGTGTTGAGACGCCCTATTTTCAACTGGTCTTCCTGCGCGATATCCACCGAATTGAACCAGTCCTCGCATTCCACCATGCTTTCGAAGGGATAATCGGTCGAATAGAGTATCCGGTCCGAACCCATCTCCAGGATGCAGTTGATCAGCGCCTGGGTCCGGAAGTTGCCGCTGGTCGTTATCCAGAAGTTGCTGTAGAAGTACTGCGAAAGCTTCTTCTTGCAGGTGATGCCGCGCGGGTTGATCAGGATGCGGTGCTCGGCGCGCCAGATGGCAAAGGGAAGCATCTCGCCCAGGTGCCCCAGGATGATCTGCAGCTTGGGGTGTTCATCGAACAGGCCGCTGCACATCAGGCGCAGGGCATGGGTGGCCGTCTCCACGCCGAAGGCCCAGGCGGCGCCCAAAAGCCAGGGATGGCCCGCGTAGGCCCTCTGCTGGCTGGGAAGCGGCTCGCGCGGATGCAGGTAGACCGGGACGTTCAATTTGGCGATCTCCTCCCAGAACTGGCGATACTGGGGCTGGTCCAGGTAAAACGAGGTGTCGGCCTCGCCGATCTGCGAATAGCCGTTGATCAGGGCGCCGACGAAGCCGAGTTCCTTGACGCAGCGGTTCAGCTCCTTGCAGGCCTCCTCGGGATCCTGCATGGGGAGGGCGGCAAAGGATCGGAAGCGATCGGGGTGCTTCGCTATGTTCTGCGCGACGTGATCGTTGGCCAGGCGCGCCACTTCCACGGCCCGCTTGCGGTCGTGGATCGCCTGGATCGCCGGCGAGTTGAGCGACAATATGCTCATTTCGATGCCGGTCCGGTCCATCAGCTCGATCCGCTGCTTCTGCAGATCCCGCAGGTTGTTGTCCAACTCCTGCCAGGTGTCCTTCTCCGAGTAGGTTTGCGAATCGCCCAGCGTCTCGGGAATGGCGAAATGCTCTTCGAGAGCCAGCTTCCATGGTTGGCTGAATTCAGGTCTGTCGTATTTCATCCTTTGCTCCTTCTCTTGTGGAAATCGGTTGTGGTCAGTTGCCGTATTTTTTCAACAGGAGCTTGGCGTCTTCCAGCAGGGCCTTGCCGTTGCCGCCTTTGGCGTTCACCTCTTTGATCCACCCCTCGTTGACCGGTTCGGCCGCCTTCACCCAGCGTTTGTACTCGGCATCGCTCAGGATGTTGATGGGGTTGTGGCGATCCACCGCGATTTTGCGCGCGGGGGCGGTAAAGGTGTCGTGGGTTGCGCCGGCCCACTTGGAGACCGCCGGGCCGCTGTTCTGGTCGATCACTTTTTTCAGGTTGGCGGGGAGGCCGTTGTATTTGGCCTGGTTCATGGCGAAGACGAAGATGGCGTAGGAGTGCTTGGCCTGGTTGGGGGCGGTCTCGGTGTGGGTCTTGCAGATTTCCTGCAGCTTGAGGGCGGTGGATACCTCCCAGGTGATGCTGGCGCCGTCCACCACTCCCTTGGAAATGGACTCGGGCACCGACGGCGCCGGCATCTGCACCGGCACAGCACCCAGCGCCGCCAAGGTCTGGCTGCCGATGCGGGTAGGTGCCCGCAGCTTCAGGCCTTTCAGGTCTTCCAGCTTCTTGACCTGCCGCGAGCCCAGATGCAGTTGGTTGCCGTCGTTCAAATGGGTGAAGATCAGCTTGACCCCCTTGAACTCGTCCTGGGCGTCCTTCTGGATGTAATCCCACAGGGCTTGGCTTCCCGCCTCCGAGGTCCTGATCAGAAACGGGAGTTCGAAGACTTCCGACTTGGTGAAGCGGCCGGCCTGGTAGGTGGGGAGCGACCAGACGATGTCGGCTACCCCGTCGCGCACCTGGTCGAAGAGCTGGGACGGGGCGCCTCCCAACTGCATGGAAGGGTAGATCTGGCACTTCAGGCTGCCGCCGGACTCCTTGCCGATCTTGTCGCACCACGGCAAGAGCACGAAGCGGTGAAAATTGGAGCTGGTCGGCAGGAAATGGGCGACCTTGAGGGTCACCACCTCCGACGCGGCGCCGGCGACCCCGCTTCCCATCAGCATGGCTGCTACCACGAGCATCATACGCACCTTGAACCGTTTCATCTGCTGCCTCCTGTTTTTAGGGTGGTGGTACCTTGTCAGGGTGGGGCGGTCCGAAAAAAATCGGGGCAGAGAAACTCTGCCCCTTGAATTGCAGACCCTGCGGAAGTACGTGTTGTGCCGCCTTTGCTACAGCGTCAGGAATGGAGCGATTCGTGGTCCGGCCCGGCGTCAGTCGGCTACCTGCGCGACGGAACAGCCGACCGCTTCTGCTGGCGCGGTTTCCTCCTCGGTCTCCGCCGCCTCCTCGTGCACCGTCCTCAACAGGAAATGGGACAGCGACGGGATCAGGATCAGGGCGCCGAACATGTTCCACAGGAACATGAAGGTCAAAAGGATCCCCATGTCGGCCTGGAACTTGATGGGGGACATCACCCAGGTCACCACCCCGCCCGCCAGGGTGATCCCCACCAGACCCACGACCTTGCCGGTGAACTGCACCGCCTTCTTGTAGGCCTCGCCCAGCGGGAAGCCGTCGCGCTGGTACTTAAGCTGCATGCTCAACAGGTAGAGCGCGTAGTCGATGCCGATCCCCACCCCGAGCGCTATCACCGGCAGGGTGGCCACCTTGACCCCGATCCCCAGCGCCACCATCAGCGCCTCGCAAAGGATCGAGGTGAGGATCAGCGGCAGCACCGCCACCAGCACCGCCCGCCAGCTTCTGAAGGTGATGAAGCAAAGCACGATCACCGCGGAGTAGACGTAAAGCAGCATGGTGCGGTTGGCGGCCTTCACCACGATGTTGGTGGCCGCCTCGATCCCCGAGCTTCCCGCCGCCAGCAGGAACTGTCTGCCGGGCGTACTGTGCTTCTTGACGAACTCCTCGGCCACCGTCAGCACCTGGGTCAGGGTCTCGGCCTTGTGGTCGGAGAGGTAGGCGATGATGGGAGTCACCGAGATGGTGGAGTTGATCAACTCCGGGTTGTCGAAGCAGGACTGCTGCCCGGCGTAGTTGAGCACCTCCTGGCTGCGGTTGAGCGTGTACCACTTGGGATTGCCGTCGTAGGTGCCGGCGGTGATCATCCTCAGCGCGTCGCCCATCACCACCGTGGTATGCACGCCGGGCACCTGCTGCATCGCCAGCGCCAGCCGGTCGGCCTCGATCAGCGGCTCGTACTTGATGGCACCCTCCACCGGGGTCTTCAGGATAACGGCAAACTGGTCGCTGGAGAGTGAGTAGTTTTTGGTGATGAAGCTGTTGTCCTTGTTGTAGCGGGAATTGGGGCGCAGTTCAGGCGCGCCCGGATCCAGATCGCCGATCTTCAGGTTGAGGCTCACCACGAAACCGGCCACC
>CAIYDQ010000366.1 GCA_903925075.1 uncultured Geobacter sp.
ACGGCCTGAAATTGTTGACGAAGTATACCATGAGCCGTGAAATACCCAAAGAAGTAAATAACGTAAATCCAAACTATTATAGACACTTAGATAAGTATGAAGCATTTGCGAGCGCATCAGTCAAAGGCTGCAACCGAGGGGTAAGACTACAACCAAAAAGCGGGTTGCTCGGATTTTCTCAGATCTTCTCCGTGGCAAATGCTTTGTCTTCGCGCCGACCGTTCTGCTATGATGGAATTTGAAGAAATTATCGAAAGGAGGAAGCCATGAGCGAACAAGAGAGCTGCGCCACCCCGACCGGGCACAAGGCGCATATGTGTCAGCTAAAACACGAGGGGAGAATCGAGGAGATAGATCGGTATTCGGCAAAACCGAAATTTGCCTGCAACAAGTGCGGCGCCAAGGCCGACGAGGAGTGTTATCTCTGCAATCCCCGCCCGTTGTGAGGAACTAAAGCTTTTGCCAAGGCTCCCCCTCCCGCAAGGGGAGGGGGGACTGCTTTGCTGCGTCATAACTACTCACCACATCAGTTGGCAACTTCGCACATCGGTAGGTCGCGTTGAACGGCTTCATCGTGAAACGCGACATTGCCACCGTGGCACCGTTGCGACGTCGCGTTTCGTGCCTCAACGCGACCTACGGAAATAGGTCCTGAATAGTTACCACACGTTATCGATTGCCGCACGCCGGCACCTTTCCAACTCCTCGGCCAAGATGCCGGACTCGGCGCTGCTCTTCTCCAGCACCAGATCGAAATCCCGGCAGAACTGCGCGGCCTTCTCCTGGAAATGCTCCTCGTTTCCCACGCCGGTGTCGACGTAAAGTCCGCGCCGGTAGTGGGCGAAAAGCCGCTTCGCCAGCACCATCGGATCCTTGCCATATTTCCTGGCCCGCTCCAGGTGGAGTTCCTTGATCACCATTTCGGCGCCGATCTCCGCCCACCCCGGCGTCATGAACCAGGTGCCGCACTCCTTTTTCTTTTCCTCGGCGTAACGCTCCGGCGTCAGCAGGATCGCCAGGCAATCGTCGTGCTGCGGGAGGACGACGGGGATGTCCACCTCCTGCTCGATCCCCTTCAGCGACTGGCAATAGCCGTAGCCGAGAAAGATCACGTCCGCCCTCGCCTTCATCTCGTTGATCCGCTCGATGATGGTCTGCTTCATCCGCTCCGGATAGACGTGCAGGGCGGATTCGAGCCAGACGATCTCGACCACTTCCGGGTACTCCGGCAGCACCTTTTCCAGTTCCAACTGGATCATGTCGCAGGCTATCACGCCGATTCTCACCATTGTTCTCCCCAATTACGGTTGCTGCACGAAGCAGGGAACGCCGACCGCCGTCGCCGTCACCCGCCTCTCGATAAAGACGCTGTCTCCCCACCCCTCGCCCAAAGGCGCCGAAATCTCCTCTTGCGCCACCGCCACCTCGATGCGGGTCCCGCCGCTCAGCTCGGCCTTGTGGAGCGCGGCCGCCCGGACATGCTCCAGGGCGAACTGCTCCGCCCGGCCCAGTTCCTCGAAGCTAGCCTGCAGTTCGGCCGCAACCACCACGAAACCGTCCGGCCGCTCGGGCCTGATCACGGCTTCGGCCCGCTCCACCACCCGGCCGGTCACCGCACCCACGGCATTGGCGACCTCGGCATGCTCGGGTATCACCAGCTTCGCCCCGAGTTCGGCGGCGACGCGCGGGAAATAGGAGCCGGCCGGCGCGCCCACGGCGACGATCGGCATGCTGAGGCTGAAGGCGGCTTGCAGGGGAGCATCCTTCCCCAGCCGCAGCAAGGCGCCCAGCGCCCCCGTCGCCTGGGCGGATTGAAAGCGCCCCTGCGGATCGTCGCCGGAAAGCACTTTGCTCGCCAGGGCCAGCTTCAGCGCCTCCGTCAGTTCCCGGGAGATGAGTTCGCCAAGGGAGCGCTCCGACATCCTTGCCCTACCGGCCGTCAGCCGGAGAGCGGCCCGGGACGCCGCGGAGTCCCAAAGCGCCAGCTCCCCGGTGGCGTGCAGCAGATCGGTCGGCGTGAAGGCCACCTCGGCGAGGAGCCCGAGTTCCACGAAACGCTCCACGGAAACGAAAGGCCCCACCGCCCGGGCGATTTCCCCAAGCTCCAGCACCTGGCCGGACAAAAGGGCGAACAGCTGCTCTTCGCCGGGTGAGAGCGCAAAGGGCGGGCGCTTGGCGACGGTGTAAAACTCCGGTCCGCTTTGCCGCCCCTTGCCGGCCGGTTCCCCCTCCAGCCCGATCAGCCGCTCGGTCAGCCCCGGCATGGCCGCAGCGGCCCGGCAAAAGGGAATCGCCCTGCGGGGGCCGATACTCAGCTCGCCCCTTCCCCTGACCACGATTTTGCTGTCGCCGCCAAGGCCCGCGGTCCGGACCTCGACCGATCGGACCCGCGTCTTCCACCCTCCGACCAGCGCGCCGTCGGCGCCGGCGGCCACGATCCCCCCTGCCATCAGGGCGATGTCGGTGGTGGTCCCTCCCATATCCGCCACCAGCGCGTCGGCGAGGCCGGTGAGACGGCAGGCGCCGACCACGCTTGCCGCCGGGCCGGAGAGGATGGTCTCCACCGGTCGGCCGGCGGCGATCTCGGCGGCGATCAGGGCGCCGTCCCCCCTCACCACCATGAGGGGAGCGGCTACGCCGTTCACAGCCAGCACCGCCTTGACGGCGGCGAGCAGCTCCCCGATCACCGGGAGGAGACGCGCATTCAGCGCGGCGGTCACCGCGCGTTCGACCAACCCCACGTCCCCGGAGAGCTGATGTCCGCAAACCACCGGCAGCGCGCATTGCTGGGCGATCAGCTCGCGGACGCCCAGCTCGTGCTCCGCGTTGTAGATGCTGAAATAGCCGGAAACGGCGAAGGCGTCGACCTCACCGGCCATGCCCCGCACCGCCCGCTTTGCCGCCGCCAGATCCAGGGGAACGGCGACCGCCCCGAAGCGGTCATGGGCGCCGGCCACCAAGGCGAGCCGGTCGCAGGGGCTCCCCGCGGGAAAGACGAAGGTCTGCGGGTCGGGAACCGCCAGGATCAGGCCTACCCGCGACCCTTTCTTTTCGACGATGCTGTTGGTGGCAAGGGTGGTGGACAGCCCCGCCAGCCGAATTCTGGGGAAAAGCCCGCGGTCGAGCTTGCCCAGCGAGGCGGTCACCCCGGCCAGCAGATCCCCGCTGGTGGTCAGCGCCTTCGCCTTGGAGAGGACCCGGCCCGAATCCAGCTCCACGATCGCGCTGTCGGTGTAGGTCCCGCCGGTGTCGATGCCCAGGCCCAGACTCACGGCTACCACGCTCCTTCGGCAAAGGAGAGGCAATCGGCGAACAGCCGATCGTAGCCGGGAAAACAGGAAAGCTCCAGGTAGCCGACCTTCCTGGCGATCGCCTCCGCCCGCGCGCGCTTCTCCCGCGAGAGGAGCGTCATGATCGCGCCGCTCTTGGACGAATTGCCGATCAGCACCACCTTATCCAGGCACTCGCGCGGGAACACCCCGAGCCTGGCCAGACTCTCCTTGCGCACATGATGGCCGAAGGCCCCGGCGATGTAGACGCGCTCGATTTCCTCCAGGCCGATGCCGAGTTGCGCCGTCAGGGAAAGCATCCCCGAGAGGATCGCCCCCTTGGCGAGTTGGACCTGGCGGACATCCTTCTGGCTGACGGCGATCTCGACCCCGCCGGTTTCGCTCAACACAAAACGGGAAGAGCCGTCGCTTCGCAGCCGGGCATGCCAGGGAAGCGGCGCCTCCTTGCCGTTCAGGCGTAGCAGGCGGCCGGAGCGGCCGATCGCGCCCACCTTGACCAGTTCGGCTACGGCATCGATGATGCCGGAGCCGCAGATGCCGACCGCGGGCGCATCCCCGATGGTGCCGAGGGTCAGCTCACCGTCGATCAGCACCCGCTCGATGGCCCCCTCGGCGGCCCGCATGCCGCAGCCGATGTTCATCCCTTCCAGGGCGGGGCCGGCGGCGCAGGAACAGGCGTGCAGTCCCTGCGCCGAGCCGAGCACGATCTCGCCGTTGGTGCCGATGTCGATCAGCAGCGCAATGCCCGCCGATTGGTCCATTTCGGCGGCGAGCAGGCCCGCGACGATGTCGGCGCCGATGTAGCCGGAGACGGCCGGCAGGCAATAGACCAGTCCGAAGGGAGCGATGGCGAGCCCGACCTCGCGGGCCGGCACGCTCGCGCCGGCGGTGAAGGCGGGGAGATAGGGGGAGGCCCCGATGCCGGCGGGGTCGACGCCCAAAAAGAGGTGGGTCATGGTGGCGTTGGCCGCCACGGCCAGCTCGTAGATCTCGCCGCGCCCGACCGACGCCGAGGCGCTTAGTTCACCGATCAATTGGTCGATCCCCTCCCGGATCAGGGAGCTCAGGGTGTGCAGCGCCTCGGGATGAGCGCGCAGTTGCTGGATCCGGGAGAGGACGTCGAGCCCGTACCCTTTTTGCGGGTTGATCATCGATGCCGAGGCCAGCTCGTCTCCGGAATTCAGATCTATCAGCGCGGCCACCACCGTGGTGGTGCCGATGTCCACCGCCACCCCGTAGCAGCGGGCGCTGGTGTCGCCTGGCTCGACGCCGATGGGGTGCCTGTCGGCGGTAACGACGGTGACCCGGTAGCCGCCGGCCCGAAGCGCGCCGGGGAGCTCTTGCAGGAAGGCGAGCGGCAGCTCGGCCAGCAGGCCGCCGTCCAGGGCGCGCGCCAACCGGCTCAGGTCGTCGCAATTGTCGGCGAGCGAAGGCGGCGGGAGTTCCAGGTAACGCTTGCCGATCCGGGGATCGATGGCGAAGGCGGGGAGCAGTCCCTCCGAGAGGATGCGGTGACCGCTTGCCGCGGCGCCGGGGAGTTGCACCGTGGCGCTGCCGTCCGCCCGGGAGCGGCAGGCGAGGCGCACGCCCTCGGCGATTTCGCTGCCGGAAAGGTGCAGAAGTTCGTCGGCGTGCGGCTGGTCCGCGTCTTCGAGCAGTTGCACGCGGCACTTGCCGCAGCTCCCCGCGCCGTTGCAGGGGGCCTCCAGATCGGCGCCGGCGAGGCGCGCGGCTTCCAGAAGCGTGGTGCCGGGAGGGACCCGGACCGTCCGGTTGTCGGGGAGGAAGGTGATTTCGACGCCGGTCATGTTATATCCCGCACCGAGTCGGCCACCGCCCGGATGTTGGCGATCGGGGTCCTGGGGCCGATTCCGCAGGCGGGCGCCAGGATGTCCACGCCTTCGCTCAGGCAGCGCCGGGCGGCCCTGGCAAGTTGCTGCGGCTCCCCCTTTTCCAACATGAAGGTGCTGACGTTCCCCATGGTCATCTTGCCCGGAGCCAGCTCCTTCAGCGTATCTATTCCCACCAGGGAATCGATACTCACCGCCGCGGCCGAGACGGCGGCAAGCAACTGCTTCAGGCTCTTGACGTTGCCGCAGATGTGGGCGATGGTCGGCACCGAGTAGCGCGCCTGGAAATGGTCGGAAAGCTCGTTCAGGTAGGGGAGGGCGAATTCGGCGAACGCCTGCCTGCCGATGATCTCGCCGGTCGCGCTGGGGTCGGCTATGCAGACCAAGTCGGCCCCCGCCTCGATCAGCGCTGCGCCGAAGGCCTTGATCGCCTCGGTGCAGTGCCGGGTCAGCAGATGGGCGGCCTCCCCATTCAGGCGCAGCGCCCGGTAGTAAAGCAGCGGATCGACCAGCGAGGTGGCGAGGCTGATCGGTCCCGACAGGTTGGCGATCACCGGCAGTTGCGGCGCCTCAAGCTTCAGGATGCGGATCGCTTCGGCGCAGACCCCGGCGCGGCCGGCCCCGGGATCGAAGGGGGTGAGCCGGTCCAGCTGCGTCATGCTTTCCATCGCGTAGCGGGTGACCCTGGGTTCGCTCTCCAGGGACCCCAGTTCCACCTCCGAGCCGAGCCCTTCCGCCTCGATGGTCATGCAAAAGGGGACGCCGACGTTTTCGATTCCCGCCAGTTCGCTGGCCGCCAGGGTGAGGCGGGCCATCTGGGCCGCGTCGCTGTGGGCTTGCGGCCAGAAGCATTTCACCTGCTCCATCACCTCGGTCACCACCATGGTCATCATGCCGCCCGGGCAGATGAAGGGGGGACGGTCGACGGCCTTGCCGCCCAAGACCGCCAGCAGACGCTCCTTCTGGTTCATGGTCACTCTCCTATGCGCTCCGGCCGAAAAACGCCCGTAGCGCCGCGCCGTCCAAATCGTAGCCGATCAGCGTGAGTCGCGGGCTTGCCTCGGTCAGGATCGGCGTCAACATGCTTCTGCCCGAGACGACCTGCAGGTTCAGACATCCTTGCCCCAGCACCGGGAGAAAGCCCTTCCCCCGAAGCACGCGGCCAAAGCCCCCCCGGGAGAGCCATTCGAGGAACCGCTCCAGCTCGGGTTCGGTCAGCTCCGCGCCCGGCGAGACACTGACGCACTCCATGGGCGGGAGCGGGGAGCGCTCGGCGACTGCCGGCAGCCGCGAGCCTTTGGGCGGCTCCCCCTCCATTCGGCAGAACGCGGTCCGCTGCAGCATTGCGCCCGGGGCGATTTCGGCTATGCGTCGCTCCACCGCCGACAGCTGGTCTGCGTCAACCAGATCCGTCTTATTGACCAGCACCAGGTCTGCGTGGAGGATCTGGTCCAGGAAAAAGGTTCCGAAGAGCTCCGGCTCCGAATACTCCAGGAAAGTCTCGGCGTCGACCACGGTGATCGCCGCATCCAACCGGATCACCTCGGCAAGCGCCGGTGCGGCCAGCAACCCGATGAGTTCCGAAGTCTCAGCGATGCCGCTGGGCTCAACGAGCAGCAGTTTGGGCTTCAACTGGGATGCGATGAGCCGGATGCTTTCGGCCACTCCATCTTTCTGGCTGCAGCAGATGCAGCCGCCGGGCATCTCGACCACGTCGATGCCCCCTTTTTCACGGATCAGGGCGCCGTCGATGCCCAGTTCGCCGAACTCGTTCACCAAAACCGCGATCCCGGCGCCCTTTCTTTGCAACTGATCCAGGATGAAGGTGGTCTTGCCGGCGCCCAGAAAGCCGGAGACGAGCCAGGTTGCAACAGGGATGGGAGGGGAAGACGTCACATGGATTCCTCGTAAGACGAAAGTCAAAAACCTCAACAGGGATAAAACGGATACAGGGGATAAAAACTTAATCTTCAAGACGTTACGATAAGACCTTAAGACAAGACTAAAGGCTTTAAGACTTTGGGTTTACCCCAAAAGTCTTAAGCCTGTTTTTAGCCGTTATTCCTTTCATCCCTTGCATCCGCTTTATCCCTGTTGCAAAGATTTGGTTTTTGCCCCGTTACCGATCGAAGCGCCCGTATTTGCGGGCGGCGTTGATGAGTGCATCCAAGTTCTCCCCGGGTGCGTTGATCGGCACTTCGCACCCCGAACCGAGGATGAAGCCGCGCGGACTCCCCATCCCCTTGGCGCAGACGATCCTGGCCTCGGCGTCGATCTCCTCGGGACTGTTTTTCAGCAGGTTCGCCGGTGTGACGTTGCCGACCAGACAGACCCTGTCACCCGCAAACTCACGCGCCTCGGCCATGTCGACGCCGTCCAGGCTCCAGATGTCCCACTCCGCCTCGCGCATCGGCCCCCAGTTGGGCTTGGTCTTGCCGCAGATGTGCAACACCGCGGGTAGCCCGCCCCCCTTGGCGTGGATGTGGTCGGACATCCGCTTCAGGTACGGTCCTACGAATTCCCTGAAAGTGCGCGGACTGACCAGACTCCCGGAACCGATCGGCTCGACGATGATGGGCAGCGACTTCCTCGCCAGGATCTGGTCGATAAAGTCGATCCCCGCCTGGCAGCAGAGCTCCAAAAGCTCGTGCACCCACTCCTTGTTCTTGTAAAGATCCCTGACGAAGACGTCGGCCCCGCGCAGAGCCGCGGCGGTGGTGAAGGGGCCGGCCAACAACGTGCTGACGCAGACCTCGCTCCCCACTTCGGCCACCGCGTACTCGGTCGCCTGCAGGTAGACCGGCAGCCGTCCGTCCCGCGCGCAATCGGGCAGGCGCACCCGCTTGATGTCGTCCAATTCCTTGATCAGCGGCTCGGCCAACTGGGGCGCGTCGTGCTCCAGGAAATCCATCTTCTGCCCCATCGCCTCGGCCAGGGTCGAGGTGGTCGACAGGAAGGTGATCAGGTCGTTGCCGTAGCGCCGGTAGGCCGCCACGTGGGCCTTGCCCAAAAGCTCGGCGTCCCGGATGCAGGTCCCGACCGGCACGCCCAACACCTTGGCGGCGTGGTTCAAGATCAGGGGGAAGCAGGCGATGCGCTGCGGATTCACCCCCTGCAGGTAACAGAGCACCCGCTCCAGGGAATTCTGGGAGTCCGCAGGTACGGCGAGGCTTTCCATGTACTCCTCCTTAGGCCGCGGCCGCAGCCGCATTGCAAACCTGCTTGGCCACCCGCACCGCCGAGGCGGCGTTGTCCGCATAGCCGTCGGCGCCGATCCGGTCGGCGAAAGCCTGCGAGATCGGCCCGCCCCCCACCAGCACCTTGAAACGCTCCCTCAGCCCCTCTTCCTTGAGCATCTCGATCACTGTCGCCATGCCGTCCATGGTGGTGGTCATCAGGGTCGACAGGCAGATCAGATCGGCGTCCACCTCCTTGGCCTTTTCCACGAACAAGGCGAGCGGCACGTTGCGGCCGAGATCGAAAATCTCGAACCCCCCCACGTCGAGCATGATCTTGACCATGTTCTTGCCGATGTCGTGGGTGTCCCCCTCGACCACGCCGATCACGCACTTCAACTGCGCCCGCGCGTCCTCCTTCTTCAGGTAGGGTTGCAGCACGGCCAAAGCGGCGTACATGGCGTCCGAACAGATCAAGAGCTCGGGGACGAAGTACTCCTCCTCGTCGTAGAGCTCGCCGGCCCGGTTCATCCCCACCACCAGGCCGTTGGTGATGGCATCGTAGGCCTCCAGGCCGCCGGCGATCGCCTCGTGCGCCGCACGTACCGCCAACTCCTCGTCCAGATTCAGGACGCCGTCCGCCAGGTCCCTCAGAATTTCCTCTCGCGCCCGCGCCATATCGATCCTCCTTTGTTTGCCTACCGTATCGCAATCGGTCTTTGCAACGGCTTGCCCAGCCAACCGAGCTTCGTCATTATTCGAAGGACTATTTATAAATTAGTTGTTCCGATTAGACAAATTGAAAATACCGATCAAGCGCCGCATTGACATCTCTTTTATCGATTAGTCCGAGCCGAGAAAGGCTGGCGCACACAACTTAAAAGTATTTTACTTTTTTCCGCTAATGTTCTAATCTAGCTCGGCGACAGCTAAAACTTGTCCCGATTCATCAGGGATGACCATCGGAAAGCGGAGGTAGGGTATGTTCAGAAACATGAAAATCGGCATGCGGCTCGGGATCGGTTTCGGCGTGGTCGTCTTGCTGATGCTGATCATGGGGGTGATCTCGCAGCGCAGCTTGCGGGGGATGAATGCGGACGTGGAGCTCTTGGTCAAGGACAAGTGGCCGAAGACCGTGCAGGCCAACACCATGATCGACGAGGTTAACGTCGTCGCCAGGGCGCTGCGCAACATGCTGCTGACCGACGACCCGGTGGTTGTTCAGAAGGAGCGGGCCAGGATCACCGAATCGAGCGCGATCATCACCTTGAACTATCAAGAACTGGAAAAGGGGGTGACCAGCGAAAGGGGGAAACAGCTGCTCAAGACGGTGACCGATATCCGCACCCCCTATCGAGAGGAGATGAACCATGTGATCTCGGCGATCGAGGCCGGCAACAAAAAGGCGGCGGTCGCCCTTTTGTTCGGTAAATACCGCCAGTTGCAGAATTCCTACCTGGCGGCAACCGCGGAATTGATCAGGCATCAAGGCGCGGAGATGGACCGGATCGGCAAGGAGGCGCTTGGTTCTTACCACAGCGCGACCATGCTGGTCTATCTGCTGCTGGCTTGCTGCTTTGTTCTCGCCACGGTCATTGCCTTGCTGGTTACCAGGAGCATCACCGGTCCCATCGCCGCGGCGGTCGAGATCAGCAACCGGGTTGCCGCCGGTGACATGGGCATGGAGGTGCAGGTTGCCGGCGCCGACGAGACGTCCCTGCTGCTTGGCTCCATGAAGAAGATGATCGACAACATCAAGGCCCTGGTCGCCGACACCGACCTGCTCTCCAAGGCCGCCGTGGAGGGAAGGATCACGGTGCGCGCCGACGCCTCCCGACACGAGGGTGATTTCCGCAAGATCGTGGAGGGCGTGAACCGGACCGTCGGCAGGCTGGTCGGCTTGCTCGACCAGATGCCGGCCCCGGCCATGATCGTGGATACCGACTTCAGCATCTTGTACATGAACGAATTGGCCGCCAAGGTAGGAGGCAAGACGCCGAGCCAGGTGCTGGGAACCAAATGCTACGACCACTTCAAGACCTCCGACTGCAAGACCCAGGGCTGCGCCTGCGGCAGGGCCATGCAAAGCGGTCTGACGGCGAGCAGCGAAACGGACGCGCACCCGGCTGCCGGGGTCGATCTGGAGATCGCCTACTCCGGCATGCCGCTGCGCAACGAGGCCGGCCAAGTGATCGGCGCCTTCGAGGTGGTGTCGGACCAGACGGCGGTGAAGGCCGCCAACCGGCTGGCGAAAAAGATCGCCGATTACCAGGAAAACGAGACCAAGAAGGTGGTGGAGGGGCTGAGCAAACTGGCGCGGGGCGAGGTGGATTTCGCGGTAGCCGCCGCCCCCGGAGATCGGGACACCGACGAGGCGCGGGAGACCTTCGAGTCGATCGCCGAGGCCTTGAACGGCTGCGCCCAGGTGATCACCACCCTGTGCGCGGACGCCGCCATGCTCTCCGGGGCGGCGCAGCAAGGAAGGCTCAACGCCCGCGCCGACGCCGACAAGCACCGGGGCGCCTACCGCGAGATCGTGCAGGGAGTGAACGACACCATCGCCCGTCTGGTCGGCTTTCTGGACTGCATGCCCGCCCCGGCCATGATCATCGACACCGACTTCACCGTGTTGTACATGAACGAGTTGGGCGCCCGAGTCGGCGGGAGGACGCCGGCCCAGGTGACGGGGAACAAATGTTACGACCACTTCAAGACCGGCGACTGCAAGACGGCCAACTGCGCCTGCTCTCAGGCCATGGTCGGCGGCCGTGAGGCCACTAGGGAAAGCGACGCCCACCCCCGGCCCGGGGTCGATCTGGACATCTCCTATACCGGCGTCCCCATCAAGGACGGCAGCGGCAAGGTGATCGGCGTCTTCGAAGTGGTGACGGACCTGACCGCCGTGAAGCAGGCGGCCCGCCAGGCGAAAAAGATCGCCGACTATCAGGACCACGAGACTAAAAAGCTGGTGGCGGGCCTGGGCAAACTGGCCCAGGGGGATCTCGGCTTCGCGCTCGCCGCCGAGCCGGGGGACGCCGACACCCGGGAGGCGAAAGAGACCTTCCAGGCGATAGCCGCGGCCGTGAACAGCTCGGTCGAGGCCACCCGGCGCATCGCGGTGGCGGCCAAGCAGGTGGCCGACGGCAACCTGACCGTGGAGATCAGGGAGCGCTCGCCGGAAGACGAACTGATGCTGGCCTTGGGCGCCATGGTCGACAAGCTGCGCGAAGTGGTGACTGAGGTAAAGCGAGCCGCCGACAACGTGGCCGCCGGCAGCCAGGAACTCTCCGGCAGTTCGGAGGAGATGTCCCAGGGAGCCAGCGAGCAGGCGGCCTCGGCGGAAGAGATCTCCTCCTCCATGGAGCAGATGTCCTCCAACATCAGGCAAAACGCCGACAACGCCATCCAGACCGAGAAGATCGCCTCCAAATCGTCCGTCGACGCCCGCGAAGGGGGCGAGGCGGTGATCAAGACGGTGGCGGCCATGAAAGAGATCGCCGGCAAGATCTCCATCATCGAGGAAATAGCCCGGCAGACCAACCTGCTGGCGCTCAACGCGGCCATCGAGGCGGCGCGGGCGGGCGAGCACGGCAAGGGGTTCGCCGTGGTGGCCACCGAGGTGCGCAAGCTCGCGGAGCGAAGCCAGAAGGCGGCCGCCGAGATTTCCGGGCTTTCTTCCACCAGCGTGGGGATAGCGGAGAAGGCCGGGGAGATGCTGAACAAGATGGTGCCCGACATCCAGAAGACGGCGGAGCTGGTCCAGGAGATCAGCGCGGCCTGCCGGGAGCAGGACACCGGCGCCGAGCAGATCAACCGCGCCATCCAGCAGTTGGACCAGGTGATCCAGCAAAACGCCTCGGCCTCCGAGGAGATGTCTTCCACCGCGGAAGAGCTCTCCAGCCAGGCCGAGCAGTTGCAGGACACCATCGGCTATTTCGCCCTTGCCGATAGCGGCGCCGCGGCGAGAAAGGAGCTGCCCAAAGCGAAGATGGGGGCGCCCAGAAAAGAGCTGAAAACGAGCAGGCCGGAGGTGAGAACGAGCCGACCGGAGCTGAAGGAGCGGAACGCCATCGGTCATCGGTTGGATATGCGGGAGTCGAAAGACGCGCGGGACGGGGACTTCGAGAAGTTCTAACTACAACCGAAGGCAAAAGCTTTGACCACAGAGGTGCACAGAGGCACTCAGAGGAAAACAAAAGCAAAGGCTTGAGGGTCTTGTCTTTCCTCCGGTTTGGGGTTTACCGACTTGGGGTTTACCCTTTAGTTTTTCCTGTTTTTGATTTTCCTCTGTGTACCTCTGTGTACCTCTGTGGTTCAGGCTTTTATGTTTTCAAGCTTTACCCCTTCCTGAGCACCCGCTTGTCGCCCAGCCGAATGGTGAGCCGCTCCTGGTCGAAATACTCCAGCAACGGGATCATGAACTTTCGGGACAGGCCGGTCAGCTCGCGGAAGTCGTTGGGCGTGATCTCCCCTTTCTCCCGCAGGTAGCCGGCCAGCTTCTCGCGGATCTCGGCGACCGCTCCCGGCGCGTAGAAAATATCCCCTTTCACCTTGGCAGCCCTTCCTTCCCGGCAGAGCAGGTTGGCGTGATCCAGCAGCTGCTTCTCGCTGCAGGCCAGCGCCGCGCAGAGCTCCTTCAGGGTCGGCGGCTCGCCCCACCCCTTGGCGAGCGCCTCCTCCAGCAGGGACTGCAGCTCGGCCTGGCCGCGCGCCACCCCCGCCTGCCGCCCCGGCAGCCGCACGATGTCGCGGTCGGAAATCGCCCCCTCCTCTTTCTCCATGACCGCCAGCAGCGGGCCGAAAAAACGCGGGTCGCTGCGCTTGGGTATGCGCGATTTCAACTCTTCCTTGCTGATCCCCGACTGCATGGGATTCTCGGCCAGATAGGCGCGCAGCTCCTCCGACAGCCTTTGCTTCAGGGCGGCGAAGGCGTCCTTGCCTAAAAAGATGCGCGGCTCCTTCACCATCTGCAACACCGTCCCGCCGGAGAGAAGCGGCGCCAGGGCCGCGTCGATCCTCTTGCCGGACATGCCGGAGCGGTTCACCATCTCCTGCACCGAGATCCCCGTTAAAAGCGACGACTCCACCAGCAGCCGGATCCGATCCTGGTCGCCGCCGGACTCGACCGCCTCCAGAAGCGCCAGCGCCTCTGCCGAACGTCGGCGCCTTCTGGGGGGCGCCGGGTCGAGCACCGTCCCTCCCCCCAGGGTCGCCTGCGGCGAATAGGTCCGCACCACGAAGGGATCGCCGGGCAAAAGGAGCACCGGCCTGGCCAGGCGCAGTTGCAGGTAGGCGCTCTCACCGGGCTGCAGCGCGTTGCCGTCGAAGAGGATCACCTGGGCCGGCACCTCGTAGGTGGCCGAGTGCAGGCGCACGGTGGCGCGGTGCCTCAACTCCTTGGAGGCCGAGGCCAGGTAGTTGAGGCGCACGTCGACCGCGCGGGTGGTGTGGTACAGCCCTTTGGGGACCACCACGTCGCCGCGCTCCACTTCGCCGTGATCGACTCCCTGCAGGTTGACCGCCAGCCGCTCGCCCGCCTCGCCCCTCTCCACTTTGCAGCCGAAGGACTGCACCCCGCGCACCCGACAGGCGAGGCCGGCAGGGAGGATCTCCACCTCCTCGCCGACCGAGATGCCGCCGGACAAGAGGGTGCCGGTGACCACGGTGCCGAAACCGGTCACGGTGAAGACGCGGTCCACGGGGAGACGGAAGGGGGCGTCCAGCCTTTTCTGCTCGATCTCGCCGGCCAGCCGGGCCAGTTCGTCCTTCAGCGCCGGCAAGCCGTCGCCGCTGCGCGAGGAGACGGCGACGATCGGCGCCGCCGCCAGGAAACTGCCGGCCAGATATTCCCGCACCTCCTCGGTCACCAGGTCGAGCCAGTCCGGCTCCACCAGATCCTTCTTGGTGAGCACCACGATGCCCCTTTTGACGCCGAGCAACTGACAGATCTCCAGGTGTTCACGGGTCTGCGGCATGATCCCCTCGTCCGCGGCGACCACCAGCAGCACCAGGTCCATCCCCCCCACGCCGGCGACCATGGTCCTCACGAAGCGCTCGTGCCCCGGCACGTCGACGATGCCGAAACGCAGCCCGCCCGGCAACTCCAGGTGAGCGAAGCCCAGCTCGATGGTGATGCCGCGCGCCTTCTCCTCCTTGAGCCTGTCCGTGTCTATACCGGTCAAAGCCTTCACCAGCGAGGTCTTGCCGTGATCGATATGTCCGGCGGTGCCAAGAATCAGATGCTTCATCGTCGATCGCTCCACAAGTTGTTTAGTCCTTGAACTGCAGCTGGTAGAGGCGGTAATACACCCCTTTGGCCGCCATCAGCTCGGCGTGGCTCCCCTCTTCAGCCTTTTCTCCGCGGTGGATCACCACGATGCGGTCGGCGTCGCGGATGGTGGAAAGACGGTGCGCCACCACCAGCGTGGTCCTCCCCTCCATCAGCCCTTCCAGTCCCTGCTGGATCAGGCGCTCGCTGGCGGAATCCACGCTGGCCGTGGCCTCGTCCAGCACCAGTATTTCCGGGTCGAAGGCGACCGCCCGCGCGAAAGAGATCAACTGCCGCTCGCCCGCCGAGAAGTTGACGCCGCGCTCCCGCACCTCCTCGTCGAAGCCTTTGGGGAGCTGCTTGATGAAGCGGTCCGCGCCGACTATCACCGCCGCCGCCTCCACCCTCTTCAGAGCCTGCGGGTCGCCCAGCGAGATGTTGTACGCGATGGTCCCGGAGAAGAGGTAAGGGTCCTGCAGCACCACGCCGATGCGGCTTCTCAGCGCCTGCAGCGGCAGCTCTCTGATGTCGGCGCCGTCGATGGCAATGGAGCCCCTGTTGACCTCGTAAAGCCTGGAGAGGAGTCTGGTCACGGTGGTTTTCCCGCCGCCGGTCTCGCCCACCAGTGCCACTTTTTCCCCGCGCTTCATCTCCAGGGAAAAACCCTTCAACACGAAATCCTCGTCGCTGTAGGCAAACCAGATGTCCTTGAAGGAGATGGTCTGCAGCTTCGCGCCTGCGGGCGCCTTGGGCGTCGCTTGGCCTATCACCGCAGAGTCGCTGGCCGCCGTATCGGTCGCGGCCGGATTGCTCGCCGCCGGATTGCTCGCCGCTGGATTGCTCGCCGCTGGATTGCTCGCCGCTGGATTGCTGGCCGCGAGGGTGATAGCCGCGGCGGTAGCCAGGCCGGGAGCCGGAGCAGCCGCGATCTGCTCCTCCTCCTTCTTGTCCAGCAGGGCGAAGATCCGCTCCAGCGAGGCCATGGCGCCCTGCATGACCGAGTATTTGGCGGAGAGGTCCCGGATCGGGGAGAAAAACTTCTCGATGTACTGAATGAAGGCGACCAGCGCGCCGAAGGAGAGGGTGCCCCTGACGATCTCGCCGCCGCCGTACCAGATGATCAGGGCGGCCGCCACCGAAGAGATGACCTCCACCACCGCGTAGAGCGCGGCGTCCCAGATGATGACCGGCTGGTTGGCGTCCATGTAGGTGCCGTTCAGCCTTTGGAACTCGTGCGCCTCGTCCTTTTCGCGGTTGAAGAGCTGCACCACGGCCATGCCGCCGATGCTCTCGGCCAGAAACGAACTCAGGTTTCCCTGCCGCACCCGCACCTGGCGGTAGGCGACGCGCATCCAGTTCCTGAAGGCGAAGGCGACCCAGACCAGCAGCGGCAAAACCGAGAAGGTGACCAGCGAGAGCCGGACGTTCATCCAGAGCATGATGCCGATGATGCCCGCCAGCACCAGGATGTCGCCGACGATGGTGACCACCCCGGCGGCGAACATCTCCCCGAGCACCTCGATATCGCTGGTCAGCCTGGAGACCAGGCTGCCGACCGGAGTCTGGTCGAAGAAGCGGGTGGAGAGCCTTTGGATGTGGGCGAAGAGTTCGACCCTGAGGTCGTACATCACCCGTTGACCCACGAACTGCAGCAGGTAGACCTCGGCGAAGGAGAGGAGCGATTCGGCGAAGATCACGCCGAGGAAGGCGGCGGCCAGCATCGGCAGGCCGGCCAGCTTGCCCTGCACGATATGGGTGTCGACAGCGATTTTGAGGATCCAGGGCTGGGCCAGCTTGGCAGCGGCGATCGGCGGCAGCAGCAGCAGCGCCGCCACCATCATGCGTCCGTAGGGCATGACATAGCGGATGAAACGCCGCATCAGCTTGCGGTCGTACACCTTGCTGACAATCTCGTCCTCATATATGCCGCCGAAATGCATTGAACGATCCTTACAGGGATAATCTGCTAACAACGAATAAAACAAACCTGTTTAACAGGGATAAAAGGAATAGGGGATAAAAACTTAAACAAAAAAGGCTTAAAGCTTTTGGGTTAAACCTAAAAACTTTCAACCATTTAACAGGGATAAAACGGGTAAAAGGGATGAAAAACTAAAGACTTTTGGTTTAAATCTTAAGCCTTTGACTTAAACCAAAAAGCTTGTTTTGTTTTTGCCTTGGCAGTATCCCCTGTATCACTTTCATCCCCGTTAAAAGCTTTTAACTTAGACTTTGGTTTAATCCAAAAGCCTGTTCCTGTTTTGGTCTGTTTTGTTTGTTTTTATCCCTTGTATCTTTTTTATCCCTGTTAAAAGTGATTACAGTTTTTCTATCTCGGCTTTGATCTGTTCTTCCCTGTAGATATCCGCGTAGCGCCCTCCCTGGGCCAGCAGTTCCTGGTGGCTCCCCTGCTCTACGATGGTCCCTTCTTCCATGACGATGATCCTGTCGCATCCGCGCAAGGGGGAGAGCCGATGCGAGACGATCATCACGGTCCTCTCTCCATAATAAGAGGCCAGCGCCCCCAGTATCTCTTCCTCGGTGTCGGCGTCGACCGCGGACAACGGATCGTCCAGTATCAGGATGCGCGGCTCCTTGATCAGCGCCCGGGCTATCGCCACCCGCTGCTTCTGCCCGCCGGAAAGGGTCACTCCCCTCTCGCCAACCAGGGTGTCGAAGCCCTGCGGGAATCTGGCGATGTCGCCGGCCAACCCGGCTATCCTGGCCGCTCGCTCCAGATCCTCCCTGGTCGCTCCGGGCTTGCCGTAGGCGATGTTCTCCCCGATGCTTCTGGAAAAAAGGAAGCTCTCCTGCGGCACGTAGCCGATGGCGTCGCGCAGGGTCTTGAGCGGCAACCGGTTGACGTCGATGCCGTCGATGAAGAGCATGCCGTCGGCCACCGGGAACAGCCGCGGTATCAACCGGACCAGGGTGGACTTGCCGCTGCCGACCACCCCGACGACGCCGATCCGGCTCCCCTTGGCGACCTTCAGGTCCAGACCGCGCAAAAGCGCCGCCTCGCCGTAGGAAAAGGAGAGCCGGCGAAACTCGATGTCGCCGGCGATCACGCCCGGATCGACCGGAGAGACGGGCTCGGCGACCTCGGGGCGCGCATTGAGGATCTCGCCCAACCGGGTCATGGAGGCCGCGCCTCTTTGCATCATGGTCAATATCCAGCCGAACATGATGGTGGGCCAGACCAGCAGGGCGAGATAGCCGTTGAAGGCGACGAAGCCCCCCAGCGTCAGCTCGCCCCGAATCACCTGCGACCCTCCCACCAACAGCACGATCAGCGTGCCGAGCGCGCCGGTCGCCGCCATCACCGGCAGCATCAACCCTCTCAGCCTGACCACGCCCATGCTGGATTCGAGATACCCCCCGCAGACCTCCCGGAAACTCGCGATCTCCTGCTCCTCCCGGCAGTAGGCCTTGACCACGGCCGCCGCCGAGCCGTTCTCCTCGACCCGCGTGGTCAGCTTGGCGAGCGCCTCCTGCAGTTTCTTGGAGCGCCGGAACATGGAGGCGCTGATCCTTTTGACGACCAGGACCATCACCGGAAAGGGCATGATGGCGAACAGGGTGAGGGAGGGCGAGATGCGGATCATCAGGAAGACGGCGGCGGCGTAGACCACCACCGTGTTGACCAGGCTCAGTACGCCGAAGCCCAACAGCATGCGGACGTTGGTGAGATCGTTGGCCAGGCGCGAGAGGATGTCCCCGGTCCGCCAGGTGGAGAAGTAGGCGCGGTCGAGGGTGAGCAGATTGCCGTAAAGATCTTCCCTGAGCAGGTACTCGATTCTGCGGCCGGCGTTCAGCAGGGTGGTTCGGGAAAAAAGCCGGACCACCCCTTGCGCCACGGCGGCCACGGCGATCAGCACGCCGTACTGTCCCGGACTGAAACCGCCGCCGGCCGGATGCTGCAACCCCTCGATGGCCAGCTTCATCAGCCAGGGAATGGCCAAACCGAAAAAGTTTGTGGCGAGCAGCAACACTCCTCCCAAAAGGTAGGTGCCCCTGCAGGTCCGCATGTAAACGTATAGTTTGCTTAAATCGCCGATGCTGCACCTCTCCTGGGGACAACGCCAGGATACTATTAATCTATTTCGCTACGACTGTCAAAGGCTTTGCCCGCCGCCGCGCTTCCCCATCCCCACCTCCCCCCGCCTTGGCAGAAGAGGGAGGCAAGCGGAGGTCGACTTAATCGGCAAGGCCTGCCTCCGTCTTGTTTTATAACGGTTTTGATTTCCTCGTGTTTGTCGCCAAAAAGCCCCCTCCATTTTCATTCTGCCGCCCTTTTACGGGCAAAAACCGTTCTCTTTCAAGTGGTTTCCCAACAAGTTCTGCTTGCTTTTTTGTTTTATTTTGGCGTATATTTTCTCCAATCCTTCGAGTCCGCCCTGCTGACGCAGCTCGTCAGCGCGCTTCCCGATCAAATAAAACAAGGTTGTCTGACAGGCGCGCCGCTGCGGCGGTTCTTGGTCGCCACATCCAGTCGAGGTTCGCTGTGAAAAACAAGCTGATGCACCTCTCCAACGAGACCATGAACATAGGTTTCGTGAAGAAGGTGGAGGAATTGTCCGGCAGTTCGGTGCGCCGCTGCTTCCAGTGCGGCAAGTGCTCCGCCGGCTGCCCGATGGCCGGGTTCATGGAGCACCCGCCCAACCGGGTGGTCCGGCTGCTGCAACTCGGGCAGTGGGAGCGGGTGCTGGCCGGCCGCTCCATCTGGTACTGCGTCTCCTGCGAGACCTGCACCACCCGCTGCCCCAACAAGGTGGCGCTGGCCTCGATCATGGACGCGCTCAGGAAATTGTCCTGGGATGCCGACGGCCCCTCCAAAGAGAGTTACGTCCAATTGGCCAACCGGCTGTTCATCGAGAACATCCGCACTTACGGCAGGCAGTACGAGCTGCGGCTGGGCGCGGTCTTCAACATGAAAAGCGGCCAGTTTCTGAAGGATCTGATGCTCGGACCCAAGCTGATCTCCAAGGGGAAGCTGAAGATGTTCCATTCCAAGAACAAGAACATCGCCGAGATCGAGGGAATTTTCAAGAGGATCGAGGAGATGCGCAAGTCAGGGGAGGCGCTGTGACCGCCGGCAAGAAACGGTTGAATTATTCGTATTATCCCGGCTGCTCGCTGCACGCCTCAGGGCGCGAGTACGACATCTCCACCCGGGCGCTTTTCAAGGCGCTCAATATGGGACTGAAGGAGGTGCCGGACTGGTTTTGCTGCGGCGCCACTCCCGCGCATAACGTGGACGAACTCCTCTCGCTGTCGCTTTGCGCCAAGAACCTGGTGCTGGCCGACGAGGTCGAGGGCGACTTGGCCGTGGCCTGCGCGGCCTGCTTCTCGCGGTTGAAGACGGCGCAGCACCACCTTAAAGAGGACGACGGCAAAAGGCGGCAGGTCGAGAAAGCCATCGACGGCCCGGCCAAGATCGACAAGCCGGTGAAGCACATCCTGGAGATTCTGGCCAAGGAGTACGGGCTTGCCAGGCTTGAGGAATCGGTGAAGAAGCCGCTTTCCGGACTGAAGGTGGCCTGCTATTACGGCTGTCTGCTGACCCGTCCGCCCGAGGTGCCCGAACTCGACGACTGCGAGGACCCGCGCATCATGGAAGACATCCTGCGCGCCCTGGGCGCCGAACCGGTGCAGTGGTCGCACCGGATGGAGTGCTGCGGCGCCAACTTTACCCTGTCGCGTCCCGGCGTGGTGCTGAAACTGTCCGACGCCATACTGAATTCCGCTCGGCTGGCCGAAGCCGATTGCATCATGGTGGCCTGTCCGCTTTGCCACGGCAATCTGGACATCCGGCAGCAAAAGATCGATTCGAGAAACAAGGGCGAGGAGAACTACGACACCCCCATCTTCTACGTCACCCAGCTGGCCGCCCTGGCCATGGGCGTCGCCTCCGACAGCCTCGGTTTCGAGAGCGTATGCGTCGATCCCAAACCGATGCTGAAGGGTAAAGGGCTGCTGTAGGGTCGGGATGGATGCGGTGAGGCACGAACCGCATCGGTTTGGGGACGATGCGGTTCACGATGTTCACCGCATCCTACGGTGCCCAAGATTATCGAGCAGATACGGGCGGACGCGCGTTCGCCCAGGATCGCATAGAGGAGCCTATGTCTAGAATCGGAGTTTTTGTGTGCCACTGCGGCGAGAACATCTCGCGCACGGTGGATGTGGAGCAGGTGGCGA
>CAIYDQ010000367.1 GCA_903925075.1 uncultured Geobacter sp.
CGGCTCTGGAAACCGACAACGAAGTCGTCGGCAAAACGCACGATAATGACTTTTCTGCGCCCTGCCTGCCTCCGCCATCTGTCGGCCCAGAGATCGAACACGTAATGCAGATACAGATTCGACAGCAAGGGTGATATGCTTCCCCCTTGAGGCGTACCTTCCTCTGCTCGTGTCACCTCTCCATCTTCCAGCACGCCTGCGTTCAGCCACTTCTTGACGTGGCGTACGACGCGCTGATCCGCTATCCGGTGTTCGACGAACTTGATGAGCCATTCGTGGTCGATGGCGTCGAAAAACCCACGAATGTCTCCGTCCAACACCCAGTTTACTTTCTGTGTCATGATTCCAACCGTCAGCGCATCCAAAGCATTATGCTGGCTGCGACCTGGGCGGAATCCGTACGAGAACCCTGTAAAGTCGGTCTCATAGATGTTGTTCAGTACCTCAACAGTGGCACGCTGGACTATCTTATCTTCCAGCACAGGGACACCGATCGGCCTCTGACTGCCATCAGTTTTAGGGACATATGCCCTCTTGACCGGCTTCGCGTGGTACGCTCCGCGCCGCAACCGCTCGCTGAGATCGAGGAGGTTGTCCTCCAGATTCTCACCGTACTGCTGCCACGTCTGATCGTCCATTCCGGGAGCGGCGTGCCGCTTCGTGCCCAAGTAGGCCTTTCGGAGTTGGTCGATATTATAGACATGATGCCAGAGCGAAGTGAACCGCAACGTCTTATCCTTCTGAGCTGCTTGCCGTATGCGTAATTGCGCGTTTTGCAGGTCTATTGAGCGGCTATAGGTGTTTCCCATTGCATGTAGTGGCGGTTTCCCGTCTTGTACCGTTGTGGAGGTGACCATACCTTCTCCGATCTGACGCAGTGTTCAGGACCTGATTTGCTATTACGCATTCCCTTTGGCCAGTCCCCTTCCCTCCACTCTCTCCGCGGACCGTGGCGGCCCAAGGCCTTTGTTCGAGAGCTTCTTTGGTAGTACGGAACTGTCCGACTTCCTGCAACGTGCATTGCCGTCTTGCTCTTTTGGATTTACGGCACGGACCGTTGCGCCATCTGCAACGGCCAGTCACAGGATCTCCCGGTTCCCGCGCGAGAAGCTTGCATACGTGCTCGGAGTCTAAGACCACGCAGGGTCAAACTGTCTCTCGCGAATACGAGACAGTCCATATTGCCTTCCGCCTGACGCGAAAACGTCGGCACCCTGAATTAAATGTACGTTTCGAGGCTCAATAACCGGCCCGTACGCCCCCTGTCAACGCTTCGCGTATGTCCTTACGGACACATGCGCATGACTCGGGGCCGATGTGGTTCGCTATTCCTTCATCGTATGAGACTTACACTCACTACTTCTCGCCGGTTTTAACCGGCGCACCAGGTCTGGACATTGCTCCGACTGCGAATAGAAGAATCCACCTACCTTCTTTCTACCGTTGGCCTCTTCGGGCACTATCCAGACATCCCTCCCAAGCTCCCTTCAGATCCGCTTCCACCAACTCCGCTTGGCATTAAGGCCCTTGATGTTGGAGAGATCCGCGCCATTCCTTGTCGCCTTCGCTGCGGCCTTGGCCGGCGCCGGAGCGGGCCTGTGGTAGAGGATGGTAAGGCCGCCGTTATTGTCAAGCGCCACCACATCCGCGAGCCCATCGCCGTTTATGTCCCCAACCGCCAGGGAATGGGGGTTGAAATTGTCGGCAAAGGCACGATACCGGTCTTCGGCACGGAGCGAGCCGTCACTTTGTTGCAGATAGACACCGATCGTCGACCACCCGTTGTGGGTAACGACTATGTCTTTCCTGCCATCGCCATTGATATCTGCCACCGCTACTGCGAGAGGACAGTCGTAGGAGGCATAACTCGTTCCAATGCCCACATTTCCCTGGCTGTCCGGCGAAAAGACGAAGATCTTCCCGTTGGGCGTGTTTGCGGTATAGGCCATGACCACCTCGTTGTGGCCATCGCCATTGATGTCGCCTACGCCGATGCCGCCGGTGGAACTGAGAGCGCCGGTAAGGCCCCCGGCAGGAGGGCTGAAAGTACCGTCCTGCTTTTGAGTCAGGACATACAGGGCGTTCGGTTTTCCGCTCATGACGATGATGTCGATCAGTCCGTCGTTGTTGACGTCGCCCAGTTCCAAATCATCCCAAGTGCCGTTCGCAACCGCATACGAGACCGGCTGACTCAGTGTGGCGCCGCTTTGGTGCCATACGCTTACCGAACCGTTCCCATCACCGGTCCCGACGACCTCCGCCAACCCGTCCCCGTCCAAGTCCGCGATCCGGATTTTATGGGAGTCGCTGCCGGGGTACAGCTTTCCCGGCTGCAAGGCTCCTGAGCCGTCCTGCAGGAGCACCTCGATCCCCTTACCGGAAATACCGACCACCACGTCGTTTCTGCCATCATTGTTGACGTCTCCAATGGCAACGGAGCGCGGGGGATTCGCGTAGCTCCCCGAAGTTGGATATATCCTTGGAGGGTCTAGCCCTCCGGCGGCGTTTTGCAGGTAGACAAGCACTTTCCCGTCCCTGGAGGGATCGTTGTAAAAGGAAGTGACTACGACCACGTCGTTTTTGCCGTCACCGTTTACATCGCCGATGGCTACAGCTTCAGGGAAGGTTGAGCCAATCGGAATGCCGATGGGAGAAAGGAAATCACCCAAGGGGGTGCTGAAACTCCAGACGTAGTTGGTTGCAAGAGAGTTGCCGTATGCATCAGTAACAGCGGTCGTGAGTGTCGCAGTATAGGTCGTATTCCACACCAGGCCATGATCGGGGGTGAGCGTGACGACATTCCCCGCCAGGGAGACTCGCCCCGTAATGCCCGCGCCGCTGGCGTCCTTGAGGGTGAACGAGTTATAGTCGACCGTGTAGCCGGAAAGAGGTTCACTGAGCGTAATGCCGACAGATGCAGAAGTTGGAACATTGGTTGCGTTGTTTGCAGGTGAGGTGGCCACGACATACGGCGCGGCACGGTCCACGGTGAACGTCCAGGAGTAATCCGCCGCCAGTGAATTGGCCATGCCGTCTTGAATGGCAGTGGCGATGGTAGCCGTATAGGTCCCGTTAAGACGAACACCCGTGGCGAATGTGGCGGTTTTGTTCGCATAGGTTACCGTGCCAGGGACCGCGATGCTGTTTTCGTCCTTTACGACAAAGGAGGAAGAATTGAGGGTGGCGGGATCGATATCTTCGCTGAATACGGCGCTGACGGACGACAACGCTCCCTGGATGCTGTTGGCGGACGGCTGAACTGAAACGATCGTGGGGGGAGTGGAGTCACTTTTGCGCCCCGCCACCATGAAGGATACGAGCGAGTAGTCAACAACCCTGGACCAGCCGGGCGCCCCGAGTTCCATATGCCTTTTTACCAGCCCCATACCAGGGGCATACCATTCTGAGATGGTGCCGGTTTCTGTCACCTGCCTTCCGTCGCGCGAACCGGTCACGGTCTGCGTTGTGGAAGTGACGATCCGGATGCAGTTGGCAAAAGTTCCGGATTCGACGGTCACGGATTCAGTGCCGGCAACGGTCACCGTCGAGGCTATGGAGAGAGATTCACTTCGTCCATCTCCGTCCAGGTCTGTTCCGTAGTCGATCCCGGACCTATTCAATTGGGAAAAGGTGCTCCCTTGGGTGAGGGGGTATTGGATGAGTGCATACGGGAACGGTTCGCTGGAACCGTCCGCAGAGTTGCCAAGATAATAGACGCCGGCGCCTGTTTTCAGTAGGTAGTCCTCACCCTGAGTTCCGTCGGTGCTGGAATAGGCAAAAACTGAAGCATCGTAACCGCTGACCGGCTTTGTTCCGGTAACCCTGATGGTTTCCACCACGTCGAGGGCGCCTTGTCCCGTCTCAAAGGCGGTGACGTGGTATCCCCACACATCACCGGCAGCAGCAGGGAAAATGTTGTCCATGTCCCCCGGGCCACCGATCGCAATCGCCTGTGTTTTCTGAATCGGTGGAGAGCCCGCCGCTCCTCCACCACATCCGGTCAGAGCCGCGGACAGAATCAGACACATTACCATGGGCAGTATTGATTCAATTAGCCAAAGGCCAAATTTTTCGTTGGGTTGTATATTCACATTGTCTCCAAAACCGTTTCACTAAATCCGCACATCAGTTTTTAGCTTCATTTCTGCTTTCAAAGGTCCCATTTAGGAGGAGACCATTTCTCAAATCGAGGTCTCATCTATACACTACTCAGTGCAGATTTTCAAAAAAATCATAATGGATGCATGCAAATCAAAAATGGTAATAAAATTACCATCCGCTGAAATTGCCGCTATTTTTCAGCTACATACGACAAACTTGAAATGGTAATTTTATTACCATTTTCCCGCTGCTGTCATAGCGATTCGAAAAGGCTAAACAAAATAGTCACTTAGCAAAGCAAACTTTGGCACCAGGCCTAACATTATTTAGCCTTAACCGTCTAAATTTGGAACTGGAGAGCTTTGGGATATGTCGCGCGCTAATGGTTTAGGAAGCATCCGAGGAGGCCCAGTCTGCATTCATAAGCGCAAAGGCTTTCACCACGGAGGTACTCGGAGGTCCACAGAGGAAAAGCAAGACAGAAACGGAAAAACATACCGGAAAGCACGGCGGGAACTCAGGCAATTTGCCACAAAGAAAACCCCTGACCTTTCACAGGATCAGGGGTTTTCCTCACGACTGGCTTACTTTAAAACGCTGCTACTCGGCTTCCGAAGATTATCCGTGGTTCGCCGAGGCTACGGACTGCGCCCGTCTTTCACGGATCACAGAACGATGATGTTGACGGTCTGGGAAAAGGGGCCGGCGACGCCGTCGACGTGGCACCTGACTCTGAAATAGACCTTCCGGGCAGGTTCCAGGCCTTGGACGTTGGCGTGGCATTTAGTGTACTGCCCGGCTGTCGGCTTCCAAGAGGCTTCATCGTTGGGATCGCCCAGACAATACTGCACCTCGTAACTACCCCTGACGACTACCTGGCTGTAGTTGACTAGCACGCTCCCGGAATCGGAGCCGTGCTTGACGGTGACGATGGGGGCGGTCAAGGCCTTGGGTTTGCCGTTCCTGACTGTTTTGACCTTCAGCTTCAAGCCGACGTTCAACAAATCGGGATTGTTTTCGCTGATGGATCTCATGACCACGTATTGGCCCATGAGTACTACCGACTGGTAGGTCAGGTCCCGTGCATCGTCTCGCGCCTTCAGGTTTTTCTTGCCTCCGTCAGCTTCCACCGCCGCAACCGCCAGGTGGTAGGTGTTCAATTGCTCCTTGAGTACCAACGGGTGCGGCAGGTAATCGGGCCAGTTGTCCTTGAAGAAGGAATGGGTGAGCAGGCAGTCGGCAAAACCGGTAGCCATTAGAATGAATACCGAGTGGCTTAGGCTAGCAAAATTGTAATCAAACGGGTTAAAGGGCATTGTCATCACCTCCTTCTTGGTTAGAATGGTGCAGCAGGTGCAGCCGGTTATTCGACAAGCAAAACTAGAACAGACCAACAATATCGAACCCGACAGACATGTCAACAAAATAAATTATATTATTTTAACTTTTTTTGCACCATTCAAGCAAAAGTCCGACAGAGGGCGCTGAGGTCCACGGAGGACGCAGA
>CAIYDQ010000368.1 GCA_903925075.1 uncultured Geobacter sp.
CCGCTTTTCCCGCTGAAGCTTTTCCCGCTGAAGCTTTTCCCGCTGAAGCTTTTCCCGCTGAAGCTTTTCCCGCTGAAGCTTTTCCCGCTGAAGCTTTTCCCGCTGAAGCTTTGACTTCTTCGGGAGGGGACGGCGAAACGACGTCGACGGCTTCCGCCAGATCGATGCCGAACATGTCGCCCAGACCAGCAGCCGCCATTCTGCGCCGGGAGCCTCCGGCAGCGGCAACCGTCCTGCCCGCCGCCGGCAGATCGACCAGTTCCTCGTGGTTCACCCCGCGCAGCTCAAAAAGCTTCTCCGGCGCGTGGTCCAGGCGGGCGCCCACCCCGTAGAGCACGGCCGCCACGTGCTTGCACATGACGGCGGAATCCGGACAGTCGCAGCCGAACTTGATTTCGCCAGGCAGCGGAAAGAGCCCGGTCGTCCGATGGCTCACCACTTCCATCACCCCGCTGGAGAGCTTGCCGCGCAAAAGGTCGATCAGGGACGCGACCCCGCCGATGCAGGAGGACTTGACCGCGGACCACCTCGCCTGCAGCAGCGGAGCGACGGCGATGACGACGTTGTACATGGTCGAGCCGCTCACCATGGCCTCGATCTTCCCTTCCTTGATCTCCAGATGGCAGACCGAGCCGTTCCTGACGTAGGTGCGGCCGCGAGGCAGCCGGTTCGCGTAGTCGTGGAAGGACTCCATGTGGTCGCACCACCCCTTGCCCCAGAAGGAAAGCGCGATGGCGCGGCCGGAAATCTCCACCGGCTGGGGCACCTTTCCCGTTTTCTTCATCACCTTTTGCAGCGCCTTGGCCGCGTTGGCGCGCCGCTGCGCCACCGGCACGTAAGGGGACCAACCGCTCCATCGGTAACTCATGAATCCAGTTCCTCCTCAAACAATAAAGATCTAAAGATAATGGATCTAGAAACTCGCTTTTTCCACGTCGAGGGCCACCAGCTCCAGCAGCGCCGCGTCGTCCATTTCCGTCAGCAGCATCTCCCCTCCCCCGTCCAAAAGGTCGTTGGCAAGACGGCTTTTTTCGGCGATCAGCGCGTCGATCTTCTCCTCGACGGTGCCCCGGCAGACGAATTTGTGGACCAGCACCTTGTTCTTTTGTCCGATGCGAAAGGCGCGGTCGGTGGCCTGGTTTTCCACAGCAGGGTTCCACCAGCGGTCGAAGTGGATCACGTGGCTCGCGGCGGTGAGGTTCAACCCGGTGCCGCCGGCCTTGAGCGAAAGCACGAAAAACGGGGGGCCGTCCTCCTGCTGAAAGCGGTCCACCATCAGCTGGCGCTCGGCTATGGGCGTGCCGCCGTGCAGCACCAGCCCGGGGCGGCCAAAAACCGCGGCCAGGTGCGCCGCGAGTTGCAGGGTCATCTCGCGGAATTGGCTGAAGACCAGCACCTTCTCCTGGCGCGAGGCGATCTCCTCGCAAAGCTCCCTGAGGCGCGCAAACTTGCCGCTTTTCGCCTCGGCGTACTCGCCGTCGCCAAGGGCCTGGCTCGGGTGGTTGCAGATCTGCTTGAAGCGCAGCAGCGCGGAGAGGACCAGGCCTCGGCGCTTCATCCCCTCGCTCTCCTTGAGGGCTGCCGCCAGATCCTGCACGGACTGGCGGTAGAGCGCCGACTGGGCCTTGGAGAGGCCGCACCATGCGGTCATCTCCACTTTGGGCGGCAGGTCGTCGATCACTTGCTTGTCCGTTTTCATCCGCCGCAGGATGTAGGGCTGCACCAGCTTGCGAAGCGGCGCGTAGCTTGCGCGCTCGCCGCTTTCCAGCGTTTTAACGAAACTCTTGAAGCGGGCGGCGGACCCTAAAAGGCCAGGGGAGAGGAAGTCGAAAAGCGACCAGAGGTCTCCCAGCCGGTTTTCCACCGGAGTCCCGGTAAGAGCCAGCCGGGCCCGGCCTTTGAGCGCCTTGACCGCTTTGGCCTGCAGCGAGGAGGGGTTCTTGATGGCCTGCGCCTCGTCGAGCACGATTAGATCCCATTTCTGCCCCGCGATCCAGGCCTGGCGCTGCAGCATCCCGTAGGTGGTCAGCACGGCGTCGCAGCCGGCGAGCCCCGCCGCCGGATCCGCGGCGATCCGTTCCAGTTCGGCGCGCGGGGTCTCCGAGGGATGCAGGCTCGCCACCCGCAGCGAGGGCGCGAAACGCCCCAGTTCTCCCTTCCAGTTGGAAAGCAGCGACGCCGGGAGCACCAGCAGGCTCGGCGGCCTCCCCGCGCCCCGCCCCTTCAGCAACAGCAGCAGCGCGATCACCTGGATGGTCTTGCCGAGCCCCATGTCATCGGCGAGGCAGGCCCCGAGCCCCAACTCGCCCAGGAACATGAGCCAGTTGAGCCCCTCCCGCTGGTAAGGCCTGAGCGTAGCCTTCAGGCCGGGGCCGGGATCGGCCTGCGCGAGCCTGGCGGGATCGCGCAGGCCGGCCAGCGTCTCGCGCAGCCACTCGCCCGGCTCCGCGTAAGCCCACCCGGTTTCCTCCTGCAATTCGCCGGCGGCGGAAAGGTCGCGCCTGGCGCCGGCCAGAAGGCGCATCCCCTCGGCAAAGGGAAGACCGGCGGAGCCCGCCTCGGCCTCCACCTTTTTCCAATGTTCCAGGGTCTGGCGCAGTTTGTCGCCGTCCACCTCGACCCACTCTCCGCGCAAAAGGGTGAGCCCCGCGCCGGCCGAGAGCAGGGCCTGCAGTTCCGCGTCGCTGAGCGGCGCTCCTTCGAGGCTCAGTTGCACCTGGAAATCGAGCAGCGCATGGGCGGAGAGGACGCTTCCCTTGGCGTTGCCGATCACCACCTGCACGCGCGGCCTCGCCCGTTTTCTCCACCAGTCCGGCAGCCGCACCAGGAGGCCGCTTCCCTCCAATTCGGGCACGCTCTTCAGGAACTCGTAGGCCTCCTCGGGAGTCCAGGCGAGGGGGTGATAGACGTCGCCGCTCTCCACCAGCTCGCGCACCCATGCGCAGCGGGTGCTCGCCTGCTGGATGGGCTCCAGCAGACGCAGCAAAGCTTCCTTGTTGCGGCTGCCGGCGTATTCGGTAAGAGCCTGGTTCAAGGGCTGGTGCAAGGCGCGGGCGCTCTTGCCGAGCTTCGGAATATAGGAGGCCAAAAAGGCGAAAGGGCATTCCAGATCGTTCTTATTCTCGGCCAAGTGGAAGCAGACCATCCCCACCTGGCGCCAAAGCGGCGCATGGTCCCGCAGAAATCCGACAACCCCGTCGGGGCGGCCGGCCGCGTCGCCAACGACCCAGGCGTCGAGGTCGGCCCAGATATTCCCGAGCGTTTGCGCGGAGCAGTATTCGGCGCCGGGCATGGGGGGGACGTTCAAACAGAGGCGGGAGAGTTCGGCGGCGTCGAGCGGCGGGATGGGAGCCGACTGCAGCGAAAGCGGCGCCTTCTGGCAGAGCGCCGTCAAATAGCGAGCGGCGAAGTCGCGCCAAAAGGTCCAGGAGAGCGGCCAGGTCGGGTCCGTTTTGCCGCCGGCGAGCGCTATCAACCCCTGCGCCTGGCAAGCGGCGAAACCCTTGGCGATGGCCGCTCCGCGCGAGGGGAGGAGCGCGTCGGCCGCAGAGGACGAGTCCGCGCCGTCCCGCTGGATCATCAGCAGGTGGCCGGCCGGTGTAAGGGAAAGAAGATCAAAGGGCATAAGACTAGAGGCTAAGGGCTAAGGGCTAAAGGCTAAAGGCTAGGTCCCTGAAGGATTTCTGACTAAGGATGCGAAAGTCAGTCTCCTGATTCCGGAGCAAGGTTGCAACGCTCGTATTATGAAATCCACGCCGACCGATTGCAACCTAAATCCGCAGGCTCCCTTCACTCTTTTAGGCCTGCCCCCGGCCGCCTTCTTTCAGGCCTGGCACCGAGCCTTTCCTTCGGGACGCACGGTTCCTGGCGGCCCTCGCCGTCCGATACCGGGCCAGGGCGCCGGCCGCCCGGTTGCCTGTCCTTGCCGGTAAAGGCACAACGGGGCAGTTGTCGATCGTTAGCCGATGTTTCCGCATCATTGCCGGCCGCCACCACCGGCGGAGCGCCCTCGTCGGCCGGTTGATCGGCGCCCACAGTGAAAATTGATCGACGTTGCATCAATATTGTCATCAAAACAAATTCCTTTCCGCTAGCGTTTTCCCACCGATATCGTTTAAATGTACGATTTGCAGAACGCGACCCTCAAGCGTTTCCAGTCCGTTGAAAGCCCCAATACAATCCCACCCTTACCTTCATTTACTGGCTCTGACGAGACCCGCAACCGGGGGAAATTCAATACTGGCAAAGCCAAATCCTTCTCACTGCGGCACAACTGGTTGCCAATCACAGTAACTACATAAAACAGGACGAGACGACCAGGAAGGACATCATCACCCGCTCCTACCAGGCCATATTGAAGCGGGTCCCGACTCCCGACGAGCTCAACTACTGGAATGGCCGTTTGAAGCAGAGCGGCGAGAACTATACCGACCTGATCACTAGCCATCGCCAGTGGCTGGCGGCGAATCCCACCCCCGTCTGCAACCCCAGCGAGGTATTCAACAAGCTCTATGGTCAAAACGGCGGCGAGCGCTGTTTCGGAGGCATAGGCGGCGGCTGCTCGGACCAGGTCAACGGCGCACTGAAGCTCGCCTTTCCCTGGGCCAAGATCAATGCCAACTGCACCGTGACGGCGGCGGTTTCGGTCGGCTCGATACTGCACGACAACTGCTGCCGGCAGAACCACCTGGGGGTCACCGGTCTGCATTGCGCCGGGCTGCAATTCGAGCAGGACGCGAAAACTGGATTTTCGACTGGGCCGATCAGCAGGTTTGCGGTCTGGAGTGGCGCAAGGCGGTCTTCGACGTGCTGGAAGGACGCGCCTGGCAGGTAACGTTTCCCAAGCAATACATCGCTGATGCGAACGACGACTACGTCGACAACCTGGCTCCCGCGCGCAGAGCCTACGTGAGAGGGCGTTTCGGCACGCAGGACAACCGAGAGTGTGGCCCGGCAGCGAAAGTACCGCCACCAGGCAGTTCTCCGCGCCCAGCGGCACCAAGCTCGAAGCCGGCGACGAGGCCTTTTGCGCCTCGGGACAGCTCGGCGACGAAAAGTGGAAGACGCCCGCCGACGGCATGAAGGAGCATTCCGGAGCGGAACTGGACGCAGCGAGGCAGGAAGTGGCCAAATGGGAGGCGTGGCGCGCCCAAAAGCTCGCGGAAAGGGATAAAATCCCGTGGTGGAACGGCGTCCCCCGGATCGCCATCGAGACCGAGGTGAACGTAGCCGAACCGGCCCACCTGCGCAAGATTGCCTACGTGAAGTTGCTGAAGGCTTCTTCAACACCCGGACCCAGCACTGGGGCACGTGCAGATGAATTTTCGCCGATGCATGCCGTAGCGAGCAAGGGCCACTTCCGTGGCCCTTGCTTTTTTGTGAGACGTCTGGCGTGGCGAGGTCGCGTCTCGTACCTCAACGCGACCTACATGTTGAAGCCTTGTCCGCAAAATTGACATTCACCGCATTATTTTGTACATTCTTCCTGACAACACTATGTACAAAGGAGCGCTTTATGAAACAAGCGACGTTCTCTGAGCTGCGCAACCACGCAAAGCAGTATTTCGACATCGTCGAGGCAGGCGAGTCTGTGCGCATTGTCCGTAACGGCAAACCTATCGCGGATATAGTTCCCATCGCACAGGATCTACCCTCGTGGAAGCGTCGGTCCGTTCAGCCGCTGGTGCTTGATGGGGTTGCACTCAGCCAGATGATCCTTGAAGAGCGCGAGATGGAGGACTAATGCGGATATTTTTCGACTCCTCCGCCTTCGTCAAAAGGTATGTACGGGAAGAGGGTAGCGATGCCGTCCTGTCATGGTGCGATCGCGCCACGGAACTCTGTTTATCCGGCATCGCCTTGCCGGAAATCGTCTCTGCTTTTTGCCGTCTCCAGCGGGAAAAACGCATCACCCCGCTTCAATACAGGCATCTCAAGGCCATGCTGATCGCGGATGTGGCCGATGCGGCTATCTGCGACCTGACGCCTGAAGTTGTCCGCCAAGCAGTCATAGGCCTCGAAAGCAGCGCGCTACGAGCCATGGATGCAATCCACATTGGAAGCGCATGCGCTTTGAAGGTGGATATTTTCGTGTCCGCCGACGCAAGGCAGCGCGCCGCAGCATCACAGGCGGGATTGCAAGTAGCCAAGGTTTAAGCCTCGGCGGGAATCTCACTTACCTGTGCGAATTTGTATTAGGGTCATCGGCCCGCCGCTTCATACAGTCGCTTCGGGTTCGCAACACATGAGATAATTCCGCATAACTTTCCAACAAAGTTGACCAAATTTGCCTTCATGAGACCAGTAATCAGCAAGTTACGCCAGATTCCGGCGCGACGGAATTGGCGTTTATTTAATGTGAAAAAGGCCCCCCGTCTGCTGCCGGAGGGCCTTCATGCTGCTTTGCATCCTGTCTCTGCCCGGGCGGTTGCCTAGAACATCACTGCCTTCTGGGCCCACTCCAGCACCACGCCGGGGACGATGCCCAAGACCAGGGTCGCGCCGACGCACGCCAACAGGCAGATGGCGATGGAAGGGGTGGCGCCTGCCCAGTCGAATTCCTCGGTGGGGTCTTTCATGTACATGTAGACCATGACCCGCAGGTAGTAGTAAACGGAGGCGGCGGAGTTCAAGACGCCGATGATGGCGAGACCAACGTAGCCGGATTTGATGGCGGCGGAGAAAAGGTAGAACTTCCCGATGAAGCCGGCGGTCGGCGGAATGCCGGCCAGCGAGAACAGGAACACGGAGAAGATCACGGCCAGAAGCGGCTTCTTGAAGCCCAGGCCGGCGAAGTCCTGCACGTTGCCGTTCTTCTCGCCTTTCTTGCCGATCAGGATGATGACGGCGAAGGCGCCGATGTTCATGAAGGCGTAGGAGAGCATGTAGAACAGGATGCCGGCGGCGCCTTGGGCGTTGCAGGCGGTGAAGCCTACCAGGGCGTAGCCCGCGTGGGCGATGGAGGAGTAGGCCAGCATCCTCTTGATGTTGTCCTGGGAAAGCGCGATTACGTTGCCGACGGTCATGGTCAAGACGGCCAGGATCCAAAGGACCTGGGTCCAGTGGGCGTTCAGCATGGGGAAGGCGAAGATCATCACCCTGATGAAGGCGGCGAAGCCGGCGGCCTTGGGGCCCGCGGACATGAAGGCGGTGATCGGGGTGGGCGCGCCTTCGTAGACGTCCGGGGTCCACATGTGGAACGGGGCCGCCGCAATCTTGAAGGAGAAGCCGACGGCGATCAGCAGCATGCCGATCACGAAGAGGGGGTTGGTGGCGACGGCCGGGTTGCCGGCGACGAAACTGTAAATCACCTGGATCTTGGTGCTCCCGGTCGCGCCGTAGGTGAGCGCCATGCCGTAGAGCAGGAAGCCGGTGGAGAAGGCGCCCAACAGGAAGTATTTCAGGCCCGCCTCGTTCGACTTGAGGCTCGCCCGGTTGAAGCCGGCCAGCACGTACAGGCAGATGGAGAGCAGCTCAAGACCGAGGAAGATCACCATCAGGTCGGTCCCCGAGGCCATCAGCATCATGCCGATGGTGGCGAAGAGGATCAGGGGGTAAAGCTCGCCCTGGTTGCACTCCTCCTGCACCATGTACCGGTCGGAGATCAGGATCGCCAAGGCGGCGGAGATCAGGAAGATCACCTTGAAGAAGATCGCGAAGTTGTCCTGCACCACCGTGCCGTTGAACCCGAGCACCGGAAGTCCCCAGGCGCTCACGGTACTCGCCGCGGTCACTGCCAGACCGATCAGGCTCAGGAAGCCAAGGTAGCCCTTGTTCTTGCCCGGAACGAAGACGTTGACGAGCAACAGCACCATGGCGACGATCGAGAGAATGACCTCAGGCATGACCACTGCAAGGTTTATGGCCGGTATAGCAATTGTTTCCATCTATAATCCTCCGTCAGCTAGTTCTAAGCGGTCTAGGTCTATTTCACTTCGTGAGCGGCTGGCGCAGGCTCAGCCCCGTGCGGCGCGGCTGCGGCTGCGGCGGTGGCCGCGGTGGCTGCGGGCGCGGCGGCAGCGCCTGCCTCAGCGGGTGCGCCGGTAGCCGCAGGTGCGCCAGCCTCGGCCGGCGCTCCGGGCGCTGCCGTCGCCGCTTGCGCTGCGGGCACGGCCAGCATGGCGGCTGCGGCGGGCGCGATCTTGGCCACCTGGTTCTTGGTGGTCTGCTTGATCAGCCGGTCGATGGACGGCGCCATGGAGTCGATGAAGGGGCGCGGGTAGACGCCCATGAAGAAGATCAGGAACAACAGCGGCAGCATGATGATGACTTCCCTGGCGTTCAGGTCTTTCAGCACCTGGTTCTTCGGGTTCTTCAGCTCGCCGAACATCACCCGCTGGAACATCCAGAGCATGTAGACGGCGGAGAGGATCACGCCGCTGGTGGCGATGATGGCGTACCAGCGAAGCGAGCTCTGGAAGGCGCCCAAGAGCACCAGGAACTCGCCGACGAAGCCGTTGGTGCCGGGAAGCCCGATGGAGGAGAAGGTGACGATCATGAACATGACGGCGAAGACCGGCATCTGCTTGGCCAGGCCGCCGAAATCGGTGATCAGGCGGGTGTGGCGCCGCTCGTAGATGAAGCCGACGATGAGGAAGAGCGCGCCGGTGGAAACCCCGTGGTTGAGCATCTGCAGCATGCCGCCGGTGATCCCCTGGGTGTTCAGCGCGAAGATGCCGAGCATGACGAAGCCCAGGTGGGCGACCGAGGAGTAGGCGACCAGTTTTTTCACGTCGGCCTGCACCATGGCGACCAGCGAGGCGTAGACGATGCCGATCACCGACAGGGTGGCGATCAGCGGGGTGAAGGTGGCGGTGGCGTCGGGGAAGAGCGGCATGGCGAAGCGGACGTAGCCGTAGGTACCCATCTTCAGGAGCACGGCGGCCAGGATCACGGAGCCTGCGGTCGGCGCCTCGGTATGTGCGTCGGGCAACCAGGTGTGCAGCGGGAACATCGGCACCTTGATGGCGAAGGCCAGGGCGAAGGCCAGGAACAGCCAGGTCTGGGATGCCGGGTCGAGCGTCAGGTCGTAGAAGCGCAGGATGTTGAAGTCGCCGCCGCCGGCCTTGAAGTAGAGGACGATCAAAGCGACCAGCATGAGCAGGGAGCCGACCATGGTGTAGATGAAGAACTTGACCGCCGCGTATATCTTGTTCTTGCCGCCCCAGATGCCGATGATGAAATACATCGGGATCAGCATGACTTCCCAGTAGATGTAGAACAGGAACAGGTCGAGCGAGACGAAGGTGCCGATCATGCCGACTTCCAGCAGCAAGAGGCAGATCATGTATTCCTTCACCTTCTCCTCGACCGCGGTCCAGGTGGAGAGGATGGCGATCGGCATGATGAAGGTGGCCAGTATCACCAGCCAGAGGCTGATGCCGTCGATGCCCAGCTGGTAGTTCATCTGGAACGGGCCGGCCGCGATCCAGGGCACCTTTTCGATGAACTGGAAGCCGCCGATGTTGCCCGGTGCGGTCCCGGCGCCGTTGTATCCCGAGATCAGGGGCAGCGAGAGGACGAAGGTCAGGACCGACACCACCATGGCAACGGTACGGAGCACGCCGTGGCTGTTCTTGTTCACAAAGAGGAGGAGGATAGCCCCGATCAGCGGTGTGAAGGTTAATATGCTCAGTAACGGTAGCGTCTGGCTCATTTACTCTGCTCCTTTTACTTACAGGTCAAAATTATCGCGTTTGCTTTAGCGTTTAGCGGAAGAGGTAGCAGCCGACGATCACCACCACGCCCAGGGCCATCGAGAAGGCATAGTTGTGCACCAGGCCGGTCTGCACGTGGCGCAATAGGCCGCTCAAGCCCCGGACCACCGCCGCCACGCCGTTCACCACGCCGTCCACGATCACCACGTCGAAGCCCTTCCAGAGGAAGTTGCTGAACGCCTTGCAGGGGTTGACGATCATGAAGTCGTAGATCTCGTCCACGTACCACTTGTTGTAGACCGCGCGGTGCAGCACCGGGAAGGTGGCGACGATTCTGCCGGGGATAGCCGGGTAGGCGATGTACAGCGCCCACGCGAAGGCGATGCCGCCGCAGGCGATCAGCACCGAGCCTCCCATCAGGCCCCACTCCAGAGCAACGCTGTGGTGCCCCTCGCCGTGGCCGGAGTGGGCCATGAAGTTGGTGGAGTAGGCGAAGACCGGATCCAGGAAGTGCTCCAGGTAGTTGGGGAAGGCGCCGCCGGTGAAGAATTCGCTCAACACCTTGGGCACGCCCAGGTAGCCGCCGAACATGGAGAGTGCAGCCAGCACGATCAGCGGGAAGACGATGACGAAGGGTGACTCGTGCAGGTGGTGGTAGGCCTTGTCGGAGAGACGGGTCTTGCCGAAGAAGGTCATGAACACCAGACGGAACATGTAGAAGGCGGTGAGTCCGGCGGCGCAGGCGCCAGCCAGCCAGAGGACGATGTTCATCTCGCCGTGGTGCGGGTTGGAGAACGCCTGCCAGAGGATCTCGTCCTTGGAGAAGAAGCCGGCGAAGCCGGGGATGCCCGCGATGGCGATGGTGGCGATCAGGAAGGTCCAGAAGGTGATCGGCATCTTCTTCCTAAGGCCCCCCATGTTCCTCATGTCCTGCGGGTCGGCGTCGGAGTGCTCGTGGTGCAGCGCGTGGTGCATGGCGTGGATGACGGAGCCGGAACCAAGGAACAGGCAGGCCTTGAAGAAGGCGTGGGTCATCAGGTGGAAGACGCCGGCCCCGAAAGCGCCGACCCCCATGGCCAGGAACATGTAGCCCAGCTGGGAAACGGTCGAGTAGGCGAGCACGCGCTTGATGTCGTTTTGGGCGGTGCCGATGGTGGCGGCGAAGAGCGCGGTGGCGGCGCCGACGCAGGCGATCACCAGGAGCGTGGTCGGGCTCTTGATGTAGATGAAGTTCATGCGGGCGATCATGTAGACGCCGGCGGTGACCATGGTGGCCGCGTGGATCAGGGCGGAGACCGGGGTCGGGCCTTCCATGGCGTCCGGGAGCCAGGTGTAGAGAGGGATCTGGGCAGATTTACCGGTGGCCCCGATGAAGAAGAACAGGGTGATGGCGGTAACCACGCCGCCCACCGGCAGCATGTCGGCATGCGAGGCGAGCTCGCGGAAGTTGATGGTCCAGACGTTGTGGGTGGAGCCCATGTACCAGAAGAGGGTGAAGAGGCCGAGCAGGAAGCCGAAGTCGCCCACCCTGTTCATCACGAAGGCCTTCTTGCCGGCGTCGCCCGCCGACTTCTTGTGGAAGTAGTAGCCGATCAAGAGGTAGGAGCAAAGGCCCACCCCTTCCCAGCCGACGAACATCAGCAGCAGGTTGTTGCCGGTCACCAGGAGCAGCATGGAGAACACGAACAGGTTCAGGTAGGTGAAGTACCGGTAGAACCCTTCCTCGCCGTGCATGTAGCCGATGGAGTAGAGATGGATCAGAAAGCCCGCCCCGGTAACCACCATCAGCATTACGCAGGAGAGCGGATCGATCAGGAAGCCGACGTCGGCCTTGAAGGTCCCCGACTGGATCCAGGTGAAGATGGTCTTTTCGAAATGCCTCTCCTCTCCCGGCATGCCGAGGAGCTGGACGAGTATTCCGCAGGAAACCAGGAATGAGCCGAACACCGCGAGGCTCGCGATTCCGCCGATGATCATTTCGTTCTTTATCTTCTTGCCGAATAGGCCGTTGATGACCACCCCGATGAGTGGGAAAAGTGGGATCAACCATACGTATTCAAACATTCCTGGCTCCTTTAACACCGAAGTTTCGTGTTTCGTGAAATCGTTTTCCGATCAAGTGTGCTTTTAAAGCGCCGCGCCTACAGCTTCATCAGGTTGACGTCTTCGACGTCGATCGACTCGCGGTTCTTGTAGAAGGCGATCATCAGGGCCAGTCCCACTGCCGCCTCGGCGGCGGCCACGGTCATGACGAAGAAGACGAAGACCTGTCCGTCGATGTTCCCCAGATATTTGGAGAAGGCGATGAAGGTCAGGTTGACGGCGTTCAGCATCATCTCGACGCACATGAAGATGACGATGGCGTTTCTCCTGGTCAAGACGCCGACGGTGCCGATGGCGAAGAGAATGGCCGAGACTATCAGGTAGTTGTTCAAAGCTAACATGGCGGTACCCCTCAAGTGCTTTTTAGATTTTCTTCTTGGCCAGTATCACGGCGCCGATGATCGCCGCCAACAAGAGCAGCGAGGTGATCTCGAACGGCAGCAGGAAGTCGGTGAAGAGCGCCTTGCCGATCAGCTCGACGTGCCCGCTCTTGACCACCATGGCCTTGTCCATCACGCCGACCTGGCCGGTCATGGAGCCCTTCATGAGGAACCAGCAGGTCTGGAACAGCACGAACACGCCGATCACGGTTCCCGAGATGACCGCGTGGCTGCCGCGCTTGACGGTCTCGGTCTTCACGTTCAGCAGCATGATGACAAAGACGATCAGCACCATGATGGCGCCCGCGTAGACGATGACCTGGGTGACGGCCATGAAGGGGGCGTCCAGCATGACGTAGAAGGTCGCCAGGCAGAAGAAGGTCATCACCAGCGAGAGGGCGCTGTTGATCGGGTTCTTGCAGGTGACCACAAGGATGCCGGAGATCACGGCCACCGCAGCCACGACGAAAAAGAAGATCGATTCCATTGACTGCTCCTTTATTTCTTTTCTAAGAGTCTCTCTTTGGTGTAGGTGAAGTCGGCGCGCGAGTAGTTGGCGAGCTCGAAGGTCTCCGTCATCCGGACCGCGTCCATCGGGCAGGCCTCGACGCAGTAGCCGCAGAAGATGCAGCGCAGCATGTCGATCTCGTACTTGGCGGCGAACTTGTCGTGGTTCTCGTCCTCCCCCGCCTCGACGGTGATGCATTTGGCCGGGCAGACGGTGGGGCAGAGATAGCAGGCGACGCACTTCGCCTTGTCGTGCGAGACGTTCAGCGCGTGCAGGCCCCTAAAGCCGGCGGCGATGACGGGCCGCTCGGTCGGGTACTGCAGGGTGACCGGCTTTTTGAACATATGTGAGAAAGTGATCTTAAGACCTTGTAAGAGCGGCATTATCATTTTCGGCACCTCGCCTTATCGGATTGTTGCGGTTTTGAACTCTTCGTCGTTGCTCTGCCGGCCTCGGCTACTTGCCTTGGGCGATCACCCAGATGCCGGTCACCACCACGTTCACCAGGGTAAGCGGCAGGAACACCTTCCATCCCAGGCGCATCAGCTGGTCGTAGCGGTAACGCGGGTAGGTGGCCCTGATCCACATGCAGCAGAAGATCAGGAAGTAGACCTTGGCGACGAACCAG